>DATNAT010000206.1:0-22416 GCA_035572355.1 Gemmatimonadaceae bacterium
ATCAGTCGGCTCAAGCTCGCGCTGTTCGGCATCGCCGCGCTCCTCGCGCTGACGTCGCCACTCTGGGCACCCCTGCTGATGCGCCGCATGGAGTTTTTTCGCGTTCGTCGCGTCGAGATCGTCGGAGCACGCTATCTATCACCCAGTGACATTCTCTCCCGGTTGCACGTCGATACCACGGCGTCCGTCTGGGATCCCACGGCGCCGCTCGTCGCTCGCGTCGCCGCCCATCCGGAAATTCAAAGTGTCGCCATTCGCCGGAAGCTGCCCGGAACGCTCGTCGTGATCGTGACGGAGCGCGTTCCGGTGGCGCTCGTTCCGACGAGCGGCGGCCTTCGGGCTTACGACGCTCGCGGGGTGCAGCTCCCGATCGATCCGACCCGCGTCACCGTCGACGCACCCGTGCTCGCGCAACGCGATCTTCCATTGCTGCACTTGCTCGGCCAGATGCGGACGGGGATGCCGGCGCTGTACCGTCGGGTGAATGCCGTACGTCGCACCGGTCCGTCGGATCTCCTGCTCGAGCTGGCGGGCGAGCCGGTGCGTGTGATGCAGAACGTGTCGCTCGACCGCCTCGCCGACATCGATCCCGTCGAGGCGGATCTCAAGAAACGGCAGCTCCGTGTGACCGAGCTCGATCTTCGCTTCCGTGACCAAGTGATCGCCAGACTTCAATGAATTTGGAACGCCTCGTCGCTGGACTCGACATCGGCTCCGCGAAGACGACCGCCCTCATCGCCGAGGTCGAGGGCGATCTTCCGAAGCACCCGACGATCAAGGTGCTCGGCGTCGGCCAGGCACGAACGACCGGACTTCGCCGCGGTGTCGTCTCCGACATCGAGGAAACGACGCGTTCGATCCGCAAGGCAATGCAGGACGCCGAGCGGATGGCGGGCGCCAAGGTCGAAGAGGTTTACGCCGGCATCGCCGGCGAGCACGTCCAGGCGATGACCAGCAAGGGCATCGTCGCGGTGAGCCACGACGAGATCAACAAGTCCGACGTCGACCGCGCGAACGAAGTCGCGCGCGCGCAGGCGATCCCGCAAGATCGCGAGCTGCTGCATGCCATTCCGCAGGAGTACACGGTCGATCGCAACATCGGCATTCGCGATCCGATCGGGATGAGCGGTACGCGCCTCGAGACGGAGATGTATCTCGTCACGATCGGCAGCTCGCCGGCGATCAATCTCCGCAAATCGGTCGAGCGCGCCGGGTACAAAGTGCGCGAGCTCGTGCTCGAGCCGCTGGCGAGCGCGCTCGCCGTGCTCACCGAGGACGAGAAGGAGCTCGGCACGGCGCTCGTCGAGATGGGCGCCGGCACCACCGACCTCGCCGTCTTCCACGAGGGAAAGATTCGGCATCTCGGCACGATCGCATTCGGCGGCAACAACGTGACGAGCGACATCGTTCACGGTCTGGGTGTGACGCAGGCCGACGCGGAGCGGATCAAGGAGCGTTATGGTTGCGCCTACGAGCCGTTGATCGATCCGGCGGAGGTGATTCAGCTGCCGAGCACCGTCGCGCAAGGCGATCGCCAGATCCCGCGCGAGTTGTTGGCGCACATCATCCACCAGCGGATGGACGAGATCTTTGGCCTCGTGCAGCGTGACATTTCGTCGGCGGGCTTCGCCGGCAAATTGAGCGCTGGGGTCGTGCTCGGCGGGGGTGCGGCGGCAATGCAGGGGGTCGCCGAGCTGGCGAGCGACGTGTTCGGGACTGGCGTTCGGATCGGCGTGCCGGGTGAGAATCTCGGGGGTCTCCTCGACTCGGTGGAGGCGCCGCGGTTCGCCACGGTCGTCGGCCTGGCGCTCTACGGCGGCAACCGGATCGCGCTCGGCGGGGCGACGAGCGCCAAGCGGACGCCAATCGGGAAGGGGATGGAGGGAATCGCCGCGAAGATCCGGTTCTGGCTGCAGGACTTCTTTTGACCGCGCGGCCGCCGCATTTCTGTTTGCAGCTATAGCCGTCGGGCGGGTCCAACACATTGAAACACCGGGGCTAGCGCCGTGCCAAGGTAATCCACAACGGCGCTCGAAAACCCTCGATCAAAAAGCTGCGTTTTCGCGTGTAACTGTGGATAAGTCGGGCAGTTCGGTGATGTGATTCTTTTTCCACATCGTCGTCTGGAGAGGGGTAGTCGGAAAGCCAGAAAGCATTATATTGCCCGAGCCTTTTCTGACGACCGGCCGACGGCTCTCCGCTGTTCGCTCCGCCCCGCTCGTCACCGATGCAGTTCCTTCCCGCCGTTCCGATCAGCCACTTTCGAAGTATGGACCGTTCTCAATGATCTTCGAGTTCGAAGAGAGCGCGACTCAGAACGCCCGCATGAAGGTGGTGGGCGTCGGCGGTGGCGGCGGCAACGCGGTCAATCGCATGATCGACGAGCACCTCGAGGGCGTCGAGTTCATCTCGATCAACACCGACGCGCAGGCGCTGCTCACGTCCAAGTCCGATGTGAAAGTTCAAATCGGGAAGAAGCTGACGCGCGGCCTCGGGGCCGGTGCTCGCCCCGAGATCGGACGTCAGGCCATCGAAGAGAATCGTGACGAAGTCGGCCGCTCGCTCTCCAACGCCGACCTCGTGTTCATCACCTGCGGCATGGGCGGCGGCACGGGCACGGGCGCCGCGCCGGTGATCGCCGAGCTCGCGAAGGAAGCGGGCGCGCTCACCGTCGGCATCGTCACCAAGCCGTTCCTGTTCGAGGGACGCAAGCGCATGCGCCAGGCGGAGCAGGGCATCGCCGACATGCGCAAGAACGTCGACACGATGATCGTCGTGCCGAACGAGCGCCTGCTCGCCGTCGTCGGCAAGGGCATTCCGTTCCAGGATGCGCTCAAGAAGGCCGACGAAGTGCTGCTCCACGCCACGCAGGGCATCTCATCGCTGATCAGCGTCACCGGTCTCGTGAACGTCGACTTTGCCGACGTCCGCACCGTGATGCAGGCGGGCGGTTCTGCCCTGATGGGCACCGGCGTGGGCCGCGGTGAGAACCGCGCCATGGAAGCCGCCCAACAGGCGATCAGCTCGCCGCTGCTCGACAACGTCAGCATCTCCGGCGCGACCGGCGTGCTCGTGAACATCACGGGCGGCGCTGACCTCACGCTGGGTGAGGTGCATCAAATCAACGAGATCATCCACGACGCCGTCGGCGACGACGCCGAGATCATCTTCGGTGCCGTGCACGAGCCGGCGATGCAGGGTGAGATTCGCGTCACCGTCATTGCCACCGGATTCGACCGAGCGTTGCAGGTCGGCACGCCGGCGCACGAACAGCCAAGTGTCGTGTTGCCCAACAAGGGCGCGCCGGTCATTCCATTCCCGGCCAATCGTCCCGCGCGAGTCATCGGCAGCACCCAGCGGCCGGAGATTCCGCGCGCGCCGCGTCCCGCTGCGCCCGACAAGCCGTCGCAGGATCTCAGCGACATGGAGATTCCGACGTTCATTCGGAGACAGATGGATTGAAGCCGAACCTCATTCGGTTCGGCTTGTATCTCCTGGTTGCGCTGCTCTTCGCTGCCGCGCTTCGCCTCACCCCACAGCTTCCCGATCCCGATCGCAAGGCCGCCGAAGTCCTCACGACGCAGGCAGCCGTGCCGACTTGGAAGCTCCGCTTCGATACCCTCGGCCGCGGCGAGTCGCTCGGATCCCTGCTCAAGCGCGGCGGTTTGAACGACGCCGCCGTGACGCGCGCGATGCAGGCTGCCACGACGGGCGCATCGCTCGATCCCCGGCGAATTCCAGCCGGGATGCCGGTCACCATTCGCTCCGAAGCGGCCGACTCGTCTCCGTCTGAAGTGACGCTCCAGATCGCGACCGACCGCCTGCTGCACCTGCGTCGGACCGGCGACAGCTGGGCGGGCACCGAGGAACGGCTGCCCTGGACGACCGACACGATCGCCGTTGGCGGCACCATCGCGTCGAATCTCTACGAAGCGATCGACTCGAGCGCGAAGAGCGATCTGCCGGCCGGTGCACGCCAGCAGCTTGCCTGGGCGTTGGCCGACGTCTACGAGTACCGCGTCGACATGAGCCGCGATCTGCAGGTCGGCGACGAATTCAAGGTGATTGCCGAGCGGATGATCGCGCCGACCGGTGTCGTGCGCATCGGCAAGGTGATCGCGGCGACGTTCAAGCTTTCCGGCACGTTGATCGACGCCGTGCGCTTCTCGAGCAAGTCGGCGACCGGTGACTATTTCGATCAGAACGGCAAGTCGATGCGCGCCGCGTTCCTGCGTGCGCCTCTCGAGTTTCGACGCATCTCGAGCGTGTTCGGCATGCGCGAGCATCCGATCCTCGGCGGCATGCGCGAGCACAAGGGAATGGACTACGCGGCGGCCATGGGGACGCCCGTGCGCGCCATCGGCGATGGCGTCGTGACGCGCGCTTCGTGGAGCAACGGCTACGGCAACCTTCTCGAGATTCGCCATCGCAACGGCTTCGTGACGCGGTACGGCCATCTGAGCCGTTATCAAGCCGGCATCCATGCAGGCTCGCGCGTGACGATCGGCGAAACGATCGCATACGTCGGCAGCACGGGGCTGAGCACCGGGCCTCACCTCCACTTCGAGGTGCTCGTCGACGGCCAGCAGCGCGACCCGCGGATCGCACTCAAATCGACGGGCGGCGAACCCGTGCCCGCCGCGGAGCGCGCCGAGTTCACGCAGCTTCGCGACCGCATGCTCGCATCGCTCGACGCCCCGCTGAACGGCGTCACCAAGCTGGCGGCGCGGTAGCTGACACCCGCGCCCGTCCGACAGGGCGCTCGCTAGCTTACGGCCCATGTCGCCGTGGCTGATTGCACTCGCCGCCGGTCTCATCGTCGGCTTCGTCCAGTACGGCTCGAGCGTGCTGCGAGGCGGATGGGGCGCGCGCCTCAATGCGCTGCTGCGCGTCGCGGCTGTGGCGCTGGTCGTGGCGCTCCTGCTCGACGCGCCCGCGTCGCTCGCCAAGCGCGTGCCGGAATGGGCCGCGCTCGACGGTTCGCTGAGCATGACGCGCGGCGGCCCGGCGCTCTGGCGTGCCGCGCTCGATTCAGCGCGCCGCGTCGGCGCTGAATCGCTGTTCGTGTTCGGCGACTCGATGCGGCGCGGCGATACGATCACCACGCCGCGCGACCAATCCTCGCGTCTCCGGCCGGCGGTCGACCGCGCACTCGGCGCCGGCCATCCGATCACCGTCGTCACCGACGGCGAGATCGACGATCCTGACGCGGCCGCGACCCTTCCCGCCGGCTCGCGCATCATCGTGCTTGCCCACCAGCCGCAGCGAGATGCAGCCGTCGTCTCCATCGATGCGCCACGCGCGGTGGTGAGCGGAGACAGCGCCGACGTGCGCGTGTCGATCGGCGCCGGCGGTGCCGGTGCGCGCGCCGGGCGAATCGATCTCACGCTCGCCGGCAAGCCGCTCGGATCGCTCACGCTCGATTCGCTCGCGCCGTTCGGCGAGCGAACGTTCGATCTCAAGACGAAGCTCGACGGCGCCGCCGGCCCGGCGCTCCTCCAGGCCATTGTTCGTTCGCCGGGCGATGCCGAGCCGCGCAACGACACGGCGGGCGTGGCGGTCGATCTGTCGCGAGCGGCAAGCGCCGTGTTCGTGTCGACGTCACCCGACTTCGACGCACGTTACGCGCTCGCCGTGCTTCGCGGTTCGCTCGGCATTCCCACGCGCGGCTATTTCCGCGTCGCGCCGGGCGAGTGGCGCATCGATGGTGCGCTGACACCGGTGACGCAGGAAGAGGTGCGCCAGGCGCTGCACGACGCGCCGGTCGCGATCATCCATGGGGACACGAGCGCCTTCGGTCCGCCGCGTGCCGCGACGCTCGGTCCGTTGGCACTCGTCGTGACGTCGGGCGCGGAAGGCGAGTGGTACGCCTCGGCCGCACCGCCGTCACCGCTCGCCGCCGCGTTGAGCGGCGTGGCGTGGGACAGCCTGCCGCCGGTGGGACTCTCGCCGGTCGAGGCGAAGGGTGCGTGGGAGGGCGTGCAGGCGCGGCGCGGGCGCGGCGCCGAGCAGCGGCCGATCGTCGTCGGCCAGGACGCACCGCGCCGCGTCGCGATCATCGCCGCGTCGGGGCTCTGGCGCTGGCGCTTTCGCGGCGGCGTCTCGGCCGACGCCTTTACGGCGCTGTGGGGCAGCATCTTCGACTGGCTGGCCGCCGAGCGTGCCGACCGCCGGGCCGCCGTGCCGGACGAACGGCTCGTCCGTGCCGGCGATCCGATTCGCTGGCGGCGCGGCGCCCCGGTGGATTCGGTCGTGACCGTCGTGCTGCGGGCGCGTGGTACGCCGCGCGTGGATTCGTTGACGCTCCGCTTCGCGCCCGATGCGAGTGTGATCGAGACGAAGCCGATTGCCGCGGGCGTGTACGACGTGACGGCGGCGGGGGGTGCGGCGCTGCTCGTCGTGAATCCGTCGCGCGAATGGCTGCCGCGGGCGCCGCGGCTGATGCCGGCAAGCGTGACGGGCGCGGTCACGGCCGACGCCGCGCCGCGGCTGCGGGGCATGGGGTGGGTGTACGGGCTGGCGATCGCGCTGCTCTGCATCGAGTGGATTCTGCGTCGGCGGCGAGGCATGCGATGATTGTTATTATTGTATCATGTTGAACGAACATTAATGCGACTCATCAAAAAGGCCGGCGACGCACCCAAGCGCTCGCTCTGGCAGCGCATCAAGGACGTCGCCGTGATGGACGTTCGGGTGCTGGCCAAGGGCGGCGTCGCGCCGGGGTCGCTCGAGCAGCTCGAGCAGCTGCTGCTCGAGGCGGACTTCGGCGTGCCGGTCACGCTGCGGCTCGTCGAGGAGGTCGAGCGGCGCGCGGCGCGCGGCCTCGTCCGCACGGAATTCGAATTTCACGACGCGCTCGCCGAGGGCATCGAGCGCGCGCTGCGGGCCGGCAACAGCGGGCCGTCGCTGCGCACCGTTCCCGCCGGCCCGACGGTCATCCTCGTCGTCGGCGTCAACGGTGCCGGAAAGACCACCTTCATCGGGAAGCTGAGCGAACGCCTCAAGCGCATCGGCGGGCGCGTCATGGTTGCCGCCGGCGACACCTTTCGCGCCGGCGCGATCGATCAGCTCCGCGCGTGGGCCGAGCGCACCGGCGCCGAATTCGTCGCGGCGAACGCGGGCGCCGACCCGGCCGCCGTCGCCTTCGACGCGATCGACGCCGCCATCGCGAGCGGCGTCGACGTCTTGATCGTCGACACGGCCGGCCGGTTGCACACGAGCGAAGGGCTCATGGACGAGCTCAAGAAAGTCGCGCGTGTGATCGCCAAGCGCTTGCCTGGCGCGCCGCACGAGACGCTTCTCGTGCTCGACGGCACGATCGGCCAGAATGCCGTGCAGCAGGCGAGGATCTTCGCGGCGGCGGTCCCGGTGACGGGACTCGTCGTGACAAAGCTCGACGGCACGGCGCGCGGCGGCGTCGTCGTCGCCGTGCACGAGGCCATTGACGTTCCGGTCAAGTTTCTCGGCGTCGGCGAGCAGGCCGCCGATCTCCTTCCCTTCGACCCGACGACGTTCGCGCGGGAGCTGCTGAGCGGCGAGTGAGCGAGCGCGAGCGCGGGCAGCGGGCAGGCCGGCTCTACCTCGACACGCCGGTCACCTACCTCAAGGGCGTCGGGCCGGCGCGGGCCGCGGCGCTGCGCAAGCTCGGCGTCATCACGGCCGGCGACCTGCTGTTCCACGTCCCGCACCGCTACGAGGACGCCAGCACCGTCACGCCGATCAAGTCGCTCGAGCCCGGGATGCAGGGTACCGTGATCGGCACCGTCGTCTCGAAGGGCGTCATTCCCACGCGCAAGGGCCTCCGCGTCTTCCAGGCCGTGCTGCGCGACGATACTGGAATGATAGAAGTGTCATGGCCGGGCCAGCCCTTCCTCGATCGGTCGATCGCCAGAGGAGACGTGTTGCTCGTCGCCGGCGCGGTGCGCTTCTTCCACGGCCGCCAGCTCCAGCCACGCGAGTTCATCAACCTCGGCGACGAAGCCCACGCCACCGCCGAGGGCCGCGTGCTCTCGGTCTATCCCGCCACGGACGGGCTGTCGTTCAAGGTCATCCGATCGATCGTCGACGCGCACCTCGACGCGCTGCTCGATCTCGTCACCGAATACCTGCCGGCCGACGTCCTCGCCGCGGCCGGCGTGCCCGGCGTCCGCGACGCGCTCCGCATGGTGCACCGCCCGACCTCGCTCGCCGAAGCGAACGCGGGACGCTCACGCCTCGCGTTCGAGGAGCTCTTCTTCGTGCAGCTCCTGCAGCAGCGTGCGAAAGATCTGGCGCGTGAACGGCGGCCGGGGGTGCGGTTCGTCAACAAGCGCGAGCTCACCACGCGGTTGCGCCAGGCCCTCCCGTTCGAGCTCACCGCCGCGCAGGTGCGTGCCGTCCGCGAGATCGTCGCCGACATGGTGAGCGACCACCGCATGCACCGCATGCTCCAAGGCGACGTCGGCAGCGGGAAGACCATCGTCGCACTGTTCGCCGCGCTCGTCGCCGTCGAGAACGGGTACCAGGCGGCGATCATGGCGCCGACCGAGCTCCTTGCCGAGCAGCACGCGACGACGATGCGCGGGCTGCTCGCTCCGCTCGGCATCGAGCCCGTGCTCGTCACCGGAAGTCTCGCCGCGCGCGAGCGCAAGGCGATCGCCGCTCGCCTGGCGACCGGCGAACCGCTGATCGCCGTCGGCACCCACGCGCTGGTGCAGCAGGGAACCGAATTCGGAAAGCTCGGCTTCGCGGCGATCGACGAACAGCACCGCTTCGGCGTCGAACAGCGCAAGGCGCTCGGCGCCAAAGGCGAGGCACCCGACGTGCTGCTGATGTCGGCCACCCCGATCCCGCGGTCGCTCGCCCTCACGCTCTACGGCGATCTCGATCTCAGCATTCTGGATGAGCGCCCGCCGGGCCGCCGGCCGATCACGACTGCGCTGCGCAAAGAGTCGGGCCGGACTCGGGTGCTCCAGTTCATCGAACGGCAGCTCGACACCGGGCGTCAGGGCTACATCGTCTACCCCGTCATTCAGGAATCTGAAAAGACGGATCTCAAAGCGGCGACCACGATGTACGAGGCGCTGGCCGCGGGGCCGTTTGCGTCACGCCGGCTGGCGCTCCTCCACGGCCGCGTGCCGAGCGGCGAACGCGATGCGATCATGCGACGGTTCCGCGCCGGCGAGATCGATCTCCTCGTCGCCACGACGGTGATCGAAGTCGGCATCGACGTGCCCAACGCCACGGTCATGCTGATCGAGCATCCCGAGCGTTTCGGCCTGTCGCAGCTGCACCAGCTTCGGGGGCGCGTCGGCCGCGGAGCCGAGGAATCCTACTGCATCCTGCTCGGGGACCTCGCGCCGGATTCCGCCGAGCGCCTCGCGGTGTTCACGCAGACAGAAGATGGATTCGAGATCGCTCGCGCCGACCTGAGGCTGCGCGGAATGGGCGACCTGTTCGGCGAGCGGCAGAGCGGTGTGGCCACCTTTCGCATCGCCGATCCGCTGCGCGACGAAGTGCTCAACGAGCGCGCCCGCGCCGCCGCAGCGCGATTGTTGTCGCGCGACCAGGGCCTCGAGCTGCCGGAGCATGCCGGACTTCGACGCGTGCTTGGCGAGCGCTACGCCCGCGCGCTCGAGCTGTTTCGCGTCGGTTGACCGTTCAGCGCTGAGGCGGAGGCGGCTGCGATAGGCGCCGTTTGATGCGCTCGAGCTCGGCGTTCGCTTTCGCCAACTCGTCTTTCAGCCGCTTGATCTCGGCTTCGTTCGCCTGGGTGTCCGCCGACTTGGCGGCGTCGCTGCGGAGATCGCCTGCCGCGCTCTTCGCTACCGGCGCTGTCGCGACTTCCTTCGGCTCGGCGATCGTCGTGGCGGCGAGGTGATTCAGCCCGTCGATCTGCCCGGCCAGGCGGCGCAGTGTCTCTGCTTCTGCCACGTGTGGACGGGGACGGTGGTCAGCGAGATAGCCGTCGAGCGACGCCATCGCCGACGGCATCGACTCGGCGTGGTTGCTCGGATCCATGCGATAGAGCGCGCGCCAGTACGCTGTCTCGAGCGTTTCGGGCGTGCCCGGGTATGCCGTGGCGAATTGGGCCAACACACTGTCGGCCTGGTCGAAATCACCGCGCGCCGCCGCGGCCTGCGCTCGAGCGAGCGTCGTCGGCCATTGGCGGACTGGAGCCGGCAGCATGCTTTCGGGACGGTGGAAGCTGACACATCCGCTCGCCATGGCCGCCATGACGAGGCTGGCCGCGACGAAGCTGCGACGCCCCACGGCTGCCCAGCGGCGAGTCGACGCTAGCCTCGGCGGTGCGGCCAGCGGACTGTGAGCGTGCGAGCCGGCCGAGGGGCCACGGGATGCTGGGCCGTCGTTCGACGAACGACGCGCGTCGGCAGCTTGATCGTGAACCGGGTGCCAACTCCGAGCTTGCTGTCGCACCAGATCGTCCCTCCGTGGGCCTCGACAATCTGCTTAGCGATGGCAAGTCCCAAGCCCGATCCGGCGCTCTGGGCCGCGCGTTGATTATCCGCTTGATAGAACTTGTCGAAGATTCGCGGAAGCTGATCTGGTGGAATGCCGGCGCCCGTGTCGTGGATCACCATGCGCACCAATCCATCGAGGGAATCGACGATCAGCTCGACCGTTCCCCCGCGCGGCGTGAACTTGAACGCATTCGAGAGGAGATTCCCGAGCACTTCGTTGATCCGATCGAGATCCCAGACCACGGTGTCCGGCACGCCGTCGCGACGCTCGACCCGGAATTTGATCTCGCGCTGCACCGCCAACACGTGGAACGCGCTCTCCAGATCGGCGAGCATCTGCTCGATGGCGATCTCGCGCGGTTCGAGTCGGCCGCCGCCCGCCTCGAAACGGCTCACATCGAGGAGTTGCTTCACGAGGCGGAGCAGGGTGTTGGCCTGGACGACGAGCGTCCGGTGGACGTCCTTCTGCTTGGGCGTGAGCGGCCCGTAGATGCCCTCCTCGAGCAATTGGAGATAGCCGACCATCACGTTGATCGGAGTCTTGAGCTCGTGCGACGCCACGGAGACGAACTCGGCCTTGAGCTTGTCGAGCTCGGCGAGCTGTCGGCTCATGTCGCGGAAGCTCTTGGCGAGCTGGCCGAGCTCGTCGGAGCGATCGGTGGGGATGACGAGGTTGTAGGTCAGATCGCCATCCGCCACCGCGCGCATGCCCGAGCGCAGCTCGTCGATCGGGTGGCTGATCGACCGCGTCAGAAAGAACGCGATCAATCCGGCGATGACGAGCGCGACGAACAGCGCGGCGATCGAGACGGTCGTGGTCCGCGACGTCTGCGCCACCTGGTCGGCCACGCGCTGCGCGGTGCGCTCGCGCAGCTTGTCCTCGGCGAAGAGCACGAGCGAATCGGCGTGCGTCAGCGCGGGAACGAACGCATGCTTGGAGAGTGAATCGGCGACCGTGGTGTCGCTGGCGAGCGCCGCGCGGTATTCCGACGGCGCCGTGACAGCGAGCTTCCGCACCGACGCGCCGATGTCGATCGCGTATTCGGGAAGTTGAAAATGCGCCAGCGAGTCGGCGAGCGCGCCAACGTGGGCGACCTCGTGCTCCATGACGTCGCGCGACACGCTGTCCTTGGCGAAAAGGAGCGCGAGCTCTTCACGCTTGAGATCCGAAAGCCCCGTGCGCAGCCGTCCAATCAGCAGCGAGGCCGCGAATTCCTTGTCGTGCAGCGCCTCAGCGCCCTCGCGCAGTTGCCGGAGCGACTGAATCGCGAAGACGAGGGGGCCGACGAGAATGATCGTGATCGTGACGAGACCAACCGCCAGCCTCGAACGCAGGGTCATGTCGGTGCGTGGGGCGTTCTGATGATGCGACGCCGCTGCAAGGACGACGCCGCGATGATGGCCACCGCGAGCCACCGGTACCCCAGGGGTACCGTCGCTAGAAGGTTAGCGATAGGCTTATGGCTCGCCACACCAGCAGCTTAGCCGGCACCACATGGCCGATACAACTCCACGCATCGCCGAGCTCTCACAGCACGTTGGGCAAACCGCGACCGTTCGCGGTTGGGTGACCCACGTACGTTCGTCGGGAAAGGTCGCGTTCGCCGTGATCCGCGACGGTACCGGCGTCATGCAGGCCGTCTTCGTGAAGACGCAGCTGACCCCGGAGATCTGGGAGCGCTTCAAGGAGCTCACGCTCGAGACTTCGGTTGCCCTGACCGGCGAGGTGCGCGCCGAGGCGCGCGCGCCGGGTGGCTACGAGATGGGCGTGACCGCGCTCACCATCGTCGGAGCGAGCCCGCTCGACTATCCGATTCAGCCCAAAGAGCACGGCATCGACTTTCTCCTCGACCACCGCCACTTCTGGCTGCGCAGCGCGCGGCAGCGCGCGATCTTCGCCGTGCGGAACGAGATCGAACAGGCGATTCACGATTTTTTCTACGCCCGCGGCTTCTTGCGCGTCGACACGCCGATCCTCACCGCGGCGATCGGTGAACGAAGCGGCTTGTTCTCGACCGAGTACTTCGAGGAGGGCAACGCGTACCTCGCCCAGACCGGTCAACTCTACGGCGAGGCCGCGGCCGCGGCCTTCGGGAAGATCTACACGTTCGGCCCGACGTTCCGCGCCGAGAAGTCCAAGACGCGGCGCCACCTCACCGAATTCTGGATGATCGAGCCCGAAGTCGCCTGGAACGACTCGAACGACAACATGCGGCTCCAGGAAGACTTCGTCTCGTTCATCGTCCAGCGCTGTCTGGAGCGGCGCGCCGCCGAGCTGGCGGAGCTCGAGCGCGACCTGGCGCCGCTCGCCCGCGTGACCGCCCCCTTTCATCGCGTCGACTACGGCGACGCGGTGAAGATTCTCCAGACCAAGGGGAGCGCGGTGAAGTGGGGCGACGACCTCGGCGCCGAAGACGAGTCGCTCCTCGTCGCCGACTACGACCGGCCGGTCTTCGTGACGAACTATCCGAAGGAGGCCAAGGCGTTTTACATGAAGGAGAATCCGGCCGATCCGCGCACGGTATTGTGCGACGACTGCCTCGCGCCCGAAGGCTACGGCGAGATCATCGGTGGCTCGCAGCGCGAGGACGACTACGATCGGCTGCTGCGCCGCATTCACCAAGAGCAGCTCCCGGTCGACGCCTACGGCTGGTACCTCGATCTGCGCAAGTACGGCACGTTCGTTCACTCAGGCTTCGGCCTCGGCCTCGAACGAACCGTTGCCTGGATCTGCGGCCTCCAGCACATCCGTGAGGCGTCTGCCTTTCCGCGGATGATGCACCGGTTGCGGCCGTAGCGCGTTGGACGTGAGCGCTACGGCACGCGTCGGCGCGTCCCCGGTCCCACGTTCAACCTTCGACTCCCTTCACCTCGTCCCAGATTGCGTCCAGCTCGGCGAGCGACGCTTCGCCGACGCGGAGGCCGCGCTCGACGGCCGTGCGCTCCACCGCGCCGAACCGGCGCGCGAACTTGAGGTTCGCCCGGTCGAGCGCCAGCGCGGGATGCACGCCGGCCTTGCGGCAGAGATTGACGACGGCGAACAGAAGGTCGCCGAGCTCGCCCTCGAGCGCCTCCCGGCGCGCGCCGTCCTCGGGACGGCCGATCTCGTGCCGCACTTCAAGCAACTCTTCTTCGACTTTCTGAATTGGACCTTCGACATCAGGCCAGTCGAACCCGACGCCGGCCGCCCGGTCCTGCAGGCGGAAGGCGCGGTGGAGCGCCGGCAGGTCGACCGGCAGCCCGTCGTCGATGCTCTCGCGCCGCTTCGCCTTCATCCGCTCCCACGGCTCGCGCGCCCCGTCGCCGTAGAGGTGCGGATGCCGCGCCTTCATCTTGGCGATGAAGCCGTCCGCCACGTCGCGCATCGTGAAGGCGCCGCGCTCCGCGGCGACCACCGAGTGAAACAGCACCTGCAACAGCAGGTCGCCCAGCTCCTCGCGCAGCTTCGCGTCGTCGCCCGAGCGGATCGCGTCGTCCACCTCGTAGGCTTCTTCGATCAGATAGGGCCGCAGCGACTGATGCGTCTGCGCCGCGTCCCACTCGCAGCGCGCGCGCAGATCGCGCATCAACGCGAGCGTGTCATCGAGCGACGAATTTTCTTGCATAGCCTCCTCGGGTCCGGTATACTACCCGCCCTCGGAATCATGGGTCAATGCACAGCTTGATCAGACGCGCCTGGGTCGACGTCGACCTCGGCGCGTTGTTACGCAATGCCCAGGCGATCGCGGCGCGCGCCGGCGTGCCGCTCCTGCCAATGGTCAAGGCGGATGGCTACGGCCTCGGCGCGGTGCGCGTGGCGCGCGCGCTCGAACCGCTCGAGCCATGGGGCTTCGGCGTGGCGACGGTCGGCGAAGGCGAGGAGCTGCGGCGCGCCGGCATCATGCGCCCCATCGTCGTCTTCACGCCGCTTCTCGTCGGCGACTTCGATGCCGCCGAACGCGCGAATCTCACGCCCGCCCTCGGCGCGCGCGACGCGATCGTGCGCTGGCAGCGTACGGGGCGCCCGTGGCAACTTGCGATCGATACCGGCATGAATCGCGCGGGCTTGCCCTGGACCGACGTCGAGTCGCTGCGCGGTCTCCTCGCCGTCGACGGACCGGAAGGGGTGTTCACACACTTCCATTCCGCCGAACGGAACGACGCGACGCGTGACGAGCAGGAGCGGCGGTTCGACACCGCACTCGCCCAGCTGCCGGTGCGCCCGGCAATGATCCACGCCGAGAATAGTCCGGCGGTCGAGCATCGCGGGCCGTCGCGCTGGACAGTCGTTCGGCCCGGCGTATTTCTCTACGGCGTGTCGAGCGGCAATGCGCCGGCCATGCTTCCCGAGGGCGTCGCGTCGGTGCGTGCGCGAGTGATCGACCTCCGGACGGTGCCGAGCGGCGAGACGGTCAGCTACGGGGCGACCTGGCGGGCCGATGGCGAGCGACGCATTGCCACGCTCGCCATCGGCTACGGCGACGGCTACCGGCGCGCGTTCGGGAATCGCGCCACGGTGCTGCTCCATGGACGCCGAGCGCCCGTCGTCGGCGCGGTGACGATGGACATGACGATGGCCGACGTTACCGGCATGTCGTGTGAGATCGGCGACGTGGCGACGCTGCTTGGCGTCGACGACAGCGAGCGCATCACGCTGAACGAGCTCGCCGAGTGTGGCGAGCTGAGTCCGTACGAATTGCTCACCGGGCTGCGCGGCCGCCTTCCGCGACGATACATCGATCCGATGGACGGGGCGTGAAGCGCGCCGCGATTCTCGTCCTCGATGGTGTCGGCATCGGTGCGGCGCCCGACGCGGCCAAGTACGGTGACGTGGGCAGTGACACGCTCGGCAACTTGTCGCGGGCCGTCGGTGGACTGAATCTGCCCGCCCTCGCGCGCGCGGGGCTCGGCAACATCGCGCCGCTCGCCGGTGTGGCGCCCACCAATGCACCAGCGGCGGCGTGGGGGCTGATGGAGCCATGCTCGGCGGGGAAAGACAGCACCACGGGCCATTGGGAGATCGCGGGAGTTCATCTCACGCGTCCTTTCCCAACCTACCCGAACGGTTTTCCGCCGGAGGTGGTTGGTCAATTCGAGCGCCGCACCGGGCGCGCCGTGATCGGGAATGTCGTCGGCAGCGGTACCGTGGTGGTCGAGCGGTTCGGCGCGGAACAGGAACGGACGGGCGCCTGGATTCTCTACACGTCGGCGGATTCCGTTTTTCAGGTGGCGGCAAACGAGGGCGTGATTCCACTCGAAGAGCTGTATCGTGGGTGTGAACTGGCGCGCGCGATGCTGGTCGCGCCGCACGACGTATCAAGGGTGATCGCACGGCCGTTCGTCTCGACACCTGGCGGGTACTCCCGTACCAGGAATCGCCGTGATTTTTCCATCGCTCCCCCCGGCGAAACCCTGCTCGACGCCCTGGAGCGGGCCGGCATCGACCGCGCCGGGGTTGGCAAAGTCGATGATCTGTTCGCCGGCCGGGCGATCACGTCGCGCCATACGGCGGACAACGCCGAAGGGATCGCCGCCATCGGTCAGTGGTTGAGCACGGCCGTAAGTGGGTTCCTTTTCGCCAACTTGGTAGATTTCGACCAGGCATTCGGGCACCGAAACGACGGACCGGGGTTCTATGGGGCGCTGCGAGCGTTCGACGCCGCGCTGCCGGGCCTGCTGGCTTCACTTCGCGAGGACGATCTGCTCTTCATCACCGCCGACCACGGGAACGACCCGACGACCGCGTCGACCGATCACGCGCGCGAGTGCGTCCCGCTGCTGGCGTTCGGACCGCGCGTGCGGCCAACCTCGCTCGGGCGCCGCTCCACCTTCTCCGACCTCGGCGCCACGGTGGCCGAGTGGTTCGGTATCGGCTTTCGCGGGAGGGGCACGTCGTTCCTCCCGCAATTGGTTACACGCTGACATGGCCGCCGAAGCTCGGCCGGGGGGCGTCGAACCCCCTGGCGACGAACGAACGCTGACCGTGTTGCGTGAGCGGGCGTTCGCAGCCATGGAGCGAGCCTACGCCCCGTACTCGAGCTTTCGGGTCGGCGCGGCGTTGCTCGCATCGGATGGCAGCATCACCGAAGGCTGCAACGTCGAGAACGCGGCGTTTCCCTCCGGAATGTGCGCCGAGCGCGGTGCGGTGGCTGCGGCGGTAGCGCGCGGCAATCGGTCGTTCGAGACTGTCGTGATTGCCACGGAGGCCGACGAACCGACGCCGCCCTGCGGCATGTGCCGGCAGGTGCTCGAGGAATTCTCGCCGCGCCTGCTCGTCGTGAGCGTTACCCGCCGCGGACGCGAGGCGCGCTGGACGTTGGACGCGCTCCTGCCGACGGCGTTCACCCCGCACTCCCTGGACCGGCGATGACCCGGAGAGCCCGTTTTGCGTAAGCCGCTAGTCACGCTCTTTTCGGCGCTCGCCGCCGTCACGGCGATCGCCTGCACCGAGCAGCTCGACGCTGGAAAGTCCTGCCCACTCCTCTGTCCCGAGCAGGCGATCTCGCTCAAGGACACGATCATCGACGCCGTGTCCGTCGACACGACGATCCCCGGGCTGCCGCCGATCGGCTCTGAGACTTTTCTCATGCTCTCGTCGCACGGCGATACGCTGGAGACGCGGGCGATCGTCCGGTTCGATACGCTCCCGGGCACGTTCACGCTTGCGGGCGTCGACACGCCGATCACGTCGATCGACAGCGCGTTCATCGTCGTGCCGCGGGCTTTCGCCGACAGCCTCAAGCGTCCGACCGGGCCGATCACCATCGAGGCCTACGACGTCGACACGAGCGTGGCCGACACCGTCTCCTCGGTGCTCGCGTCGCTCTTCCGGCCCGATCGCTTTCTCGGATCGCATACGTACGCGCCCGAGTCGCTCCACGACACGGTGACCGTACCGATATCCACCGATACCGTGCTCGATCGCGTGGTCACCGGAAAACGATTCCGGGTCGGCCTCAAGCTGGTCACGTCGGCGGGGCAGGGGTTCGATCTGCGTCTCGGCACGACCGAGGTCGGCACGCCGGCCGAGTTGCGGATCATCGCCTCGCTCGACACCGCGGCGCGGGCGGTGAATGTGGCGCCGATCTCGAACAGCCCGCCCAACCAGCTCTTTCTCTCGGCGCCGCTCTCCGACTATTCGATCGTCGTTCACGGTACGACGCCGTCGCCGCCGGAGGTCATCTCGGTTGGCGGCGTGCCGTCGCGGCGGGCGTTCCTGCGCTTCGACCTGCCGTCGCACATCGCGGATTCGACGACCATCGTGCGTGCGTCGCTGCTCTTGACGCAGGCGCCGAACCGCCGCGTCGACGTGCACGATTCGGTATTCGTCTATCCGCTGGCGATCCTCGCTGCGCCGACGGTGACCGACATCGCGTCGCAGCTCCAGTTCGTCGCGACTCCGGGCTTCCTCGGGCTCGACTCGCTGTTGCTCGCGCCGGGCGACAGCGGCGTGCGCTCGTTCGAGATCGCCGGCTTGGCGCGCACCTGGCGGGCCCAGCCGCTGACGGTCAGTCCGCGGACGCTCGCGCTGCGCAGCGGGGCGGAGGGCCAGTTCCCGGCCGAGATCGACTTCTATTCGACGGCCGCGGCGCCGGCGCTCCGGCCGCGACTGCGCATCACCTACGTCCCGAAGACGAACTTCGGCCTCCCATGACGCGCTTTGCGGCGACCGCGTGAATACTCATGTCCGTCTTTCTATGATGATACGCTCATTGGCGTCGCCGGCCGGCCGGCGGCGCGCCGCGGGCTGTCTGGCGGCGGCGGCCGGGCTGGGTCTGCCGGCGGCCGGCGGGGCACAGGCCAACCTCAGCACCCAGGGCTTCGGCTATCCGACCGGGCAGTTCAGCACGCGCGCCAACGGCACCGGCGGCGCGCTCGGCGAGCTCGATCCGTTGTCGCCGGTCAACCCGGCGACCCTCACGCTCATCGGTACTCGCCTCGTGTACATCCAGATCGAGCCCGAGTTCCGGACCGTCACCTCGGCCAAAGGCAGCGATCCCACCAACACGACGCGCTTCCCGGTGGTGTTCGGCGCGCTGCCGCTCGGGTCGCGTTGGGTCATGAGCCTCGGATCGTCGTCGCTCCTTGATCGCACCTCGACGACGTCCTTTCCGACGACGCAGATCGTGAGCAGCGATACCGTCACGATGAACACCGAGTATCGCGTCAACGGAGCGATGGATGACGTGCGCCTCGCCGCGGGCTGGACGCCCGCCGGCTGGCTCCGGCTCGGCGTCGGCGCGCACGCCATCACCGGGCACAACCTGGTCAGCATCACCCAGTCGTTCGCCGACACCACCGTATTCAAGTCGTTCACTCAGCAGCGCATCCTCGGGTTCTCCGGCAGCGCCGTTTCGGCCGGGGTCGAGATCGTTGCCAAGAACTTCACGGCGGGTGTGTCGGGCCGCGTCGGCGGCTCGCTCCGGCTCGCCGTCGAGGACACGGCGCTCGGCTCGGCGCGCGTGCCGAACCGATTCGGCGCGTCGGTCGCCTACACGGGCATCGCCAACTCGTCGATCGCCATCCGCACGTCGCACGACCAGTGGTCGTCGCTCGGGGGCTTGGGATCGCCGACGGTGAAGGGCATCGACGCCTGGGACACGAGCATCGGCGCCGACATGGCGGGTCCGCGCCTCGGGTCGCGCATCATCTATGTCCGCGGCGGGTTCCGAGACCGGACGCTTCCCTTCGCCGCCGATGGCGACCAGGTTCGTGAGCGGAGCATCTCCGGCGGATTGGGCACGTCGTTCGCGAACGGCCGCGTTCTCACGGACTTCGCGGCCATCCGCGCCGCGCGCTCCGCGGACATCGGGGCGTCGGAGCATGCATGGACGCTGAGCTTTGGGTTCACCGTTCGGCCATGAGCATTTCGTGGAGACGATCGCACCGCCGGCCAATGCGCCGCTGATTCTCGTTGCCGACGATGTCGCGGCGAACGTGGAGCTGCTGTTCGATCAGCTCCACGTGCTTGGCTTTCGAGCCATCGCCGCCGGCGACGGACCGTCGGCGCTCGCCGCCTGCTTCGAGCATCGACCCGACCTCTGCATCCTCGACGTATCGATGCCGGCCGGCGATCTCGGCGTCGACGACCGCTCCACCGGGTTCGAGGTCTGCCGCCGGATCAAGCGCGACCCGCGCACGAAGAGCATTCCCGTCATCTTCGTCACCGCGCTCAACGACACCACGGATCGCGTCAAGGCGATCGAAGCCGGCGGCGACGATTTTCTCACCAAGCCGCACAACCGCCTCGTCCTCGGCGCCCGCGTCCGCAGCCTGCTCAAGCTCAAGGCGGCGACCGATTCGCTCGAGGACACGCTGCGCAAGCTGCGCGAGGTCGAGAAGATGCGCGACGATCTGATGAAGATGATCGTCCACGATCTCAAGACGCCCCTCACGTCGGTGCTGGCGACGACGGAGATGCTGATCGACGGCGACTTTGGCGCGCTCAACCCGGACCAGCGCCGCATGCTGACCGACGCCGAGGGCAAGGCGGAGGATCTCCTCGCGCTGATCGGCGACCTGCTCGAGGTCTCGCGGATCGAGGAGGCGACGATGACGCTCGACCTCCAGCCGATCGCTCCCGCCGCGCTGCTCAACGAGGTCGCCCACGAGTGGTCGATCCGTTTCCAGCAGGAGGGCGCCCATGCCGACGTCGACGTGGCCGACGACGCGCCGGTGTTCGAGGCCGACAAGGCGCTCCTCAAGCGCGTGCTCGGCAACCTCGTCCAGAACGCGCTGACCCACTCGGCGACGGCGATCACGCTCCAACTGTCGGCGCGGCGCGACGGCGACGGCATTCTGTTCACCGTCGCCGACAACGGTCCCGGCATTCCGCCCGAGTATCACGAAGTGATCTTTAGGAAATTCGAACGGGTGAAGAACCCGAACATCCCGCGCACGCGCAGCTCGGGACTCGGACTCGCCTTCTGCAAGCTCGTCGTCGACGCCCACGGCGGACGGATCTGGGTTCAGAGCGCCGGCGAAGGCAAGGGAAGCGCCTTTCACTTTTCGCTTCCCGCCAAACCGGCCCACCGCGAAGTGCGCGTGACGGCGAGCGGCGCCGTCCCGGCGTGAAGGTCTATCTGCGGACCTTCGGGTGCCGCGCGAACCACTACGATTCCGAAGCGGTTCGCGAGCTCGTCGAGCGCGCCGGCCACGCGATCGTCGACAGCCCGGGCGACGCTGACGCCGCCGTGTTCAACAGCTGCACCGTCACCGCCGACGCGGAAGCCGATCTGCGCCAAGCCGTCCGTCGCGCTGCACGTGAGCGGCCCGGGCTGCGATCGGTGGTCATGGGCTGCGCCGCTGCACTCTCCGACGACGATCGTCCGGCCGCGACGCGAATCGGCACCCTCCCCTCGGTGCGGTCGGTCGTGTCCGGCGCCGACCTCGCGGCCGTCGCCGCGGCGCTCGAGCTACCGCCTCCCCTGTCGGCGATCCGCACGCGCGCGCAATCGGGCACCCGGGCGCTGCTCCGCGTGCAGGACGGGTGCGACCAGCACTGCACCTTCTGCGCAACCACGCTCGCCCGGGGCGCGAATCGGAGCCGCGACGCCGAGACGCTCGTGCGCGAAGCTTCGCTGCTCGCCGAGCGCCATGCGGAGATCGTGATCACGGGGATTCACATCGGCGGCTATGGCGCCGATCTCGGCAGCTCGCTTGGCGAATTGCTCGAGCGGTTGATCCGGGATGTTCCCACCGTCCGCTTCCGCCTCTCGTCGATCGAAGCGACGGAGATCGACCATCGGCTTGGCGACCTGCTGGCCGGCGCGCCGCTCCGGTTGGCGCCGCACGTTCATGCGCCCCTCCAATCGGGATCGGATCGACTGCTGCGCCGCATGGGAAGGAATTGGTATACGAGTGCGACTTATTCAACCGCGATCGAGCGGCTGGCGGCGCGGATGAGCATTCTTGGATTGGGCGCCGACCTGATCAGCGGATTCCCGGGCGAAACGGACGAGGATCACGCGGCCACCGTCGCGATGCTCGATCGGCTCCCGTTCACCTACGTTCATGTCTTTCCGTATTCGGCGCGCGCCGGCACCGCGGCGACGAAGCTTTCGGATCACGTTGCGCCAAGCGTCGCGCGTGAACGCGCCGCCGAGCTGCGTGGTTTCGCCGAACGTGCGCACGTGCTCCACGAAGCTGCTCGGACCGGCGACGAGGCCGATGTCGTGGTCATTGGGCGGGGCAGCGAGCGGCAGGGTCTCACCGGCGACTATCTCGGCGTCTCGATCGACGGCGGGCATCACCTGCCGGGCGAGCGGTTTGCTGCGCTGCTGTCGCGCGAAGGCGGGCGGCTCGCGGCGCGTCCGGTCAGATCAGCGGTCGAAGTGTCAGCCCCGCTTCCGTAGTTCGCCGGGCCCGCTCCCTATCCGCGGCATCGTCCGCAAACTATTTTCCAGGAATGACTTGCGCCCCCGAGCCAAGGCTCACGGTTTACGTCGAGACCTACGGCTGCCAGATGAACGTGAGCGACTCCGAGCTCATCCTCGGCACGCTGGCGGCGCACGGGTATGAGGCGATCGATGGGCCGGACGGTGCCGATGTCATTCTCGTCAACACGTGCGCGATTCGCGAGCACGCCGAACAGCGGGTGATCGGCCGCCTGGGCGAGCTTAAGAGAAACATGAAGGCGGGCTCCGTGGTCGGCGTCACCGGATGCATGGCGCAGCGGCTCGGCCCGCAGCTGCTCGACAAAGCGCGGCACGTGAGTTTGGTCGTTGGGCCCGATGGCTATCGCGCGCTGCCAGCTCTACTCGAAGGCGCCCGGCGCGGCGAGCGCGCGATCGCCACGACCTTCGACCTCGAGGAGCAATACGAGGATTTCACTCCCCGCCGCTTCGACAAGGTCAAGGCGTGGATCCCCGTGCAGCGCGGCTGCGACTACCGCTGCACCTACTGCATCGTGCCCACGACGCGCGGCGCGGAGCGAAGCCGCAGGCTCGCCGACGTCGTTCGCGAAGTCGAAGCCGTC
>DATNAT010000207.1:0-3581 GCA_035572355.1 Gemmatimonadaceae bacterium
GTCACCTGGTGATAGTCGATGTGCAATCCCGTCGTGAAGAAGGTGATCGGGATGTTGTAGCGCGCGTAGTTCGCGTGGTCGCTCCGGCAGTAGATGCGCTGCGGATGGCCGTTCGCGTCGTACTGATAGTCGAAGGCGAACGGCATCTTCTCCGTCTTGTTCACCGCTTCGATGATGTCGCCGAGCTCGGTCGAGATGCGGCGCGAGCCGACGAGCTGGAGATAGTTGTCGCCGCCGAGCGTCTGCTTGCCCTCCGGTGACACGGCGACGATGTCATCGCTCTTGCCGCGGCCGACCATGTCCATGTTCAGCTGGGCGACGATCGAGTCGCGCGGCACGGTCGGATGATCGGTGAAGTAGCGCGAGCCGAGGAGGCCCGCTTCCTCGCCCGTGTGCCAGACGAAGATCATCGACCGCTTCGGCTTGACTGCCGCCTTCTGAAAGGATTCGGCCAGCTCGAGGAGCGTCACCGATCCGGAGCCGTCGTCGTCCGCGCCGTTGCTGATCGAGTCGAGGCGCGTCGGATGCGTCTTGCGCCAGTCGGCGATCTTCGCGTTGAACTCCGCGAGCTGCTCGGGCGTCGGTTGAGCGCGCGAGTCGGCGCCCTGCGGCTTCACGATGCGATTGTAGATGCGAACCGAATCGGGATCGATCGGCGACCGCATGCCGATATGATCGTTGTGCGCGCCGAGCGCGACATATTCGCCGCGAAGCTTTGGATCGCTGCCGGTGACGATGCCGATCACGTTACGTGCCGGGAGCGTCTGATCGTGGAAGTGGAGCGACGCGGTGAGCGCCTTGCCGGCCTGGCCCTTGGTGGCTGCATCGGGCGCGACGCCGAGGAGCGCTTCGGCAACCGCCCTCGTGACGGTGATCGTCAGCGGGGCCGGTGCGGCGTCCGACGCCGGCGAGAACGGACGTGCCGTCTTCTTGTTCATCGCGTTGTTGACGACGAACGAATTGAGCGAGTCGCCTTCGACGACGACGATCGCGGCGGCACTGTCCGTCGCCGCGCGAACCTGCATCAGAAGAGGACTGACCGGGCCGCGCCCACGGCCGCCGCGTCCACCGCGGCCAAATCCGCCCGACGGCGCGTTCACGACGAGGACTTTGCCTCGCACCTGGTCGACGGTGATCGGGTTGATCGTGTCGTTCTGCGCACCGCCGAACACGATCGAGAGACCGCGCAGCACGGTCGGAGCCTTGGGCGAGGCCGACGAGGCGACGAAATCGCGACCGGCGTGGAACGTCTTACCGCCCGCGGCGATCGTCGACGAGGAGTCGAGGGTGCGCCGAACGTAGGGATAGTTCTGGAAGTAGCCGCCGTTCTCGCCACCCGGCTTCATTCCCATCTTCTTCAACTCGTTGGCGATGTATGCCGTCGACTTGAAGTGGCCGATCGTGCCGATCTGCCGCCCCTGCATCGAGTCGTCGGCAAAGATGTAGAGCCGCGTCATGAGATCGCCGGCGGTGATCGCGGCCGTCGTGGGCCGCGGAGCGTGCTTGAGCGGAAGCGCCGACTGGGCCGCTGCGGCGAGCGACAGAGCGCCACTCGCTGCCGCGGCAAGCGCGACGGAAAGTCGGGAAGGGAGTTTCACCGGAAACCCTGAGGTTGGGGACGGAAGGGATTTGCTGCGGATGAATCTACAGAGCGGGATTGTTGGAAGGCTATCCGCCGCCATCGACTCGCGACCGCGGTAGGCTGATGGCCGATCGCCGGGGTTCGCCCCATGTTAAGTCATGCGCCTAGAAACCCTCGCCGTCCACTCCGGCCACTCCCTCGATCCCGCCACCGCCGCCGTCACTCCGCCCATCCATCTCTCGACCACGTTCGCCCGCGAGACCGACGGCTCGCTCCGCGCAGGGTTTCTGTATTCGCGCTACGCCAATCCCAACCGCACCGCCCTGGAAACCTGCCTGGCGCAGCTCGAGGGCGGCATCGCCGCGGCAGCGTTCTCGTCCGGCTCGGCGGCGACGATGTCGCTCGTTCAAGCGATCGGCCCCGGCGCTCACGTCATCCTTCCCGACGACGCCTACTTCGGCACGATCAAGCTCGTGCGCGACGTGTTCGGCCCATGGGGACTCGAGCTGTCGATCGTCGACATGACGCGCGTCGAGAACGTCGAACGCGCCCTGCAGCCGAACACGAAGCTCGTCTGGATCGAAACGCCGTCCAACCCGCTGCTCCAGATCGCCGACATTGCCGCCATCGCGAGCGTCGCGCATGCGGGCGGCGCCGTCTGCGCGGTCGACAATACCTGGGGCACGCCGGTACTTCAGCGTCCGCTCGAGCTGGGCGCCGACGTTTCGATGCACGCCACGACCAAGTACCTCGGCGGTCACAGCGACGTGCTCGGCGGCGTGCTCGTGGTGCGCGAGGATCGCGAGCTGTATCAGAAGATCAACGCCATCCAGATGACCGGCGGCGCCGTGCCGTCGCCCTTCGAGTGTTGGCTCACGATGCGCGGCGTACGCACGCTGCCAGTGCGCGTCAATGCGCAGAGCGCGACCGCCATGGCGATCGCGCTCTTTCTGTCGACGCATCCCAAAGTGGAGCGCGTGCATTACCCCGGCTTGCCGTCGCATCCCGCCCACGACGTGGCGTGCAGGCAGATGCGCGGCTTCGGCGGCATGCTGTCGGTGCAGGTCGGGCGCAATCGCGGGGAATCACTCGCCTTCATCGGTCGACTCAAGCTGTTCACGCAGGCGACGAGCCTCGGCGGCACGGAGAGCTTGATCGAACACCGCGCGTCGGTCGAAGGGCCGGCGACGCGCGCGCCGGAGAATCTCCTCCGCGTCTCGATCGGTCTCGAGCATGTCGACGACCTGAAGCAGGATCTGAGCGACGCGCTTCGCGGTTGACCGTGGCTGAACGCGCGGTGCTGCTGCTCAGCGGCGGGCTCGATTCGACGACGCTGCTCGCCGTCGCCATGCAACAAGGGTTCGACGTGCACGCGATGACCTTCCGCTACGGCCAGCGCCACGCGTCGGAGATCGACGCCGCGCGCCGTGTTGCCGGCGCGATGGGAGTGACCGACCAGATCGTCGTCGATGTCGACCTGCGTGCCTTTGGCGGCTCGGCGCTGACGAGCGACGTCGCGGTTCCCAAGGATCGCGACCTGACACGCGCATCGCCGGGAGCCCAGGACGAGATTCCGATCACGTACGTGCCGGCGCGCAACACGATCTTTCTGTCCTTCGCGCTTGCCTGGGCCGAGGTGCTCGGCGCGCGCGACATTTTCATCGGTGTGAATGCGCTCGACTACTCGGGCTATCCCGATTGCCGCCCAGAGTACGTCGCCGCGTTCGAGACGATGGCCAACCTCGCCACGCGCGGCGGAGTCGAAGGTACGAATCGCGTTCGCATCCGAACGCCGCTGATCGACCTGACCAAAGGGCAGATCATTCGACTCGGCCTGACGCTCGGCGTCGACTACTCGATCACGCAGAGCTGCTACGATCCGGATTCGACCGGCGCCGCCTGCGGGCATTGCGACGCCTGCCAGCTTCGGCTGAAAGGCTTCGCCGAAGCGGGCGCCCGCGATCCGGCGCGGTATGCGTGATCGAGAGGGAACGGCCTC
>DATNAT010000208.1:0-6004 GCA_035572355.1 Gemmatimonadaceae bacterium
TGCAGCGCGACCTGCGTGAACGGCAGGCGCAGCTCGACACGGCGCAGCGCGTCTTCGCTGCGGCGAAGCGCGCCGCCGACTCGTCGGGCTCGAAGCTCTCGCCGGAGCTCAAGACGCAGCTCGCCTCGGTGGAGAAGGAGCTCGCCGACGTGACGCGTGAGATTGGTACGGCGCCCGCGGGACGCGGAGGCGGCCCCGGCGGAGCGGGCCGCGGCGGCGCGGGTCGAGGATTCACCGGTGCAATCGCGGCGACCGACAGCGCCGGCGCGGCGCGCGGCGCCGGCAGTGGTCGCGGCGGCCGGGGCGGTCGGGGCGGTCGTGGCGCGGTGGCGCAGTCGGGCGAGCCGGCGGGCGCCGACTCGAGCGCAGCGCGGGGTGGCGGCACGGGAGGCGAGGAAGATCAGAATCCAGGCGCGCCGTCGACGGTCCAGAGCCTTCAGGCCAAGCTCGCCACCACGACAGAGATGTTGAATATCAACTTCAATCCGAATCCCGAGCAGAAGAAGACGGTGCAGACCTTCCCGTCGGAGCTGGAGAAGCAGAGTGCCCGGGTGAAGAAAGTGTCGGCCGACGATTTGCCGGCGCTGATCAAGGCTCTCCAGGCGGCGGGCGTGGAGGTCAAGAAACCGTAGCGCGCTCCGTCGACGTCGAATCGCGCTGCGGCAGCGTGTCGAGCATCTGTTGCAGCTCGCGCACCCGCGCCGCAGCGCGTTCGCTGTAGCACCGCCCGCGCTCGCGCCCGAACATCGGCGCCACGCCGGAATCGCGGCAGAATGCTTCGCGGTCGTTTCGCCAGCTCTCCTGCGCCTGGCGAAGTCGCGTCACCGACGCCGGGTCGGGATCGCCCGGCGCGGCGTTCACCTGCCGGCGCAGCGCGGCGACCACGCGGTCGAGCGCTGCGGCCACGTCGGCGTCGCCGCGCGACTTGGCCGCAGTCGCGCAGCTCTGCTGATCCGATTGCGCGGGCGACGCGCACAGGTCGGTGCTCGCGGCGGGCGCGCTCGCCGAGGACGTCGACGATGTTGATGCCGACGACGTCGATGACGTGGACGACGTCGTGTCGATCGAACTGCTGCCCGGTGGCGGCATGCGCACCGGCGGCACGAGCGGACGCTCGGGCTCGTGAAGTCGACCCGGCGCGACCGCGGCGGCGCGCGCCGCGTTGGCGATCGAATCCATCACGGCGCGCATCGAATCGACCCGTGCCGCGGCCGCCGCCGAGGGCGCCACGGTCGACGCGACCGGCGGGTACATCGTCGACGGCTGCACCGTCGCCGGCGGCGGCGGCGTGGTGATCGGCGGCGAGACGATCGTCGGCGTCACCATCGTCGGATCGATCACCGCGGTGTCGGGACGTGCCGACCGAAGCGCGATGTCTCCGCCCGACTGCGTGCTCGTGTCGGCCACAGTGCTCGCGTCCTGGTTCGGACTCGCGTGATGACGCAGCAGCACGACGCCGGCGACGATCAGAGCCGCGATCACGATCGCTGCGGTCGCGACGCGCGCGCCGAAGCTCATCCCGCGATGGACGACGACGACGGCGTCGTCGCCCGTCGCCGCCACCGGCACCGCCTCGCCGGCGAGCGGCAACGCGACGCTCGGAGCGCCTGGCTCGACGTCGGCCACTCGTACGGGCGTGCCGATGCCCGCCGCCGGCGCCGTAGTCTCAGTCACGCTTTCGAGTGAACGCAGCACCGCGCTCACGTCGGGGGGCGCGGCGTTGGTGTCGCAGTGCGCGAGCATGTCGATGCCGCCGATGACGGCCGGCGGAAGGTCCGACCGCTGCTCGGCCAACGAGCCACCGCCGGCAGCCGCGGCGACTCCGGTCAGCATCTCCGTCGCCAGCCGCCCGATCGTGCGCGCATCGTCGCAGGTGTTGGGCAGCGTGTTCGTCGCCACCGGCGGCGGGTCCAGCGAGAGCAGCACGCGCCCGCTTCCCTGCTGAAAGATCAGCGCCGACGCCGACACATACCGGTGCGAGATGCCGTTCGCGCGCGCCCAGGCGAGCGCGCCATTCACCTGCTCGAGCGCCCACGCCGCGCGGCCCGGCGACAGCGGCCCGGCCGCGTCGAGCACCTGCTCCAGCGTCGAGCCGCGCACGCGTGCCCGCACGATCGCAAAGGCGCCGTCGTCGAGCCAACGCCCTTCGATCACTGGGATCACGTTGGCATGGCGCATCGTGGTCAGCGCGCGCGCGTCGGACGCGAAGTGCCGAAGCGCGCTCTCGCCCGCCACGCTGCCAGCCGGAGCGCGCACGACGGTGATCGTCACGTCGCGGTTGAACTCGAGGTGCCGCGCGAGATACGTGCGGGAGTCCGCCGAACGGTGGAGCTCGGTCAGGATCTGATATTCGCTCTCGAGCTTGCTCAACTGCGGCGCGAACTCGGCGCCGCTCCTCGCCCCGTCAGGCTGACTGCTGTCCGTCGACATGCCCATTCCTTCAGGTGTTGGGCAGAGTCATGCGTGAACCGTGCCCTTCGGCACGGCTCGCGCCAGCCGACTCTGTCGTACCTCTTCCTACACCTTACTCGCTCGCTCGGCTCGGACATAGGTGAGCCAACCGTACGGGTCCTCGCCGACGCCCTTGACCAGATCGAGGAAGCGCTGCTGAACCTGCGTCGTGACTGGCCCGCGCCGGCCGTTGCCGATCTGAATGCGGTCGACGCTTCTCACCGGCGTGACCTCCGACGCCGTGCCGGTGAGAAAGATCTCGTCGGCCATGTACAGCATTTCCCGCGGCAGCTCCTGCTCGACCATCGGTAGACCGAGGTCGCGCACGAGCGTGATGATCGCGTTGCGCGTGATGCCGTGGAGCAATGTTCCGTTCACAGTCGGCGTGTAGACGGTGCCGTGATGGACGACGAACACGTTCTGGCCGGAGCCTTCGCTCAGCATTCCGTTCGGCGTAAGCGCGAGACCCTCGGCAAATCCGTTGCGCAGCGCTTCGGTCTTGATGAGCTGACCGCTCAGATAGTTGCCGGCGATCTTCGCCATCGACGGGATGGTGTTCGGCGCCATCCGGTTCCAGCTCGACACGCAGGCGTCGACGCCATTCTCCAGCGCGCCCTCGCCGAGGTAGGTGCCCCAGGGCCAGCAGGGCAGGAACACTTCGACCGGGCTATCGAACGGCACCATGCCGCCGGCGCCGTAGCCCCGGAGCACCATCGGGCGGATGTAGCACGACTCCATGCCGTTCTTCTCGACCAGCTCGCAGCAGGCGGCGACGAGCTCGTCGAGGGAGTACGCGAGCTCCATGCGGTACATCGTGCAGGAGTCGATGAGCCGCTGGAGATGGTCCTCGAGACGGAAGATAGCCGGGCCGCGCGGCGTGCCGTAGCACCGAATGCCTTCAAAGGCGGACGATCCGAACTGCATCGAATGCGCGAGCACGTGAACGGTGGCGTCCTTCCAGCGAACGAACTCGCCGTCGCGCCAGATCCATTCGGTCTCGGTGATTTTTGGCATGTCTCTCTCGTTGGGGGCAGCGCGCGAAATATGCCCCTGCCCGTGCGCCGCGCAAACTGTTGAAACGACTGTCGACGAACCGACGCAGTTGCCAATTCCGAGTGAATTGGTTTGGATTAGATACCGGGGCCACTCTAGCGCCGGTCAATCGGGAGCGTTGATCGGCCCAAATGCCGATGAATTTTATCGTGATGGATTCTATGTTGATCGCGTGCATGGCATTGCGCGGTGCATAACTCGCTTCGAGAGAGCGGTTTGATCGACGCGCTGGGGGCTGAGCGCCGCTGAATATGGAAGGCGCCAGACTGTCCGTCGACATCGGGCGAACGGAGACGAAGCCGTCTCGATCAGCGAAGCAGCCGCCGCCCGCGAAGCGTGCGAGCGGACGCTGGATCGCAGCCCTGGTTGGCTCTGCGGCGATCATCGCGATCCTCGCCGTCTTCGCGGTCGTGACCGCCGGTGGGGCGCCGAACCCGGCCACCGCCGAGAGCGCGACGGCGCGCGTCATCGACATCGCGGTGCTCGTGTTCCGCGAAGGGCTCGAGTCGATCCTCGTCATTTCGGCGATCACCGCGACGATGAACGGTGCGGCGCAGCCCTATCGCCGGCCAATCGGACTCGGCGCCATGCTCGGCGGCGCGGCTTCGCTCGCCACCTGGCTCGGCGTCGTGCGGCTCATCGACAGCCTCGCCGACAACATTTCGGCGCTCGAGGTTCAGGCCGCGACGGGCCTGCTCGCGATCGTCGTGCTCGTCGTCGTGATGAACTGGTTCTTCCACAAGGTCTATTGGACCGGGTGGATCGGCATGCACACGCGGCGCAAGCAGCGGCTGATCGCTCGCGCCGCCGACCGCGAGATCACCGGCCGCCACGTGCTGTTCGGCCTCGCCGTGCTCGGATTCACCTCGGTCTATCGCGAGGGGTTCGAGGTCGTGCTCTTTCTCCAGAGCTACCGGCTTCAGTGGGGCCCCGCGTCGGTGGGCCGCGGCGTGGTGATCGGACTCGCCTTCACCGCGGCGGTGGCGGTGCTGGCGTTCGTCGCGCACCGCCGGCTGCCGTATAAGCGAATGCTCATCGTCACCGGCGTCATGCTCGGGGCCGTGCTCCTGGTGATGGTCGGCGAGCAAGCGCAGGAGATGCAGCTCGCCCATTGGCTGTCGACGACGCCGCTGCCGTCGCTCGGCCGGGTGCTGCCGAACTGGATGGGCCTCTGGTTCTCGGTCTTCCCGACCGTGGAGACGCTGGCGGCTCAGGGAATTGCCGCTGCCCTCGTCCTCGGCTCCTACTGGTTCGTGCGCCTGCGCGCGGCGCGCGGCTCCGACTAGCTTCGCCGAGGGTCGGTCGACCAATCGACAACCCTTTTCTTCCCCCTAGTGTCTATACCTACACACTAGGGGGAAGACCATGGCCTTGCTCAAGGGCACGCTCGACGTGCTCGTGCTCAAGACGCTGTCCTGGACGCCGATGCACGCGTTCGAGATCGCGAGTTGGATCGAGGAGCGAACGGCCGGCCGCGTCGCCGTCGAAGACGCGGCCCTGCTCCAATCGCTGCATCGCATGGAGGCGCGCAAGCTTCTCGCCGCCGAGTGGGGCGTGACGAAGAAGGGACGCCGGGCGCGCTACTATCGGCTCACGTCGGCCGGCCGGGCCCACCTTCGCGCCGAAGCCGAGCGTCTCGTCGACCACTTCGACGCGCTGACCACCGTGCTCGCCGCGCGTAAGGCGTAGCGGCGGAATCACGATGCGATTCGACCTCCGACCGGGCGTTCGCCGCCTGTTCCGACTGCCGCTCCGATCGCGGCGCACGATTCGCGACGACGTCGACGACGAGCTCGCGGCGGTCGTCGACGCGCGTGCCGACGCGTTAGTCGACCGCGGGTATTCGAGCGACGACGCGCGGGCCGCTGCGCTGGCGCACCTCGGCGCCAGTCTCGGCGACGCGCGCCGCCAACTGCATCAATCCGCCGAACATCGGGAGCGACGTATGCGTTTCAGCGAATTCGTCGAAAGCGTGTGGCAGGACGTCGGCTACGCCGCGCGCGGGCTGGTGCGACGCCCCGCGTTCACGATCGTTGCCGTCGCGACACTGGCGATCGGCGTCGGCGGCACGACCGCGATCTTCAGCGCGGTCGACGCGCTGTTGCTGCGCCCGCTGCCGTATCCGAATCCCGACGAGCTGATGAAAGTCTCGCTCGTCACGCCGCCGCGGCCGACTATGCCGTCGATGGACGACATGGTCTGGTCGTATCCGAAGTTCACTGCCTTTCGCGATGCGCAACACGTGTTCCGCGATCTGGCGCTCTACGCCGGTTGGCAGGCCACGATCACGAGCGGCGACGTCGAGCGCGCGACGATCGAATACGTTGGCGCAACCTACTTGCGCACCATCGGCATCACCCCGATTCGGGGCCGGGACTTCGACCGAGGAATCGACACGCCCGCCACGGCGCGGCGCAATGCGATCATCACCTACCAGCTCTGGCAGACGCGGTTCGACGCCGATCCGTCGATCGTCGGCAAGACGATGGACGTCGACCGC
>DATNAT010000209.1:0-26807 GCA_035572355.1 Gemmatimonadaceae bacterium
CCAGCCGTCGATTAATTCCCCGCGGCAGGGCGCGTGTTCCACGTTGCATCGCGCGAGCTTGACCTAACCGTCGGTTCGGCCTAAGTTTAGCGGACAATCAGTCAAGTGGATCGGGAGCCCGATCCCACCCTCTGGCCCTCACAGCGTGTCGTCGACGCAGCGAGGCGTGCTACAGGAGTCCAAGTGCAAGTCTGCCGGCCCACTCGAGGACGGCCGTCGTACGCGTGGACTCGTCAGAGTCGCGCGTTTTTTTTCGTTGGGGTTTGCTGTTGCCTGATTCGTCGTTTCGCGGCTCCGCAGTCTTCTTTCTCGAGAGGGATTCGGTATTCAGGACACTACAAAGCGCGTGCGGGTCAATCGACAGATCCGCATCAGTCCGGTCCGCGTGATCGGCGCCGACGGCTCGCAGCTCGGCATTCTGGAAGTGGATGTGGCGCTGCGAATGGCGGAGGAGTTGGGGTTGGATCTGGTCGAGGTGGCTGCGACGGCTCGCCCGCCCGTGGTTCGCATCATGGACTACGGCAAGTACAAGTTCGAGATGGCGAAGCAGGCGCGGCTGGCGAAGAAGAAGCAGCACGTGATCGAGCTCAAGGAAGTGAAATACCGACCGGGGATCGACGATCACGACTTCGACACCAAGACGCGGCACGCGCGGCGGTTCCTCGAAGAGAAGAACAAGGTGAAGGTGACGATGATGTTCCGGGGCCGGCAGGTCGCACACCCGGAGCTGGGCCAGGCCGTGCTCGAGCGCGTGGCCACGGCGCTGGTCGACGTGGGCAAGATCGAGAGCGCCGGCCGGCTGGAAGGGAAGTCGATGACGATGATTCTCGCGCCGAAATGAACCGAGTCGGCCGCGGCGGTCCCAGCGCGGCGGCGGGCTCCTACAGGATTCTGTTATGCCGAAAATGAAAACCCATAAAGGGGCCACCAAGCGCTTCAAGGTGACCGGATCGGGCAAGGTGCGCCGCTACAAGGCGTTCAAGAGCCACATCCTCACCAAGAAGACGGCGAAGCGGAAGCGCCGCCTTCGCCAGCCCGGTCTGATCGCGACGACCGGCGACACCAAGCGCATGAAGCGCCTGCTGCTGGCCTAAGGAGACCGACCATGCCTCGTGCCGTATCGAACGTTCCGCGCCTGAAGCGGAAGAAGCAGATCATGAAGGCCGCGCGCGGCGCCTTTGGCGCGCGCAGCAAGCTTTGGCGCCCCGCCAAAGAGACCGTCGAGCGCGGGTGGAAATACGCCTACCGCGATCGCAAGAACAAGAAGCGCGACTTCCGCCGGCTCTGGATCATGCGCATCAACGCCGGCGCGCATCAAAACGACATGAATTACAACGCGTTCATGAACGGCCTGCGTCTGGCCGGAATCGACGTCAATCGGAAGATTCTCGCCGACCTCGCCGTCCACGACCCGGCGGCGTTTACCGCGCTCGTCGACAAGGCGCGCTCCGCGTTGAACGCAGCGTAAGTTCTCGCTACTCATACACGGCGGCAGCGCGACGACAGTCGTTCTGCCGCCGTCGTCGTTTCCGTCCAAACCCGGACGCCCAGCATTCAACGTCCCAGGTCCCCACGTCCCACGTGACCCTTCAGGAGTATCTCGCCGAGGCCGACGCGATCGAGCGTGACGGACTCGCCGCGTTCAATGGCGCCGCGAACGCCGACGCCCTCGAGGCGGCCCGCATCGCACTGCTCGGCGACCGCCAAGGGCGCATCAAGGCGCTCCAGGAAGGCCTGCGCTCCATTCCGTCGGCCGATAAGCCGGCCGCCGGCAAACGGTTCAACGAGGTGCGAACCCGGCTCACGGCGGCGCATGGCGCGCGCGTAGGCGCGGTCGCCGCTCGCCCCGCCTCCCCGGCGCCCGATGACCTCTCGCTTCCCCCGCGCCGCCGTTGGCACGGCGCCAAGCATCCGGTCACCCGCGTCGTCGAGGAGATCGAGGCCGTCTTTCGCGAACTGGGTTTCACGATCGCTCAGGGCCCCGAAGCCGAGAGCGAATGGTACAACTTCGGCGCCCTCAACTTTCCGCCCAATCACCCGGCGGTCGACGCGCACGACACCCTCTACCTCGAGGGCGGCGGCCTGCTCCGCACCCACACGTCGCCCGTCCAGGTGCGCACACTGCAACGCTACGCGCCGCCGATCCGTGTGCTCATTCCCGGCACCGTCTATCGGCGCGACTTCTTCGACGCGTCGCACGCGCCGGCATTCCATCAAATCGAAGGCCTCTGCGTCGACGAGGGCATCAGCTTCGTCGATCTCAAGGCGACCCTCAACCGCTTCGCCGAGCGGCTGTTCGGCGCAGCACGAACGCGGTTTCGGCCATCCTACTTCCCATTCACCGAGCCGTCGGCGGAGATGGACGTGCAGTGCGGCGTCTGCGGCGGGTCCGGCTGCGCCGTCTGCAAGGGCACGGGATGGATCGAGATCCTCGGCTCGGGCATGGTCCACCCCGCGGTGCTCGAAGCGGCGGGGGTCGACAGCGAACGCTACACGGGGTGGGCGTTCGGCATGGGGCCGAGCCGCATCGCGATCAGCCGCCATGCCATTCCTGATATTCGCATTCTGTACGATTCCGACATGAGATTCCTGGAGCAGATCGCCGAATGAACCTGTCGTATGAGTGGCTGCGCGCCTTCGTCCCGTTCGACGAGTCGGCGGCCGAGCTCCGCGAGCTGCTCACGGCGCACGTCGCCACGGTCGACGAGCTCGTCTCGCTCCGCCAGGATCTCGCGGCCTTCGTCGTGGCCCGCGTCATCGAGGAAGCGCCGCATCCGGACTCCGACCATCTGCACGTCACCCGGGTGGATGCCGGCACCGGAACGCTGCTCGACGTCGTCTGCGGCGCGCCCAACGTCACCGCCGGCAAGATGTACCCGTTCGCGCCGACCGGCACCGTGATGCCGAGCGGATTGACGATCCAGAAGCGGCGAATTCGCGGCGCCATCTCCGATGGCATGCTCTGTTCCGCGCGCGAGCTCGGCCTCGGCGACGAGCAGGACGGCATTCTCGAGCTCGACCTCGACGTGGCGCCGGGCACGCCGCTGCTTCGCGCGCTTCCGCTCGGCGACATGCGGCTCGTCGTCGACGTCGGCGCCAACCGGCCGGATCTCCTGTCGCACCTCGGCGCCGCGCGCGAGATCGCCGGTCTCACGCGCAAACCGCTCGCGCTGCCTACCATCGAAGGGCTGTCCGCGAAGGTGCCGGCGGCAATGTCAGCCGAGTCGCGCGGCAAGGCCGGCCCCGTCGCGGTGAGCGTCGAGGACCCGACGCTCGTCCAGCGGTTCATGGGCGTGGTCATTCGCGGCGTCCAGGTGGGGCCGAGTCCCGCCTGGCTCGTCGAGCGGCTCGCCGCCGTCGGCGCCCGTTCGATCAACAACGTCGTCGACGCCAGCAACTACGTGCTGCACGAGCTCGGCCAACCGACACACGCATTCGACGTGTCCCGTCTCGCGGCCTCGAGCATCGTCGTGCGGCGCGCTCGAGCCGGCGAGCGCATCACGACACTCGACGGAACGGAGCGCACGCTGACCGACGAGATGATCGTCATCGCCGACAGCGAACGCCCGCAGGCGATCGCCGGGGTGATGGGCGGCCGCGACAGCGAGGTGACCGACGCGACGACCGACCTCTTCGTCGAAGTCGCGAACTTCGACCCGCGGCGCATTCGCACGGCGCGCCGCGCGCTCGCCATGTCGACGGACGCGAGCTACCGGTTCGAGCGTGGCATCGACATCGAGCTGGCTCCACGCGCCCTCGAGCGCATCTCACAGCTGATCATGCTGGTTGCCGGCGGCACCGTCGAAGGGGCGCCCGTGGACCTGGCACATCGAGCGGCGCCAGTTCGCCGTATCGCGCTCCGCACCGAGCGTGTGGCGCGAGTCCTCGGCGAGCGTGTCGAGGCCGACATCTCGGCGCGGCTGCTCGCGTCGATCGGGTTCGATACGGGTCGAAGCGGTGGCGACCTCACGGTCACGGTTCCCAGTTGGCGGGGCGATGTGAGCACCGAGATCGACCTGATCGAGGAAGTGGCGCGGCTCCGCGGCTACGACTCGTTCCCCGTCGAGATTCGCCCGTTCCGAGCCGGGAACGTCGGCGACGATCCGCGTTGGCTGGCCATGAAGCGCATCACCTCGGCGCTCGTGGGAGCGGGGTTGCTCGAGGTGCGGCCCATGCCGTTCGTCGTCGGCGGTGCTGGCTACGTGCGCGTGCTCAACCCGCTCGCCGAGAACGAAGCGTATCTGCGGCGCTCGGTGCTCGAGACGCTTGCCCGGCGCGCCGAGTACAACCTGTCGCGCATGCAGGGCGACATCCGGTTGTTCGAGATCGGCTCGGTGTTCGAGCCACGTGCCGGGGAGCTTCCGCGCGAGGAGCTTCGGATTGGCGCGCTGGTCATGGGCAGGCGCGCACCGCGGCATTTCACTGATCTCAAATCGTCGGACTTCGACGCCTGGATCTGTTACACGATGTGGGACGCAAAAGCCCTGGCAATCGAGGCCGCGCGCGCCGCGTATCCCGGCGCCGAGATCGCGATGGAGTCGCCGCTGCCAGGTGCGGGCGCTCTTTGGTCGGTCATGATCGACGGCCGACGAGTTGGGGAGGTGCGACAGGTGGCGTTGGACGCGCCCGTGTGGGCGGCGACTGCGTGGGGCATCGAGCTGTCCCTCGGGGAGCTCGAGTCAGCCCCGGTGGCTCCGCGCGGCCAGTCGGCTCACCGCAGCTTCGAGTACGCGGCGGTTGCTGCGCCCCGCTACCGGCCGCTGCCGACGACGCCGGCCGCCGAGGTCGATTTGGCGCTGCTGGTGCCGGAGTCGGTGCGAGCGGAGCAGGTGGAGCAGGTGGTGCGCCGGGTGTCTGGTCGGCTCCTCGAAGCGGTGCAACTATTTGATCGCTATGTTGGTCATGGGGTTGAACCTGGTTATCGTAGCCTCGCGTGGAGGTTGACCTTCCGCCATGCGGAGCGCACTCTACGGGACAAGGAGATCGACGCCCGTCGCTCCGAGATTCTTCGTGCCCTGGCCGACGAGCTCAATGTCAGACACCGTACCGCGTGAACACCGCGCCATTGCCGAGTTGGACGTGCTGCTCCAGCGCCTGGGCGAGGAGCTGGCCAGTTTTCGGCGGCGGGCGCAGTCGGCCGAAGCTCGGCTCAAGGAACTAGAAGGCCGAGAGGGCGGCGCGGCGAGCATCGAGCTCGCGGGTCGGGTCTCGAAGTTGGAGCGGGAGAATCAGCGCCTGCGCAAACGCCTCGACAGCGCGGGCGCCCGGACGAAGCAGATGCTCGATCGCGTGAAGTTCCTTCGCCAGCAAGCTCAAGGGGGTGACCGGTGACGACGAAGAAGCACACCGCCCGCGTCACGATCCTCAACGACGAATATGCGATTCGGACGGACGCGTCGCCCGAGCACGCCAAGGCCGTCGCGCAGTACCTGGACCAGGCGATCCGCCATGTGATGTCGGCAGGTGCGGTCGTAGAATCCCATCGGGCGGTGGTGCTCGCGGCTCTTCAGGTGACCGCAGAGCTGTTCGACGCCCGAGCTGCGCTCGAAGACACGACGCAGTCGATCGAGTCGATGAGCGAGTTCGTGCGGCCGCTCCTTCCGCCGGCCAAACGGCAGACCGCGGTCGAGCGCAGCTAGCCAAGCCAGCCTGCCCTTCATTGCCTTTTGTCCCGGCGGCAGGTAGCTTAGCGCCGGTAGCCAAGCCTGCCCGTAGGTCAAAGCGCGCTTTGTAGTTAGCGCAACCCACGTTAGACCCTTCGCCGGTCTGATGTCGGAGCGCTCGCAGAGACGGCGCCGCGGGTGACGTGGTTCTCCTTGTCCTGCGACGCGACCGTCGCAGTGGAGCATAGATTCATATGTATACGATCATCATTGCCGTGCTTGGCGCACTCATAGTTGTTGCCTCGCCGGCTTTTTTCGTTCTGGGTCGCCGCGCCGGAGAAAAGGCCGAGCGAGACAAGCAGCTCAGCGCCAAAGCCACGGCGGAGGAAACGTCGCGGCGCATCGTTGGCGAGGCGGAGCGCGACGCGGAAAACCTGCGCAAGAGCGCGCTCGTCGCGGGAAAAGAAGAACTCATCAAGCATCGCGAGCAGTTCGAGTCCGAAGTTCGCGGTCGGCGCGAAGAAGTCGAGCGTGACGAGCGCCGGTTGAGCGAACGCGAGAACGTGCTCGACCGCAAGTTCGAGCTGCTGGAACAGCGCGACAAAGAGCTCGGCAAACGCGCGAGCGACTTTGGTCGGCGCGAAAAAGCGGTTCAGGACCGCGAGCAGGAGTTGGAGCGGCTGATGAGCGACGAGCGCCGCCGACTCGAGCAGATGGCCGGCATGTCGGCTCAGGATGCGAAGAACGAGCTCATCCGCCGAATGGAGGAGGAGGCGCAGGCCGACGCCGCCAACCGCATTCGAGAAATTCGCGAATCGGCCAAGCGCAACGCCGAACGCGAAGGAAAGAAGATCATCGCGCTGGCCATCCAGCGCATCGCGGCCGAACACACCGCCGAGAGCACGGTGTCTGCGGTTTCGCTGCCCAACGACGAGATGAAGGGGCGAATCATCGGCCGCGAAGGCCGGAACATCCGTGCCTTCGAGCTCGCCACGGGCGTCGACGTCATCATCGACGACACGCCGGATACCGTGGTCGTCTCCTGCTTTGATCCGGTCCGCCGAGAAACGGCGCGGTTGGCGCTCGAAAAGCTGGTCTCCGACGGCCGCATCCATCCCGGGCGCATCGAGGAAGTCGTCAACAAGTCGCGGAAGGAGATCGAGACGCAAATCGTCGAGACCGGCGAACAGGCGGCGTACGACGCCGGCGTCCACGGCCTGCACCCCGAGCTCATCAAGCTGGTCGGCCGCATGCGCTGGCGGACGAGCTACGGCCAGAACATTCTGCAACACTCCAAAGAGGTGGCGTGGCTCGCGGGCATCATGGCCGCGGAGCTCGGGCTCGACGTGCCGATGGCGCGTCGAGGCGCGCTGCTCCACGACGTCGGCAAGGTGCTGACGCACGAACACGAAGGCACGCACGTGCAGCTCGGCGTGGAGGTGGCGACCAAGTACCACGAACATCCGCTCATCGTGAATTGCATCGCCGCGCACCATGACGACGTGCCGCACGAGAGCGAGATTTCGGTGCTCGTGCAGGCCGCGGACGCAATCTCCGGCTCACGCCCCGGCGCGCGGCGCGAGGCGTTCGAGACATACGTGAAGCGGCTCGAAGGCTTGGAGAAGATCGCGTCGAGCTACAAGGGCGTGGAGAAGGTGTTCGCCATTCAGGCGGGGCGCGAAGTGCGTGTGATCGTGCTGCCCGACGACGTGGACGACAACCGAATGACGACGATGTCCGAAGAGATTGCACGGCGCATCGAGGCCGAGCTGCAGTACCCGGGACAGATCAAGGTGGTGTTGATTCGCGAGACGCGGGCCGTCGACTATGCCCGCTGAGATGCTGGACGAGAAGTTGATCGACGGCACCGCGCTCGCCGAACGGGTCACGCGCGAGGTCGCGGTTCAGGTGGGCGAGCTCGTCGAACGGGGAGTGACGCCAGGTCTCACCGTCGTGCTCGTCGGCGACGACCCAGCGAGCGCGGTCTATGTTGGCTCCAAGGAGCGCACCTGTCGCGACCTCGGCATGCACGGCGAGACGCTGCGGTTGCCGGCGACGACCACGCAGCACGAGCTGCTCGAGATCGTCGATCGGCTGAATGCCGACCCATCGGTGCACGGCATTCTCGTGCAGATGCCGCTGCCGAAACAGATCGACGCCGATGCCGTGGTGCGGCGCATTCGCCCCGACAAGGACGTCGATGGCTTTCATCCCGTGAACGTCGGCAAGCTGTCGATCGGCGAGAAGGACGGCTTCGCGCCATGCACGCCGGCGGGCGTCCTCTACATGCTGCAGACGTACGGTGTCGCGACGACGGGCGCCGATTGCGTCGTGATCGGACGCAGTAACATCGTCGGCAAGCCGATGGCGGCTTTGATGGTCCAGTCGGGTGTCGATGCCACGGTCACGGTCTGCCACAGCCGTACACGCGATCTCGCGGAGCATACCCGCCGCGCCGACATTCTGATCGTCGCGGCGGGCCGGCCGCAGATGGTGACGGCGGAGATGGTCAAGCCGGGCGCGGTGGTGATCGACGTCGGCATGAATCGCATTCCGGATGCGACCAAGAAGAGCGGCACGCGCCTCGTCGGCGACGTCGCGTTCGATTCGGTGCGCGAGGTCGCGTCGCTCATCACGCCGGTGCCGGGTGGAGTCGGCAAGATGACGATCGCCATGCTCATGGCCAACACCGTGCGCGCCGCCGCACAGTTGACACGGCGCAGCGGAGCGTCGGCGTAGTGCCGGGCCGACGTCAACCGCGCCGCGCCGGCGACTCGCTCGAGCTGTTCGACGCCGCGCCTGATTCCAATCGCGTTGCGCCGCGCGAACCGGTCGCGGCACGACTGGAATCAGACGCCGTGCGCGAGCCCGAGTCTGAGTTCGTGAGCTTCGGCGAGTATCCGGGCGAATCCATGCGCTCGGCGATCAGCGTCAGCACGCTCACCCAAACGGCGAAGGACGTGATCGAAGGCGCGTTCATTCCGCTGTGGGTGCGGGGCGAGGTGAGCGACTTCAAGTCGCACCGGAACGGCCACTGGTACTTCTGCCTGCGCGACGGCACGGCGCAGATTCGGTCGGTGGTCTGGAAGCGCGACCAACGCGGCATCCCCGCGTCGCCCGACGACGGGATGCAGGTGGTGGCGTTCGGCCGTTTGACCGTGTATGCCGCGCGCGGCGAGATGCAGTTCAGTGTTGCCAAGATCGAAGCGGAGGGCGACGGGCTCCGACGCAAAGCGCTCGAGATCACGCGCGCCCGCCTCGAGGCGGACGGCTTGCTCGCACCGGAACGCAAGCGCGCGTTGCCGCGCTTTCCGCGCGTCATCGCCGTGGTCACGAGCCCCGACGGTGCGGCGCTGCACGACATCGTTGCCGTGGTCCGGCGTCGCGGCGCCAACGTGCGGTTGGTCGTGGTGCCGGCGGCGGTGCAGGGTGAGTCGGCGCCCGAGGAGCTTTGCTATGCGCTCGACCAGGTGAACCGGTGGGGCGGTGCCGACCTCGTGATCGTTGGGCGCGGCGGCGGGGCGCGCGAGGATCTGTGGGCGTTCAACGACGAGCGCGTCGCGCGAGCCGTCGCCGCCTGCCACGTGCCGACCATCTCCGCGGTCGGCCACGAGGTGGACGTATCGATCTGCGATCTGGTCGCGGACCACCGCGCCGCGACGCCGTCGGCCGCCGCCGAAGCCGCCACGCGGTCGCGCGCCGAGCTGACGAGCGAGTTGCGTAAACTATCATTCAGGTTCTCATCGGGCGCCCGCGGCCTGCTGCGCGACCGTGCGGTTGCCGCCAGGCGAGCGGCCCGCGACGTACGCGCGGCGGCGCTGCAACAGCTCACCCGGCGCCAGTCGGCGCTCGGCGCCGTCTCCGGGCGGCTTCATGCCCTGAGCCCGCTCGCGACCCTCGCCCGCGGCTACGCCGTCGCGCGGGACGCGAACGGCGCCACGCTCGCCAGCGTCGGCGACTTCCGGCCGGACATGCCGTTCGAGCTCGTCGTGCGCGACGGCGTCGTTTCCGCCCGCGCAACTCCAGGCGCGCCCACGTGACCTTCGAGCAGCGGCTGGCGCGCCTCGAGGAAATTGCCGGCGAGCTCGAAGCAGACGGCGTCGAGTTGTCGCAGGCGCTCGCCCTGTTCGAAGAGGGAATCGAGTCGCTCCGCGCCGCGGCCGCCGAGCTCGCGACCGCCGAAGCGCGAGTCCAACGTCTGGTCGAGCAGGCCGACGGCACCTTCGACGTCGAGCCGCGTGAGTAGCGCGACGGCCGTCGACTGGACGGCCGACCGCGCCGCCATCGACCGCGCGCTCGCCGAGCTCGCCGAGCGATACGTGGCCACGCTCGGCGCCGAGGTCGGTGCGGCAGTGCAGTACGCGCTGCTCGGCGGGGGCAAGCGCCTCCGCGGGTTGATGTTCCTCGCCGCTTACCGCGCGACGTGCCACGATCACGATGCAACGAACGTGGCCCACGCGGCCGGCGTCGCGGCGGCGATCGAGGTCGTGCACGCGTACTCGCTCGTGCACGACGACCTGCCGTGCATGGACGACGACGACATGCGCCGCGGACGCCCGACGGTGCACCGCAAGTTCGGTGTTCGCGTCGCGACGGCGGCCGGCGTCGCGATGGTGCCGCTCGCCGCGCTGGCCACACTCGAGAGCGCGCAGGCGCTCGGCCTATCGCCTGAGACATGCGCCGAGATCGTCGGCACACTGATGCGGGCGTCGGGTGCCGGCGGTATGATCGGCGGCCAACTGCTCGACCTCGAGGGCGAGGGACGGGCGTCGACACTCGAGCAGCTCGAGCGAACGCACCGGGCAAAGACCGGCGCGTTGATTCATGCGGCGCTCGTCGTCGGCGCGCTCGCGGCCGGCGCCACTGCGGAGCAACGGCTGGCGCTCGAGCGATTCGGTGACGCGATCGGGCTCGCCTTTCAGATCGCCGACGACGTGCTCGATGTCACGGGTACCACCGATCAACTCGGGAAGCCCGCCGGTCGCGATCTCGATCTCCAGAAAGGCACGTACCCCGCCGTGCTGGGCATTCCCGGCGCCCGGCAGCGCGCGTCGGCGCTCGCCGCCGACGGATGCGCGGCGCTCCGCGACGCGGACATCTCGTCGCCCGAGTTCGAGGCAATCGCCCGCTTCGTCGTCGAGCGAGAGTCGTAACGAGTTGCTAGCTTACGAGCTGGAGCATCGATTCGCATGAGCCTTCTGGACCGAATCACTTCGCCGGCCGACGTTCGCGGCCTCACGCGTGACGAGCTCGACCAGCTCGCCGACGATGTGCGGGCGCGCTTGATCGACGTCTGTTCGCGCACCGGCGGGCACATCGGCGCCGGCCTCGGTGTCGTCGAGCTGACGATCGCGCTCCACTACGCCTTCGAAACGCCGCGCGATCAGGTCGTGTGGGATGTCGGCCACCAAGGCTATCCACACAAAGTCCTCACCGGGCGGAACGAGGGCATGGAGACGCTGCGCCAGGAAGCCGGCGTCTCCGGTTTCCTCAAGCGAACCGAGAGCGAGTACGACGCGTTCGGCGCCGGCCACGCCGCGACATCGATTTCTGCGGCCCTCGGCATCGCCGCCGGACGCGACGTGCAGGGCGAGGACTTCAAGGTCGTCGCCGTGATCGGCGACGGCGCGCTCACATCAGGACTGGCGTACGAAGGGCTGAACAACGCCGGGCACTCCGATCGCAACATCATCGTCGTGCTCAACGACAACGAGATGTCGATCGCGCCCAACGTCGGCGCGATGTCGAAGTATCTCACCTCGGTGCAGCGAAACTCGCTCTATAATCGCGTCCGGTCGGCGATCGGCGCGATCGTCGACAATGCGCCGGGGCCGCTGTCGTCGATGAGCACGATCGTGCGAAAATGGGAGGAGAGCGTCAAGACATTTCTCACTCCCGGCGTGCTGTTCGAGGAGCTCGGCTTCCGCTACTTCGGCCCGATCGACGGACACGACATTGGCGGCATGATCGAGACCTTCGCCGCGGTGCGTGCGCTGAAAGGCCCGCGGCTCGTCCACGTGCTGACGCAGAAGGGCAAGGGATTTCCGGCGGGCGAACGGAGCCTGGAAAAGTGGCACGCGCTTCCGCCGGGACACGACCCCTCGACCGGCGCACAACGCAAGCCGTCGACGAGCATAGGCTACACGAAAATCTTCGGCAACGCGCTTGCCGCACTCGGGGCGGAGCATCGCGATCTGGTCGCGATCACGGCGGCGATGCCGAGCGGCACCGGAACGGACGCCTTCGCGAAAGCGCATCCGTCGCGTTTTTTCGACGTCGGCATCGCCGAGGGTCACGCCGTCACCTTCGCCGCGGGGTTGGCAACGCGCGGCGTGCGTCCCGTGGTCGCGATCTATTCGACTTTTCTGCAGCGCGCCTACGACAACATCATCCACGACGTGGCGATCCAATCGCTGCCGGTGATCTTCTGCATGGATCGCGCAGGCCTCGTCGGCGAGGACGGCGAGACGCACATGGGCCTGTACGACATCGCGTACATGTTGGCGGTGCCCGGCATGACGGTTGCCGCGCCGAAAGACGCGACGGAGATGCTCGCGCTCCTTCGCACGGCGATCGCGCACCGATCGGGGCCGTTCAGCATTCGCTATCCGCGCGACAGCGCACCCGATGCGCCGCCGCCGGTGGCGCAGATCGAGCCGGTCCGGTACGGCACGTGGGAAGTCCTGCGCCGCGGAACCGAGGCGGCGATCCTCGCCGTGGGAACCATGGTCCGTCCGTCGGTCGCCGCCGCCGAGACGCTCGCCGCGGAAGGATTGAACGTGACGGTCGTCAACTGCCGCTTCCTCAAGCCGTACGACGAGATGACCCTGGCGGCCGTGCTGGCGAACCATAAGCATGTTCTCATCGTCGAAGAGGGGACCGTGGTCAACGGGTTCGGCGCGTTCCTCTCGACGGTGATCGAGCGGTACGATCCGGCGGTGCGCGTCGCCGTGCACGGCGTGCCCGATCGCATCGTTCACGCCGCGCCGCGCGTGCGTCAGCTGGCGAGCTGCGGACTCGACGCGGCGGGCATCGCCGACCGCGTCCGCGCGCTGTACGAGACCGAGGCGCTCGCGGGGTGATCCGGCTCGGCGTCGTCGGGCACCGAGGCTATAGCGGCCTCCCAGCGGTGCTCCGAACGCTGGGCGAGCTGGCGCCCGCGCTCGGCCTCGAGCTGCACTACGAGAAGGAAATGTTCGAGGCAGCGGGAGACGGCCAGCAGCTCGGCGATCCGAGTCGGTTGGATGCGTTGCTCACCCTTGGCGGCGACGGCACGCTCTTGCGCGGCGCGCGAATCATCTCTCCGCACCCGGTACCGATTCTCGGCGTCAACCTCGGGCGGCTCGGCTTTCTCACCTGCTGCAACGCCGATCAACTCTCCAACGCGTTGATGCGCTTCGCGCGCCAGGACTATTTCGCCGAATCGCGCATGGCGCTCCAGGCGCGCGTGTTCGACGTGCGCGGCGTCGAGCGCCAACAGTGGATCGCGCTCAACGACGTGGTCTTGCACAAGGGCGGATTCGCGCGGGTGGTGAGCGTGCGCGTGGCGGCGAACGGCGAAACGATCGCCAAGTACGCGGCCGACGGCGTCGTCCTCTCGACGCCGACCGGCTCGACCGCATACAGCTTGTCGGCTGGAGGGCCCGTCGTCTTCCCGACGCTCGAGACGATCGTCGTCACACCCGTGTCGGCGCATACGCTCGCCATTCGGCCGGTGATCCTGCCGTCGAGCGTCGAGGTCACGCTGCAAGCAGAAGATGGTCCCGAGGAGCTTTTGGTGACGGTCGACGGCCAGGTCGGAACGACCTTCGCGATGGGCGAGACGTTGAGCGTGCGGCGCGCGGTCGGCGGCGTACTCATCATCCGCTTCCCGGGAACGAACTTCTTCACCACGCTGCGACAGAAGCTGGGCTGGGGCGGTCTGGCGGATCGCGACCGGCCGGCGTAGGCGGCCGATGCTCACCGAGCTCCGAATCAAGAATTTCGCGATCATCGAATCGCTCACCCTTCCGCTGGGGCGCGGGTTCAACGTGCTGTCCGGCGAGACGGGTGCCGGCAAGTCGATCATCGTCGGCGCGCTCGGCTTGCTCCTCGGCGAACGCGCCAGCGCCGACGTCATTCGCACCGGCGCCGATCGGGCCACCGTGGAAGGCGTGTTCGACATCGGCGCGCGGCCGGAGATTCGCGCGCTCGCCGACGAACGCGGTATCGATGTCGATGAGTCTCTGATCGTACTCAAGCGCGAGGTGTCGACGGGGCGGGCGCGCGCCTGGATCAACGGCACGCCGGTCAACGCCGCGTTGCTCGCTGAGATTGGGCGACTGCTCGTCAACCTGCACGGACAGCACGAAGCACAAACGCTCCTCGATCCCGAGGCGCAGCGCCGCATCCTCGACGCGTTCGCGGGCGCGGCCGAGCCGGCGGCCGCCGTGCGCCAGGCGCACGGCACGCTCGCGTCCATCGTCGCCGAGATCTCCAGTCTCACCACGCGCCGCGCGGAAGCGGAGCGCCGCGCCGATTATCTACGCCACGTGGTCGCCGAAATCGGCGATGCCAAGCTCACCGAGGGTGAAGAAGCGAAGCTCGAGGACGAAGCGCGGCGGCTCGAGCACGCCGAGGAGCTGCGCGCGCTCGCCAACGGAATCATCGCCGCCCTCGACGGCGAAGACGACACGGTGCTGCAGCGCCTGAACGCGGTGTCGCGCGCGTTGTCGTCGATCCAGCGCATCGATCCCACGCTCGAGCGGCTCCAGGAATCGTACGACGCCGCGTTCTACGCGATCGAGGCGCTGGCGCGCGAGCTCTCCGAATACGAGGCGTCGGTCGACCTCGATCCGTCGCGATTGGAGGCGGTGCGCCGCCGTCGCGACCTGCTGTTTCGCCTCGCCAAGAAGTACGGCGGCTCCGTGTCGTCGGCGATCACCGCGCTGGCCGACGCGCGCGCCGAGCTCGATCTGGTCGATTCAGCCGGCATCGATCTGCGTGAGCTCGAGACCCGGGAGCGCGATGCGCGGGCAGCGCTCGGGGCGCATGCCGCGGAGCTGAGCGAGCGCCGGCGCGCCGGCGCGGCGCGACTTGCCGCCGCCGTCGACGAAGTGCTGCCCGCCCTCGGCATGCCCGACGGGCACTTGATGGTCGCGCTGCGCGCTCGAGACGAGATCGGTGCAACGGGGGCGGAGGACGTAGAGCTGCGCGTTGCCCTCAACATGGGACACGAGGCGCGCGCCCTGTCGCGTGTGGCATCGGGCGGCGAGCTGTCGCGCGTCATGCTCGCCCTCAAGACGATCCTCGCGCGGTTGGACCACGTGCCGACGCTCGTCTTCGACGAAGTCGATGCCGGCATCGGCGGCCGCGTCGGTCTCCAGGTCGGAGAGACGATGCGCGTCGTGGCGAGCCATCATCAGGTGTTCGCGATCACGCATCTGCCGCAGATTGCCGCGCGCGCGCATCATCACATCGTCGTCAGCAAGGGAGCGCGCGGCGGCGTCACCACGGCCGACGTGTGCGTGGTCGCGGGCGATCAGCGCGTCGCCGAGATCGCGCGCATGCTGGGCGGCGATCCGGACAGCGACGTGAGCCGCGCGCATGCGCGCGAGCTGCTCGATGCGGCAAGCGTGAGCGCGGAGCCCGAGGCGGCCGGCGCGGGGGCCAAGCGCCGCGGTCAGCGCGTCAGGTAGACGCGCAGCTCGAGCTGGTCCCGAAAGGTCTTCGGCACCGGACCGTTGCTGCCGGCAATGGTCTCGAGGTGGCTGAAGGTCACCGCGAACGGAAACGCACCCGGCCCGCGATCCGGTGACGCGGCGGTGGAATATGAGAATCCGAATCCCAGTTGCTGTGCCGTGCCCGCCGAGAGCCCGGCGAGCGTGCCGGCCGGTACGCCGCCGTATTCGTCGGCACCGGTGTGCACGATCTGGTACTCGCCGTTCACGGCGAGATATCGCGAGATGGTATAGCGGGGGATGAGCGAGAGCGTCAGTACGTTGCCGGCCGAGTAGGTGGTTCCCGCCGGCGGAGCGGCGAGCAGCGGCAGCAGCGCGTTCCCCGCATTCGCCACCCGCGCCGCGTCGATGGTGCCGAGCTGCAACGTGTATGCACCGAGCGCCGTCGCGGCGATGCGGCCAACGCGTACGTCGCCGGCGGCGCCGAGCTCGACCCCCGGTTGGCCGTACCCGGTGCTCTGGTCGAACAACTTGTTCCGGCTGGACGGCTCGCCGGTGCCGAACCGAAACGCGCCGTTCACGGCGACGCGGTAGCGCGGCGCTCGACCGGTTCCGAGGGCAGTGTCGCCGTACGAATTGAGCAGCTGGAGCGTCGCACCGACCGACACGTCGCCGATCGACGAGCGGTCGATCGAGCCGAGCGTGTCGTGGCCGAGCGCCGTGAGCAAACTCTGAAATTGCGCCGTGGCGGCCGGGCCATGGGCGCCGGCCAGCGCCCCGTTCACGGTTCCCGCCGCGATCAGGGTGTCGTACGCGGCGCGAATGTTGGCCAGACGCTGATCGATGCTCCGCTGGGCGCTGCCGGTGTCGATCGGCACGAACGGCTGTCCGGGATGATCCGCACCCGTGCCATAGAGCGCCTCGACGTCGGTGGCGAATGCGCCGGTCGACTGAATCAGCGCCAGCACCGCGCCCTGCTGAGCGAGCAGCGAGACACAGCTCGGGTCAGTGGGCGTCGCTTGGCAGTTGGTGAGTCGCTGCTGGAGAGCAGACGCGGCGCTCCGCAGCGTCTGGACGAGCGATTGGTTGTTCGCCTGCTGGGCGTTGTTGAAGAACGCCGGATTCGGCCCGACGCTGGCAAAGCCCGGCTTGGGGTTGAGCTGCGCGAACACGGTCGTGCGCGTCTCGACGAGAGGCACGACGACGCCGAGCGTGAGACGGCTGGTGAGTCCGTATTGCAGGATGACCGGCGCGGTGACGACGCGCGCGTTCGCCGCGGCTACGACATTTCCGAGCGACAGATTGAAGGTCGACAGTCCGGAGAGCGACCGGATTGCCGCCTCGGCGGGCGCGAGACTGGGAATGGCGCTGGCGTCGAGGGCGGTCGTGGCCAGCGTCGCCCCGATGTTGCGTGGGTTGCCCGCGGCATCGGTGCCCGATCCCAGCAGCTCGTCCCACCGCGTGAACGAGGTGAGAACGCGGATGCCCAGCGCGCCGCGCGGCAGCACCGACGCGTCGGGGGCGAGACTCGTCGTCGACTGGGCGGCCGAGCAGAGCGGAAAGAGCCAGGCGATCAGGAGCGCGCTCGGTCGGATGCGCTGTCGAACCGACAATCGATGTCTCGCCTCGTGCGATGTGTGCGACCCGCCGTGCGGGTTATCATTCGGACAATTCGTCAACAAAGATAATCCGAGCCTCGTGACGCCGCTTCCACCGCCGCCCATCCCCTGGCAGATGACGGGCAATCACTGGCTCGCGCTGCCATGCATCCATCCCGGTGACGCCTCGATCCATGCCGTCGGTGTGTTGCACCGGGCGGCGCGGGCGGCGATCGAATTCGCGGGCGGTGCGGACTTCGCGGACGGAAGCGCGCCGCCGCTCGCTCGCCCGACGATCGACATCGACGGCGTACGCCACGCGCTGTCGAATGTTCCGATGGCCTGGGAGCGCGCCCTCGGTTGGATTCCGACCTTTACCTGTACGCTCGGCAGCATCGTCGTGCGCGGTACGGTGTTCGCGCCGTACGGCCGCGACGCCGACGTGTCGGGCGCCGTGATCGCGCTGTCATTCGAGAATCGGGGTGCCGACGACGCGCAGCTCACCGTGAGCCTCGGCGGCGCGCTCGGCCATCGCCAGCTCCGCGTGCGAACGCCGCGTCCGTTCGCCGACCAGAACCACGCGAGACAGGGCCGATCGGGGGCGGTGCTCCTGCACGGGGCCGCGCTGCCCGAGGTTGCCGCGGTGGCGATCGTCGCCGACGGCGACGGGCCCGCCACGACGGACGGCGGATCGTATGAGATTCGGCGCGATCTGCGCGTGCCGCACGGCGGCCGCGAGCAGACGGCGTTCTACCTCGCCGTCGGACCGGAGCCCGACGGCGCGGAGGCGACGGCGGGAGTGCTCCGCCGCCGCGGATGGCGCGAGTTGCTCGCGTCGACGCGCGATGCGCTTCAGAGCCTCGAGCAGAGCACCGGCAACGAGCCGGTCGATCGGCTCATCAATAGAAATCTGCTATTTGCGTATTTCTATGGCGTCGGCCGCGCGCTCGATGATGCCCAGTACTACCTCGTCCGCAGCCGCGCCCCATGGAACGGCCACGGCGTGACGGTGCGCGACTGGGACGCGCTGATGTGGACGATCCCCGCCGTGCAGCTCGCCGACCCGCCGCTCGCCCGCGAGCTGCTGCTGCGCATGTGCGAGCTCCACGGTTACGCTCCCGGCCGCGGCGTCCACTATTTCGACGGCACGCTGTTCGAGCCGGGGTTCGCGCTCGAAGGACTCGCCGCCTACCCGCTGGCCGCCGACCGCTATATCCGCGACACCGGCGACGATCGGATCGTCGATGAGCCGGCGCTGGCCGACACGCTCTATCTCGCGGCCGAAGATCTCGACACCCGGCGCGACAAGCGCGCGCCGCTGTACAGCACCGAAGTGAATCCGTCCGGCTCGCCGGTCGCGCACCCGTTCTCGCTCCATGCCAACGCCGCCGTGGCGCAGGCGTTCGAGGTCCTGCATCGCACGCTCGACGAGGAAACGGCACGCGGCCTCGAAGATCCCGAAGCGATCCGCGCCGCGCTCAACCGCCATTTCGTCATCGAGAACGCTGGGCACGGCACGTACGCCGCCGCGACCGATCTCGCCGGCGCAACGTCAGTCGCCGACGACGCCTCTGCGTCGCTGTATTGGCTTCCCCTGTACGATGCCGTGCCCCGCCACGACTCAACCTACCGTCGCACGGTCAAGACCCTGGACACCGCGCCCGAGTCGCTCGCGCGCCAATGCGCGCGGCTGATGGGTCCGGACGCCGCCTCCGTGCTGCGCTGGCTGCGCCGTGCCCCGCTCGACGGCGGCGTCGCCGCCGAGGTGGTGGATGCCGAAGGACGTGCGACGGCGAACGGAGGCGACGCGGCCCTTTCAGGGCTACTCGCCTGGTCCGCGTGGTATGCGGTGAACGCGCTCGGCGAGCGCCCGTAGCAGTCGGCATCGTCGCTCTGTACCGGCGGCAGCCGCTCGATATATTTCGCCGCGCGCGGGAATAGCTCAGTTGGTAGAGCACAACCTTGCCAAGGTTGGGGTCGCGGGTTCGAGTCCCGTTTCCCGCTTCGAGCCGGCGTCCGCCGCCGAGCGCGGCACTGGCCCAGCGGGGAACACACTTACCGCCGGCGATCGCCGGCCCGGATGGCGAAACGGGTAGACGCAAGGGACTTAAAATCCCTTTCCCGCAAGGGAGTGCCGGTTCGAGTCCGGCTCCGGGCACGTAGCGCCTCGCCGCTCCCACCGACGGAGCCGACGAACGCAACTTCTAGGATACCAGTTCCGGCTTCGTGTTGGCCTGCGCCACGAGCACGCTGAGCTCTTCGTCGGACAGGTGCGCCCAGCCGCTCGGGATTGGGGCCAGTCGAACGGTTTGGGTCGACGCCTGAAAGGTCAGCCAGCCGTCGCGGAGCGCGCGCGGGATGACGAGGCGAAACTCGCCGGCAGCCCGACGCTCTGTATCCGGCGAGACATCGGAGCGCGTCGTGTTCATCCGGCGCTCGACCGCCAGAGGGTGAACCTCCCACGCTTCCCACGCCCGCCCTTCGGAATCCGTGAAGCGGCGATACGACATGTCGACCGCACCAGTGTGGTGGACCGATTGCGCCACACAGGCAAAAGGTGCGCCCGCCGATCCTCTGGCGGGCGCACCGGCTCCGGTATGTTCCGAATTAGACTTCTCGAAGTCAGAACGGAGTATCCGCCGACTCGCTGAGCGCCAGGCTTGGCGCCCCGTCGTCGGTCGGTTCGACCGCCTTCGACGGGTCGGCGGCCTTCCGCGCGGGCCAGATGACACCGTCGCACGAGCGACTCCGGCATTTGTAGTCCGGCGCCTTGGGATTCCGCTTGGACACGCGATTATCCCACATCCGCCCGCCGCATTTCGGGCAGGCCGGTTCGTCGAGTGCGATTGGTCCCGTCGCGCGCGGGATGACCGGCTCAGGTTCGCCGCCGCCATCCGGCGCCTGCGTGTCCGAGATCGATCCGCTGTCGGTGTGGTCGGCGTGCGACGTCGGCCGGTCCGAATGCGCGAGCCGACGCGCGTACGCGGCAGCGGCATCTTCGAGCGGGCGAGCGTATTTCCCGTCGCCGTCGACCTGCACCCAGTTCTGCTCGTAGGCGTACAGCTCGTGCGCGACGCCGAAGCGGACGGCCGCGCGCTTGAACGCGTCCGTCGCAGCCTGCTTGTAGTCGCGTCCGGTCCCTACATCCTCGCGAATGACGCCGAGGACTTGCAGCCGTGCTTTGAACGAACAGCTCGGCTCGTCGTCATCGTCGCGGGCGAGGGTGGGGAGCAGCTCGAGCGTGAGGTCCCACTCGCCGGGAACCACGCCGTCGAGTCGCTCGCGCACAGTGTTGGCGTCGACGTAGGCAACGAAGCGGGCGAAGAACTTTCCGTCGCGCTGCACGGGGCGGCCATCCTGCCGCCAGGAGATCACGGCGCCGGCCAACGGGGCCGACAGTTGCGTCCAGACATCGATGCGTTCGGCGGTCGATTCATGTCGTGCGATCATGCTCTCATCCTTCCGGGTTGATTCGGTCCAAGTGTGATCGTGCATCCATCGGTCATCGCGCTCGCGTCGAGCGTGCGCCGAACTTTCGTGCGTGCGGAACGGCGGGGCAGTCGGCGCTGTGTTCGCAGTACCAACCGTGGCGGTCGAAGAAGACGAGGTGCGCGCGAGCTCCGCTGTCGCTCGTTTCATCCACCCGAAACAGCCGCTCGACTGAGGTGCGCGGACCGCAGATGCGCCGCGGATCGACTTCGTGTACCCGAAAGCGCGACGGCTCAGCCCGTTTCACTTTCGGCTTCCCTCGGTTCTTCTTGATCCCACCCTTCCTAACAGTCCCAGCCTTATTGACTTTGCCCACTCACGCTCCTCGGTTGTAGGTCTCCGTGATACACTGTTTTTCGGGATCTGTTCGGTAACGGAAATCTAGCTTTTGGTCGCCTGAGATCAATGGACTAGCTTTGCCGCATGGCCGACGTCGTCGCGCTCGCCGCCGAGCTGCTCGCTCTCGATTCATCCACCGGCGCAGAGACCGGTGCGGTGGATTTCGTCTCGAAATGGCTGGTCGCACGAGGCTGGAATGTCTCGCTGCAAGAGGTCTCACGAGGGCGTGCGAACGTCTGGGCATCCCGCGCCGGTAACGGCGTCACCCTCTCGACGCACCTCGATACCGTTCCGCCGTACGTCGCACCCAAACTGAACGGAGCCAAGCTCCAGGGGCGCGGCGCCTGCGACGCGAAAGGGATTGCGGCAGCGATGCTCGTCGCCGCCGACAACCTGGCCTCGAGCGGCGAGCAGCGTGTCGACCTGCTCTTCGTCGTTGGCGAAGAGAAAGGCTCCGACGGCGCGCGCGCGGCGAACCGCCTATCGCCGACGAGTCGCTTTCTCGTCAACGGCGAGCCGACCGAGAGCAAGATGGCGAGCGGCGCGAAGGGCTCGCTGCGCGTCATGGTGCGCACGCGCGGCCGTGCCGCGCACTCCGCCTATCCCCATCTCGGTGCCTCGGCGATCACCCCGATGCTGGCGCTGCTGCCGACGCTCGACTCGCTGCACCTGCCGACCGACGAGGTGCTCGGCGCGACGACGTTCAACGTTGGAACGCTGCACGCTGGGACGGAGGCCAACATCGTCCCCGCCGCCGCCGAAGCCGAGGTGATGTTTCGTCTCGTCGGCGACGTGGCGCCACTCAAGCAGCAGATCGAGCAGTGGGCCAAGGCGCGCGCGGAGCTCGAATTCGGTTCGTACATTCCAACCCAACGCTTTCACACCATTCCCGGGTTCGAGGTCGCGCCGGTGGCGTATACGTCGGACATTCCGCTGCTGACGAAGTGGGGCACGCCGCTCCTGTTCGGCCCGGGATCGATCCATGTCGCGCACACGCCGGACGAATTCATCGACGTCGAGGAGCTGCGCGCTGCCGTCGGCGCGTACGAGCGAATCGTTCGCACGCTTCTGAGCTCATGACACCACGCGAATCGCACGGCAAAGGCCGTCGCCGCGTCGCCGTGCTCGGCGCGACCGGCGCCGTTGGACAAACCTTCATTCGCCTGCTCGTCGACCATCCGTGGTTCGAGCTGGTCGAAGTCGCGGCATCCGAGCGGTCGGCGGGCAAAGCGTACGCCGAAGCCGCGAAGTGGATCGGCGCCGACGACATGCCGGCGAGCGTGGCGGGATTGACCGTCCTCGCCTGCGATCCCGCTCAGATCACCGCCGACATCGTGTTCTCGGCGCTCGATTCGTCGGTCGCCGGCGATGCCGAACCGGCATTTGCCCGCGCGGGGAAGATGGTGCTCACCAATGCGAAGAACCACCGCATGGCGCCCGACGTGCCGCTCGTCATCGCCGAGGTGAACCCGTCGCACCTGCGCGTGCTGGAAGCGCAGCGCAAGGGCCGCGGCTGGACGGGAGGCATCGTCGCGAACGGCAATTGCGCCTCGATCGTCGCAGCGCTTTCGCTGGCGCCGATCCATCAGAGATTCGGTATTTCGAAGATCATAACGATGACGATGCAGGCGGTCTCGGGGGCCGGTTACCCCGGCGTACCGTCGCTCGACATCCTCGGCAACGTCATTCCGTACATTCCGGACGAAGAGCCGAAAGTCGAGACCGAGATCCAGAAGTTCCTCGGCTCGATCGACGCCGCCGCTTCGGCGATTCACTCCGGCACGTTCGCCGTGAGCGCGCACACCAATCGCGTCGCCGTCGAGCACGGCCACACGATCTGCCTCTCGGTGGAGCTCGAGACGAAAGCCGACGCGCCAGCCGTCGAGCAGGCGATTCGCGACTGGCGTGGCGACGAGTCGGCCCGCGGATTGCCGAGCTCGCCCGAACGGCCGATCGTCGTGAGCGACCGGCCCGATCGTCCGCAGCCGCGCCGCCAGGTCGACACCGGACACGGTATGACGGTCGTCGTCGGGCGAGTGCGCCCCGATCCGGTGTTCGACGTGAAGTTGGTCGCGATGGGACACAACGTCATCCGCGGCGCCGCCGGCGCGTCGGTGCTCAACGCCGAGCTGATGCTGCACTGCGGCCTGCTCGGCGCGTCGTGATCGTCCTCAAGTTCGGCGGTACGTCGGTCGCCGACGCCGACGCGATCAGGCGTTCGACGGGAATCGTCGCCTCGCGGGTCGACCGCGGTGCGATCGTCGTCGTCTCGGCGCTCGCCGGCGTCACGAACGCGCTCCTGGCCCTCGCCGAGCAGGCGGCGAAAGGCCACCTGATCGGCGCCATTCGCGCCGTCGAAGAGATTCGCGACCGGCACCTCACGCAGGCCGACGCGCTCCTGGGATCGAGCGGGCTCGCCGGCGACACCGCCGCCGAGTTGAGCGCGATGTGCGACGAGCTCGCTCACCTCGCCGAGGCACTCGCGACGCTCGGCGATCTCACGCCGCGGAGTCTGGATGCGATCGCGGCTGCCGGCGAACGGATGTCGTCGCTCCTCTGCGTCGCGGCGTTTCGCGAGGCGGGAATTCCCGCCGTGCATCTGGACGCTTGCGAGGTGATGATCACCGACGCCACGTTCACTCGCGCCGAACCGCAGCCCGACGCCATCGCCGACGCCTGTCGCGCCTCGGTGATTCCCGAGGTCCGCGCGGGGCGCGTACCCGTGCTCGGCGGCTTCATCGGTTCGGCGCGCCGAACCGGTGTGACGACGACACTCGGTCGCGGCGGCGGCGACTATAGCGCGTCGCTGTTCGGCGCGGCGGTCCAGGCCGAGGCGATCGAGATTTGGACGGATGTCGACGGCATGTTGACTGCCGATCCGAGAGTGGTGCCGGGAGCACGGCTGATCGAGCGGATCGCGTTCGACGAAGCCTCGGAACTGGCTTCGTTCGGCGCCAAGGTGCTTCACCCGAACACGATTGCGCCCGCCGTTCGGCTCGGTATTCCGGTATACGTATTGAACTCGCATCGGCCGCAGGGGAACGGCACCAAGATCACGTTCGACGCGCCGCGGCGCGCCGTGACGGCGATCGCCGGCAAAGCCGGAGTGACGCTGCTCAAGGTCGGATCGCCGCGCATGCTGCTCACGGAAGGCTTTCTGCGACTGCTATTCGAGGTATTTGAACGCCATCGCACGTCGGTCGATGTCGTGGCCACGTCGGAGGTGTCGGTGTCGCTGACGATCGACGATGCTTCGCGGCTCGAGGCGATCGTCGGCGACCTGCGCGCGCTCGGCGACGTGTCGGTCGAGCGGAATCGCGGCATCGTGGCCGTCGTCGGGGGCGCGATCGCCGAGGGCGGCGGGGCGATGGCACGCGCGCTCGATGCGATCGGGCAGATCCGCGTGCACATGCTGTCGTTGAGCGCGACCGGGATCAACCTCACGATGGTCGTCGACGACGAGCAGGTACGGCCAGTCATCCAGCGGTTGCACGGCGCATTCTTTGGCGGGAGCGCGGCATGACGAAACGCCTGGCGGTCGTCGGCATGGGAAAGATGGGTACGGCAGTCGCTGAGCTGGCGCCGCACCGCGGCTGGCAGGTCGTGGCTCGACTGGACGAGCCCGACGTCAGACGCGGGTTGTCGCGCGCCGCTCTGGGCGACGCCGACGTCGCCGTGGAGTTCAGCGTTCCCGAGGCGGCGCCCGCGAACATTCGCGCCATCGTCGCCGCCGGCCTGCCCGTCGTCGTCGGCACGACGGGATGGTACGACCAGTACGACGCAATCAAGCACGACGTCGAGTCGCAGAACGGGGCGATGTTCGCGGCGGCGAACTTCTCGATCGGCGTCAACATCTTCGAGCAGGTGGCGGTGCTGGCCGCGAAGTTGCTTGGCCGCACGCACGCGTTCGACGCGCACATCACCGAGACGCACCACGCGGCGAAGAAGGACGCGCCCTCCGGCACGGCGAAGTCGCTCGAGACGGCGGTGCGCGCCGCTTGGGGTCGCGGCGCGGCAATTCCCGTGACGAGCGTGCGCACCGGCTCCGTGCCGGGAACGCACGAGATTCTCTTCGACTCGCCATTCGAGCAGATTCACCTCGAGCACGTGGCACGGGACCGGCGGGTCTTCGCCGAGGGCGCGCTGGTCGCCGCGGCGTGGCTGATCGGCCGGCACGGCGTGTACGACATGCGCGACCTGCTCGGACCTAGCGACTCGGAAAGAACATGAACGCTCAACGTCTGTGGGGCTGTGGTACCGCCCTCGTCACGCCCTTCGCGGCGGACGGCTCGATCGACGAGGGTTCACTGCGCGAGCTGGTCGATTGGCAGATCGAGCAGGGGATTCACTTCCTCGTGCCATGCGGCAGCACGGGCGAGGCGGCGACGATGTCGGTCGACGAACAACGTCGCGTGGTCGAGGTGGTCGTGAAGCAGGTTCGCGGTCGCGTACCGATTCTGGCCGGCGCGGCGAGCAACGATACCAAGAAGGCGATCGATCTGTCGAAGATCATGCGCGACGCCGGAGCGACGCATCTGCTGCATACGTCGCCGATGTACAACAAGCCGCCGCAGCGCGGCATCGTCGCCCACTACCAAGCGATCGCGGCCGCGGTCGATCTGCCGATCGTCATCTACAACATTCCCGGACGCACGGGCAGCAACGTCGAAGCCAAGACGACGCTCGAGCTGGCGCGCTCGCCGCAGATCGCCGCGGTGAAGGAGGCCTCGGGGCTGCTCGGCCAGATTGCCGACATCCTGCGCGCCCGCCCGTCGACGCTGGCCGTGTTGTCGGGCGACGACGAGCTCACCCTTCCGGTCATGTCGCTCGGCGGCGACGGCATCGTGTCGGTGATCGCGAACGCGGTGCCGAAGCCGATGTCGCAGCTCTGCGAGCGGATGCGCGACGGAAATCTGGGCGCGGCGCGCGAGATCCATCTGAGCCTCATGCCGCTGATGCGCGCGGCGTTCGTAGAATCAAATCCGATTCCGATCAAGGCCGCGATGGCGCTGATGGGCCGCATGCAGAACGTACTTCGCTTACCACTCGTGCCGCTCGATGAGACGCACACGGCGGCGTTGCGTTCGGCGCTCCAGCACGCTGGGGCGCTCGCGTGAGCCGTTCGCTCGACGACCTGCGTCGCGAGGTCCTCGATCTCGCGGCCACGCCGGCCACAGAAAACGTTCCCCGCCACGCCGGCTCGGTGTTCGGCGAGCTGCTCGACGCGCTCGAGCGCGGCGACGTCCGCGCCGCCGAGCGGCTGCCCGATGGCCGCTGGGTCGCCAACGCGTGGGTCAAGCGCGGCATTCTGCTCGGCTTTCGCATCGGTCGCCTCGAGCGAACCGGTGGCGATGGCGACGCGCTCGCATTCGTCGACAAGAACACCTTCCCGATTCGCCGGTTCGACCCGTCGAACAACATCCGCGTCGTGCCCGGCGGCTCGTCGGTACGGCGCGGCGCGTTCATCGCGCCGGGCGTGGTGTGCATGCCGCCGATGTACGTGAACACCGGTGCCTACGTCGACGCCGGCACGATGGTCGACTCGCACGCGCTGGTCGGGTCCTGCGCTCAGATCGGCAAGCGCGTCCATCTCAGCGCGGCGGCGCAGATCGGCGGCGTGCTCGAGCCGGTGAACGCCGCGCCGGTCGTGATCGAGGACGACGTACTGGTCGGCGGAAGTTGCGGCGTCTATGAAGGCACGATCGTGCGCGCGCGGGCCGTGCTCGCCGCCGGCGTGATTCTCACCCGCGGCACGCCCGTGTTCGACCTGATCCACGAGGCGGTTTATCGCGCCGAGGGGGACAAGCCGCTCGTCATCCCCGAAGCGGCGGTCGTTGTGCCGGGCACGCGGGCCATTCGCGGCAGCTGGGGTGCCGAGCAACAGCTCGGCCTTCAGGCTCCGGTGATCGTGAAGTATCGCGACGAGAAGACCGATCTCGCGACCACCCTCGAGGCATGGCTCCGGTGAACGTTTCGGGATCGCTGCGCATGCCGGGCGACAAGTCCATCTCGCACCGGTCGCTCATCCTCGGCGCACTGGGAGTGGGCGAGTCCCGTGTTACCGGAATTCTCGGATCACATGATGTTCAGTCAACAGCTGGCGTGCTGCGAACGCTCGG
>DATNAT010000210.1:0-4023 GCA_035572355.1 Gemmatimonadaceae bacterium
CCTTCGGCGCGACGCCGATCACCCGCACGCCGGCGGATCGCGCGAGATCCATGGCGTGCATCACGGCGTCGTATCGCACGCCTCGATGGCCCGATACCTGGATCGTCTTGTCGGGCCGGTCGGCGAAAATGCTCGAGAGACGCGGCACGAGATCGTCGACGGACACTTGCTGCCTGTTGATGCGATACGACGGCCCGGGCAGCACCTCGAGCACGATCGGGAGCGAAGCACCACACTCGGTGGGACATGGCTGAAGCAGTTGCGCATCGATGGTCCAATGGACCTGTACGGCGGCCATGATGAAGACGATCAGCACCACCAAGAGCACGTCGATCATTGGCGTGACGTTGGGCTCGGCCGCGGGAGGGGCCACGATCGACTGGGGCATACGACTCTCCGATATGGGGTCGAACGCCAAGGTAGGAGACGCCGATTAGCCGACGATGCATCTGAGGTGACGCGGATGTTTGGAGAGGATTACGGATCGATGAAGGCATGGACGACAGCTGGCCCGGCGCCATGATGAAAGGATGATCATACTTCCCATTTTGCTTCTCGCCGCGCTCATCCGCCCGCCAAGCGGCGCGCATCGGGCGACGCCGGTGTGCTATCGCCTTCGGGTTGGAGGCGAAGCGATTGCCTTCGGGCCTCGCGACCACCTCCACGGCATTCCTTCCGTCGTTCGCCTCGACACCGTACCGACGACTCATGGCGGCTGGCGCGTCGAGCCGAACATCGCCTTTTGGCCGCCGGCTGCATTTCCGGGAACGCCTCGCTGGTCGGTGGTCGGCGACAGCATCGAGCTACTGTGGTCGAACGGCTACGCCGTCACGACGCTTACACTCGGCAGCGAGCACGATGGCGTCCGCTCCGGAACGGCGACGGCCCGAAGCGACGCGGTGGTCCCAGAATCCCACTGGCCCCGCGCGAGCGTCCGCGCCACCGCGGTCGCCTGTCCGCGCAGTTGACGGCGCGTTCGAGGCGGCATCGATTTGGAGGCGGCGTGCGCATCTCGTTCGTTTCCTCATCGCATCGGACGGTACCATGACTGGCACTCCACCGCCGGAGATCGACCGCACCGCACGGCGCACCAATTGGGTCGTCGGGCTGGCGACGGTCGGCTCGAGCGTGACCGGCGTCGTCGGGCTGTTTTTGGGACTGCTGTCGGTCCTCTCCGGCGAGTGGCAGGCGGCGGGGCTCTGCCTGCTCGCCGCCGGCGTGGCGTTCGGCGCCCTCGCCAATGCCACGCTCCGCCGATGAACGGCGGCGGCCGGCGATGACGATTGAGATTCGTGAATTCGAGATCACAGATCACGACGCCGCGATCGCCCTCTGGCGGAACGCCGACGGCGTGACGATGCGCGACGCCGACTCGCGCGAGGCGATCGCGGCGTATCTCGAGCGCAACCGCGGACTGAGCTTTGTCGCCGTCGACGCGGGCCGCCTCATCGGTGCGGCGCTGTGCGGGACCGATGGACGCCGCGGCTACCTGAACCACGTCGCGGTGGCGAACGACCGGCGTCGCGCCGGCATCGGCCGCCGGCTCGCCGAGCGATGCTTCGCCGAGCTGGAGGCGCGCGGCATCCAGAAGTGCCACCTCATGGTCGTGTCGACGAACACCGCCGCAAAGACCTTCTGGGCAAGCGTCGGCTGGGCGGAGCGGCCCGACGTGATCCTCATGTCGCGAACCACGCCAGGCGCGACGAACGCCTGACGCCGAGCGGGGAGCTTCGTTCCGGCGCCGGCGATGTGAGTTCTCAGAGTCCCTCCTTTCTGGAGGTTGAAACTCCCCAACCAATTCGCCCCGTAGGTTGTCCAACCTCGCGAACGTCGTCGGCAACAACCACTCTCGCGGACTGGACCGTACGCCATGATCGTGTTGGCAGCAGCCCTCGGACTCGCCTTGAGTCTGCAGGTTCCTCAAGGAAGTCACGCGGGCAGCGCCTCCGGGCGTTCGACCGGCCCCGGGCACGTTCCGCCACCGACCGATTCGGGAGCGGTCGCCGTGCACGCGTCGACGCCGCCGGTCATCGACGGCAAGGACGATGACGCGGTCTGGCGCGACGCGCCGGCGATCACGGCGTTCACGCAATGGCAGCCGACCGAAGACCGGGCGCCGCGCTTCCGAACGGAAGCCAAGGTCGCGTACGATGCCGCCAACCTGTTCGTCTTCGTGCGCGCGTTCGATCCGCATCCCGACAGCATCATCCGGCTGCTCGAGCGGCGCGACACCTTCACGCCGTCGGACATGATCTGGCTGTTCGTCGACTCGTACCACGATCGCCGAACGGGCTACGAATTCGGCGTCAATGCCGCCGGCGTGAAGATCGACCAGGCGATCTACAACGACGGCAATGAAGACGGCGCGTGGGACGCGGTGTGGGACGTCGCGACACGAATCGATTCGCTCGGCTGGACGGCCGAGTTCCGTGTGCCGCTCTCGCAGATGCACTACAGCACCGATCGGGAGCACACGTTCGGATTCACGATCGACCGCGACATCTATCGATACAACGAGCGCGAGGCCTGGCCGGCCATTCACCAGTCGAAGGCGGGCTTCGTGTCGCAGTTCGGGTCGCTCTCGGGCCTCGACGATCTCGAGCCGCCGCGCCGCCTCGAGGCGACTCCGTATCTCGTGACGAAGAACGCGTCGCAGATTTCCGACAACCGCTACGTCGCGCGCTCGAATGCCACCCTCGGCGGCGACTTCAAGTATCGCGTCGCGTCGAACCTGACGCTGGACGGTACGATCAACCCGGACTTCGGGCAGGTCGAGGCCGATCCAGCGGTGCTCAACTTGTCGGCGTACGAATCGTTCTTCGACGAACGGCGGCCCTTCTTCGTCGCCGGACGCGGGCTGTTCCGGTTCGACGTCAACTGCAATCAGGTCAATTGCAGCAACGAGGACCTGTACTACAGCCGGCGGATCGGGCGCACACCGCAGCTCGCCGGGACGTACGGCGACACCGTGCCATCGCAGCCGACGACGATCCTCGGCGCCACGAAGCTGCTGGGACAGTTTCGCAATGGCTTGAACTTCGGCGTGCTGGACGCGGTCACCGAGCGCGCGTCGAGCCTGGGCGACACGACGTTCGAGCCGACGACGAACTTCACCGTGGCGCGGGTGAGACAGGATTTCCGAAACGGCGACAGCAACATCGGCGCGATCGTCACCGCCGTTGACCGGAACAGCGACCGGTGGACCTCGCCCTACCTGGCATCGAGCGCCTACGTCGGCGGGGTCGACTTTCGGCATCGCTTCTTCAAGAACACCTACGAAGTCGCCGGGTCGTTCGATCAGAGCCAGGTGAATGGCAGCCAGTCGGCGATCTACGCGCTGCAGACGAACGGCGTTCACGAGTATCAGCGGCCGGACGCGGGCCTTCCGCTCGACTCGACGCGGACGTCACTGGGCGGCGACGCCGAAGAGCTCAAGTTCGACAAGGTCGGCGGTGCCCATCTGATGTTCGAGTCGGCGTACCAGCGGCGGTCGCCGGGCTTCGAGATCAACGATCTCGGTTTTCTGCGGCGCGCGGACCAGCAATCGTGGAACACGTGGGTCGGCTACTTCGACCGGCGCGAGCATCTGTTCTACAAGCGATTCCAGTGGAACAACAACTGGTGGCAGTATTGGAACACCGCGGGACTCGCCCAGGAGGCCGCCTACAACACCAATGTGCACATCACGTTCAAGAACAACTGGAACTGGAACATGGGCGGCACGCTCGGCCAGCTCGGCACGACGTACGACGATCGGGGCGCGCGCGGCGGGCCGGCGGTCCGACAAGACGCCTACATCTCACCGTGGATCTCGATCAACGGCGACGATCGACGCGCGGTCGTGCCGTCGTTCAGCTTGAACTATTTCACGGGCGACGACGGCCACACGTCGTCGCTCAACGTCGGGCCGGAGCTCGACTACAAGGTGTCGGGGCGCTTCAGCTCGGGGGTTGCCGTGAACTGGGCGCGCAACACGAGCGGCAACCAGTGGTACGGCAACTTCACCGATACGGCGGCGGTGAC
>DATNAT010000211.1:0-5309 GCA_035572355.1 Gemmatimonadaceae bacterium
CGCTCGGCTCGACTGCGGCAAGGATGCGCCGCGCGATCCGGTGAGCAAGGATCGCATTCGCGGCCTTCGCATCTTCGACATCAGCGACATCTCGAACCCGAAATACCTGGCCAACGTCCAGACCTGCCGCGGCTCGCACACGCACACCGTCGTCAACGACCCGCGCGACCCGAACAACGTCTACGTCTACATCTCGGGTACGTCGTCGATTCGTCCGTCCGAGGAGCTGGCGCGCTGCAACGACAACCCCTGGGACCCGAATAACTCGAACTTCCGCATCGAGGTCATCAAGATCCCGCTTGCGCATCCCGAGCAGGCCGCGGTCGTGAGCTCGCCGGCGATTTTCGCCGATCCGACGACGGGCATGGCGCTGCTCTACCAGCAGGGGCACGGCGCCTCACCGGCCGATACGGCGTACAACCGGCGGTTGGCCGAATTCAACGCCGAGGTCGAGAAGCTGCCGAAGGTCGCCGAGAACGCTCCCGCTGCTGACACCGCGGCCTGCACCAGCGCGATCGCGTCGTTGGCCAAAGCGCACGACGTCAATCCGCCTGTGAATCGCGGCCGCGGGCGCGGCAATGCCGCGCCGCGCTGCGGGGTCGCGTTCACCGGACGCGGCGGCTTCGGACGCGGGCGCGGCAACCAGGGCCCGCCGGTCACTCGCGAAGATTCCGCTCGCGTCGATTTCGACGCGGCGGTGACGCCGCTCGGCACGCTGGAAGCGCAGCGGAGCAAAGCCGATTCGATCCGGTACCGCAAGACGGTAGATTCGCTGGCCAAGCACTTTGGCGTTGCGTCGCCGTTGGCGCCGCGCACGCTGACGCAGTGCCACGACATCACGGCCTACCCGACGATGGGCTTGGCCGGCGGCGCCTGCGCCGGCATGGGCCTGCTGCTCGACATCCACAACACCGCGCATCCGGTGCGCATCGCCGCCTACGCCGACTCCAACTTCTCCTTCTGGCACTCGGCGACGTTCAGCAACGACGGCTCGATGGTGCTCTTCTCCGACGAGTGGGGCGGCGGCGGCGCCGCCTACTGCCGCGCCGGTGATCCGAAGAACTGGGGCGCCGATGCCATTTTCAAGATCGTCAACCACAAAATGGTATTCCAGAGCTATTACAAGATGCCGGCGCCGCAGACCCAGTACGAGAACTGCGTCGCGCACAACGGCTCGCTGATCCCGATCCCCGGCCGCACGATCATGGTCCAGGCCTGGTATCAGGGCGGCCTGTCGGTGTTCGAGTGGACCGACCCGAAGCATCCGCACGAGATCGCGTTCTTCGACCGCGGACCGAACGACAGCACGCGGTTGATGAGCGGCGGCTACTGGTCGACCTACTGGTACAACGGCCACATCATCGGCTCGGAGATCGAGCGCGGGCTCGACGTCTTCGACCTCACGCCGAGCGCCGCGATCTCGCAGAACGAGATCGATGCCGCGAAGTCGGTGCAGTTCCCGTTCGAAAACGTGCAGGACCAGCCGCACTACGTCTGGCCGGCGACGTTCGCGCTTTCGCGCGCGTACACCGACCAGCTCGAACGGTGGCACGGACTGACGGCGGCCCAGGTGTCATCGGTTCGGAACGGGCTGACCGGCGCCGAAGGGATGAATGGCGCGGCTCGCAAGGGCGCGCTCGACAAGCTGGCGAGCCAGGTACACGGCTATCAGGCCAGGTCGACCGATCCCCAGCGCGTGCAGTGGCTGGAGAAGTCGATCAAAGATCTGGCAAACACCGCCGGCTGAACGATCGACCGTACGCAGACTGCATTCTGACGAGAACCGGCGGCTGCCCAAGGGCAGCCGCCGGTTTTCGCATCTCCCGCTCCGTGCACGATCTGTTCACGCCACGTGCGCGCGTCGGACGTCGGTTGGGGTTGCCGCGTTTCGAATCGAGCTCGGCTCGACTTCGGCGGCGAGCCACGAACGGCGCCCCGCGGCGATGATCGCGGCGAGCACGCCGAGCACGGCGGGCAACACCGCCATCATGCTTTGACCCATGGCGAGCGTCGCACCCGTTGCGCCGGACGCCACGGTGAACAACCCCGCCGCCGCAATCGGCGTGAGGCCGCGACGGATCTTGAACAGGCCAGGCAGCACGAGCCCCAGCGCGCCGAGCACTTCGAGCACGCCGAGAATGCGCAGGATCGGCAACGGGACGGGAGATTGAGCGGCGAGCGCGGCCGAACTGAGCAACAGCTTCATGCCTCCGGTCGCGAGAAACACGAGCGCAACGAGGACCTGGATGATCCAGAGCGGAACGTTGCTCTTGGTCGAGTCGGTTGAAGAATGCATGCGCACCTCCGTGCGGTTCGCCGGAGCGAGGGGCAAGATCGGCACCGTGGTACGGAAGGGCACGCTCGAATTGAGGCTCGAGGGTCAGCCTGTGGCGCGATAGGAACGGCGCGCGATGGCAGTCTGGTGTTAGCCGTTGGCCGTGGGGAGTGACCGATGGACCCCGATGGGCCAGGCGCGGCTCGAATGGCGCGCAACGGTGGATGCCCTCGACCCGTCGCGGTCCATCAGTCACACCAAACGGCGAACCGCCAACTCCAAGACTGCCATCGCGCGCAGCAAAGCGCGCCCCCACGATGCTCGCTATTCAGCTCGAAGCGCGCCCACCGGATCGGCTCTCCCCGCGCGCCACGCCGGCTGCAGCGTCGCGACGATCGCGATCAGGAGCAGGATCGCCGCAACGGCCGCCATCGCCGCGGGATCGCTCGCCGCGATGCCGTAGAGCAGCGACGCCACCAGTCGCCCGGCGGCGAGCGCCATGAGAATTCCCACAACGACTCCGACGAGCACGACCTTCACGCCTTCGCCGACGACCTGTCGGATGACGTCAACCGTGCGCGCCCCGAGCGCGACGCGGACGCCGAACTCGTGCGTCCGCTGGCTCACCGCATACGACACGCTGCTGTAGATGCCGACGCCGGCGACGACCAGCGCGAGGACGCCGAACATGGTGAACAGCGTGGCGCCGAGTTTCCAAGGGCGATATTCGGGTTCCATCACCTGCGCCATCGACTCGATGCGTGGAATGCCGCCCGCGAACTGATCGAGCAGCAAGTCGTGCAACGCACGCCGCACGCTCGCGATTCGCTGCGGGTCGGCGCGGAGCACGATTGTCTCGGCGCCCCAGGTCTCGACCGGCGGATGATCGATCGACACGTAGAACTGCGCCCAGGGCTTTTCGTCGAGCGAATTGAGGATCGCCGTTTCCGCGACGCCGACGACCGTCGCGCAGGGCATCGTGTCGGCGTTGAAGCGGACGCAGTGGCCGATCGGATTCTCGTTGGGCCAGACCGCGTCGGCCTCCGCTTGGTTCACGATTACCTCGTACGCCGCCTTCGGCCCGACGTGCGCGGTGAACGTTCGCCCGCGCACCAGCTTCGTGCCGCTTGCCGCGAAGAAGTCGGGCGTTACCGCCGTGAAGACGCCCAACGGGTGCTTCGTCGCATTGCCGACGTCATTGGCGACGTCGGGGAAATAGTTCACCACGGAAAAGCCATACTTCGGCCGCATCGATGTGAATGCCACACGGTCGACCCCGGGGATCGCCGCCAATCGCGGCTCGAGCGCGAGCAGCCGCGCCGACATTCCCGCGTCGCGGATCGAATCACGCGAGTCGAACGCCACGCGGCCGAACACCAACCGGTCGACGCTATACCCGATGTCGCGCTCCCTGACGTTGTGCAAGCTGCTGACGAACAGTGCTGCGCCGACCAGCAGCACGAGCGACAGCGCCGCCTGCGTCACGACGAGCGCGTCGCGCAGCCGGGATCGTTGCACGCCGCCTTCGCGCGCGCCGGCTTTGAGCGCAATTGTGAGATCGGGCGATGCCGCCTGCAACGCCGGAATGAGCCCGGACATCACGCCGGCAACGGCCGCCACGCCAATCGCGAACAGAAACACCTGCCACTGGAGCGGAGAGTCAGCGAAATGCACTTCTGGCATGAGCAAAGTGCGAAGTAGCGCGCCACCCCAGGTTGCCGCCGCCAGCGCCGCGACGGTGGCGACCAGCGCGAGCATGACACTCTCCGTCACCAGAAGGCGAACGAGCCGCGCCCGCGAGATGCCGAGCGCCAGCCGGACGGCGATCTCGCGGCGGCGGCGCACCGCACGCGCCAGCAGCAAGTTGACGACGTTGGCACAGGCAATGAGCAGCACGATCGCCGCCACGCCGGCCAGGCGCGTCGCCACGTGCATCTCACCCCGTAGCTCGCCAGGCCCGCGCGCCCTGATGATCGACGCAAATGCCGCCACGGCAACGGTGTCGTGCTCGAATCGTTGGCCCGGCGCGCGGAGCGCTGCCGTCGACCGGCTCGCCAACTCACCGTCGTGCGCGCCGGGCGCGAGACGGACCAGGATCTGGAAACCGTTGGCGCTCACGCTTCGCCACCACGGCATCTGGTCAGCTCGCCGCTGCGGCATGAACGCCGCGAGCGGCAGCCAGATGTCGGTCGCATCGAGCTCGGTGCCGCTAAACCCGGGCGGCGCGACGCCGATGACGGTGAAGATCTTGTTCGATACCGTGATCGTCCGGCCGATCGCATCGCTGGTGCCGCCGAGCGCGCGCTTCCAGAATGCGTCCGATACGACCGCCACGGGCGCCGGCGCATCGAGTCCGTCTTCATCCGCGCCGTAGAATCGGCCGAGCGCGGGTTTGACGCCGAGCAGCCGGAAGTAGCTCGCCGCCGCGTTCGACACGCCGGCGTGTGGTGCGTTCTCGCCATGTCCGAGCGGAAGCTGCGACGGCGGACGATAGATCGTCGTCGTTCCGCGCCCGGCGACCGCCCGGGCGATGGTTTCGTACGTTTGGTAGTCGTAGCCCGACCAGAATTGTGTGCCGCTCGAGAATTGCCGGCGGGTCCACACGAGACGCACCGCGTTCGGCTGCACGACGCCGCTCGGCGGCCGCAGAAAGATCTGATCGAGCAGCGAGAACATCGCCGCGTTCACCCCGAGCCCGAGCGCCAACGTCACGATGATCGTGATCGCGACCGCCGGCGTTCGACGGAGCGACCGCACCGCGTAGGAAAGATCCTGCACGACGCCTTCGATCCACTCGATCCGGCTCCGCCGGCGGGCCACGCGCCGATCGATCTCGTTGAGCCGGGCGCGCGTCTCGTCGACGTCGCCGAACTCGTCGACCGCGCGCGCCCGCGCTTCCTCGCGCGACATCCCCTGCCCCATCAGCTCCTCGATCCGCGCCTCGAGATGAAAGCGCAGCTCGGCGTCGACGTCGCGCTGCACGCTCATACGACCCCCGGCTCCGGCATCGCACTCATCACGCGCGCCACCGCGG
>DATNAT010000212.1:0-5994 GCA_035572355.1 Gemmatimonadaceae bacterium
TCCGGACACGCTGCAGCCGGTCGACCCCCTTCGCGGCGACGTGCTGCTCGCGGTGGCCGCTCGCGTGGGACCCGTGCGGTTGATCGACAACGAGCTCGTACACATACGCTGAACGGCGACGGCATGCCCACTCCGGCCCCACCCCGCATCGACCTAGGCGGCCGCCTGGCGGCGCTGAAGCGCGCCCGGTCGCGCATCGTGATGATCACGGCATACGACTACCCGGCGGCTCGCGTTGTCGACGACGCCGGTGTCGACGTGGTCCTCGTCGGCGATTCGGCTGCCACGACGGTGCTCGGGTATCAATCGACGCGTGAGGTATCGCTCGAGGAAATGCTGATGCTCACGCGCGCCGTGCGCCGCGGCTTGACGCGCGTCCCAATGGTCGGCGATCTGCCCTACGGGAGTTACGAGTCGAGCGATGCGCGCGCCGTGGAGTCTGCATCGGCGTTCGTACGTGCCGGGTGCGACGCCGTGAAGCTCGAGGGAGCCGGGCCGACGACCGATCGCGTGCGATCGATCGTGCGGGCGGGAATCGCCGTCGTCGGGCACGTCGGACTGGCGCCGCAACAGGTGACCACGCCCGACGGCTACCGCGCCCGCGGCCGCGATGCCTCAGGTGCGGCTGCGATCGTCGCCGATGCTATGGCACTGGAGAACGCCGGCTGCGTCGCGATCGTCGTCGAAGCGGTGCCCGACCCCGTGGCGAGGGCGATCGTGGAGCGCGTGACGGTTCCCGTGATCGGCATCGGCGCGGGCGCGTCCACCGACGGCCAGGTGCTCGTGCTCCACGACATGCTCGGGCTGATCGCCGCGCCGCGAGCGAAGTTCGTGAAGGTGTTTGGGGACCTGGCGAATGCGATGCGCGACGCAGTGTCGCGATTCGCCGACGAAGTCCGGAGCGGCGAATACCCAGGCGCCGAGCACGGATATCCCATGAGCGACGCCGAGCAGTCGGCGTTCGCGCGCCTGCTCGAGGCCCGGCGCTGATCGCGTCGTTCAGTGCCGGTCGGCTTCGCGCCGCCGCGCGAAACGCAACAAGGTCGCGACGATCAGGAAGGCGATGCCGAGCCAGACCAAACGCTGGTCCTCAGTGCGTTGGCCGTACGCCCACGCAATGAGCCCAACGGCGAGGAAGGCGAGCTGGATCGGAGTTCGCCGGGCCACGCGGGTCTATTCCTTGGGCGAGCGCTGATACACCGGCCACTGCTTCGGTCCCGGAAGGTTCGCAGCCTTCGCTTCGTCCTCCGGCACGTCGAGGACGAGACGGAGCATCGCGGTGGAAAAGACCTTCCCCTGCGCGTCCGTCTTGAGCGAAAGCGTTCCCCCTCCGTCGAGCGCGCCGTGCAGGAGAAAATTGAGCGCGTTCAGATTGGGAAGCTCATATCGCTCGACGGGACCCGTGATCGCGTCCTTGAAATGCGCCTGGACGGCGGCCAGCGTCACGTACGTCCGGATCACCGGATACCACTCGGGCCGGAGCGCGATCACGCCGACGTTGGCCGTGTCGCCCTTGTCGCCGGAGCGGGCATGCGCGATGTCGAGGAGACGCACCTTCATGCGAGCACCTCGACCTTCGGCTGGACCACGCGCTTGTCGATCAACGCCGGCCAGTAGGCGACGATCTCCTCGACTTTCGGCCGGCCACCGGCAAAACCGGTGACGCTCGGCGGACCGTTGAGCACGAGCGGCGCGATCTCGCGCGTGAATCGTTCGACGGCGGCGCGATCCTCGCCGCGCACACCGATACGGAGCTGGACCTCGGGCGGATCGTGCGGTTCGCCGGCCAGCCGACCGTGCGTGGCCGACGCGCCGACGAACTCGGTGAGAATCTTGTCGAAGTGGAGACCGAGCCGGCCGAGCCGCTCGCGCAGCACGCGGTCGGCCAGTTGGGCTTTGGGAAGCGCGTCGGGCCATGAATACACGAGCGAGCCCACGGCTTTGAAGCCGGCGCGATAGGCGATCGACACTTTGAGCTTGTCCGTCGCCGGCCGCCCTTTGATGCCGAACACGCGCACGCGATTCTCCCCGATCTGCTCGAGGCGAATCGTCGTGAAGTCGGCGATCACGTCGGGCGTGATGTACGCATGCGGATCGCCCATCTCGTAGACGAGCTGCTCGCTGATCGACGCCACGGTGATGCGTCCGCCGGTGTTCGGGTGTTTGGCAATGACGAACGATCCGTCAGCCGAACCTTCCACGATCGGATAGCCGATGTTGGCGAGATCGGGAATCGTCTGCCAGTCGACGAGGCAGTTGCCTCCGGAGCACTGTGCGCCGCACTCGATGATGTGCCCCGCGACGATGCCGGCGGCTAGCCGGTCCCAGTCTCCGTCCTTCCAGCCGAATTCGTGGCGGAGCGGCGCCATGGTGAGCGCGGTGTCGGTCGAGCGTCCGGTGATGACCACGTTCGCGCCCTTGGCGAGCGCGTCGACGATCGGCACCGAGCCGAGATAGGCGTTCGCCGACAGCACCCGCTCTCGCACGGTGGAGAGCGGCTCGCCGGTCTCCATGTTGGCGAGCGCGTGGCCGCCTGCGATCAGCTCGTCGAGCCGCGGCAGGAGGTCGTCTCCGGTGATGACGCCGATCCGAACGGCGTCGGACACGTCGTGCTTCCTCGCCACCTGCCGTACCGCCGCGGCGCAGGCGGGCGGATTGACGCCGCCGGCGTTTGCCACGACGCGGACGCCGCGCTTGGCGACCGCCGGCAACACGCTCTCGAAAGCGCCGACGAAGTCGCGCGCGTAACCCATGTTCGGGTCGCGCTCCTTCTGCTTTTGCAGAATGCTCATCGTCACTTCGGCGAGGTAGTCGAGCATGAGATAGTCGACGTCCCCGCCCTCGACCTGCCGGCGCGGGGCCTCGAGCCAGTCGCCCCAGAACCCCTGACCGGAAGCGACGCGAACGATGCGCTGGCCCGCCTGATCATGCGTCGGCGTCATACGTCTCCCATGGGCGGCAGGACGAACGCGCCTAGATGCGGACCGCGATTCTGAAGCGACGCGCGAAGCGCCTGGGCGAGCACGGCGCGGGTGTCTTCCGGATAGACAATGGCGTCGATGAAGCCGCGCGCGCCGGCGTACCGCGCGTCGAGCTGATGCTCGTAGTCGGCGCGCATCTCGTTGACCGATTCTTCGACCTCGGGGGGCGGTGCTTTCTTGGCCGCCTTGGCCGCGCCGAGCGCGGGCCCGTGCACCGCTTGAACGGCGGCTTCGCCTTCCATCACGGCCATGCGCCCCGTCGGCCAGCTGAAGATGAAATCGGGATCGAACCCCTGCCCGGCCATTGCGTAATAGCCTGCCCCTGAAGCGTGGTTGACGGTGAGCACGATCTTCGGCACGCGCGTCGTCGCCATCGCCTCGACGAAGCGCGCGCCGGCGCGGATGATTCCTTCGTGTTCGGCTTCGGCCCCGACCATGAATCCCGAGACGTCCTGCACGAACACGATCGGCAACCGCTCGCGGTCGCAGCGATCGATGAAGTATGCCACCTTCTCGGCGCTTTCGGCGTAGAGGATGCCGCCGAAACGAGGCTGGGTCCCCGGCCGGCCCTTGATCAGACCGCGCTGATTGGCAATCACACCGACCGCGATCCCTTCGATTCGCGCGTCGCCGCAGATCATCTCGCGCGCCAGGTGCCCTTGGAACTCGTCGATCTTTCCGCCGTCGACAATGGCTCCGACCAGCTGCTGCATGTCGTACGACATGCGGTGGTCGGTCGGCAGCAGGTCGTACAGCTCGTCGAGCTGGCTGCGCCGCGGGTCGTCGGCGTCGCCGCCCGGCTCGCCCACCCGCTGTTCCGTCGGGAGCACCGAGACGAGATCGCGCAGCTTGGCGAGACAGGCCTCGTCGTCGTCTACGGCGTAGTGCGCGACCCCGCTGATCTCGGTGTGCGTCACCGCGCCGCCGAGCGTCTCGCCGTCGATCGTCTGGCCGGTCGCGCCTTTGACCAGGTTCGGACCGCCGAGGCCCATGAACGACGTGCCTTTGACCATGACGATCAGATCGGACAGCGCCGGCAGATACGCGCCGCCGGCAATGCACGGCCCCATCACCGCGGCGAGCTGCGGCACGCGGAGATATTTCCTCATGATCGAATTGTAATAAAAGAGCCGGCTCGCGCCGTACTGCCCCGGGAACACCCCGCCCTGGTAGGGGAGGTTGACGCCCGAGGAGTCGACGAGATAGATGATCGGGATGCGGCAGCGCATCGCGATCTCCTGCGCGCGCAGCATCTTGGTGATCGTCTCCGGCCACCAGGAGCCCGCCTTCACCGTGGCGTCGTTGGCGACGATGACCACCGACCGGCCTTCGACCATCCCGACCCCGGTGACGACGCCAGCCGCCGGTGCTTGACCGTCGTACCGGTCGTAGGCCACCAGCAAACCAACCTCGAGAAAGTGGGTGCCGTCGTCGGAGAGGCGTGCGATCCGCTCGCGCGCCGTGAGCTTTCCCTGTTTGTGCTGGCGGGCGACTTTGTCGGCGCCGCCCCCCTCCCGCAGTCGGCCTTCGAGCTCTCGAACTTCGGCGCTCAATACGCGAAGCCGGCTCGTCACGCCTCTTGCCGCTCGCGCTCGGCGAACCAGTCGCGAATGTACTCGATCAATGCGGTGGTCGGCGTGCCCGGGCCGAACAGCTGCCCGATGCCCTGTTCGCGGAGGGCGTCCATATCCTCTTTCGGAATGATGCCGCCGCCCGTGATGAGGATGTCGTCTCGCCCTTGTTCGTGCAGCAGCTCGTGCACCCGCGGAAAGAGCGTCATGTGCGCGCCGCTCAGGATCGACAGGCCGACGACATCGACGTCCTCCTGAATCGCCGCGGTGGCGATCATCTCCGGCGTCTGATGCAGCCCGGTATAGATCACTTCCATTCCGGCGTCGCGAAGCGCGGCCGCGACGACCTTCGCGCCGCGATCGTGTCCGTCCAACCCCGGTTTGGCGACGAGAACTCGTATTGGTCGCATAACGCTCTCAAGCTAGCGAAGGCGCCGAGGCCCGGGCAACGGACTTGTGCCCGGTGGCGACGCCGGCGGGGACAATTCTCGCCTGCGCGATCGCCTTCATCGACTGGTGATCAGCGCCGGCGCGCGCGAGTCGCTCGGCTGGGCGCCATGTCTTTGCGCGCCATGAGCAGCATCTGGCTCGAGCGCCGTCCCACCGGACGCGGCGTGAATCCCTCGAACGCCTGTTCGACGACCAGCCCAACCTCGGCGCACAACTCGGCGAGCCGTGTCGGCGTATAGAGGCGAATACGGTGCTGGCGCGTACCGTCGCCGTTCGACCCGCGCCAGGTCGTCGAGATGGTGAGCATGCCGGACAGCGAATCGAACGCACGCTCCTGAGCGAACACCGTTCCGTCGCTCGTCACCCACCAATCGCGATCGAGAAAGCGCGCCATCACCCCGTCGCGATCGCCGCCATGCCAGACGAAGACCCCTCCGGGACGAAGCACGCGAGCGAACTCGGCGAGCGTTCGGCGATCGTCCGCCGGATCGGTGAAGAAGCCGAACGAGGTGAAGAGATTGAGCACGGCGTCGAAGCGACCGGTCCATCGCGCGGGCAGGTGCCGCATGTCGCCGCGCGTGTAGCGTAGCGTCTTCGCCAATCCCCGACGCTTGGCGACGGCCAGCAGGTCGCGAGAATAATCGAGACCATCGACGTTGAAGCCGGCTTCGGCGAACAGATGCGCGTGCCGACCTTGGCCGCATGGCACATCGAGCAGACGCGCGCCCGACGGCAGGCCCATGAGATCGATCAAACGCGCGACCTCGTGGCGATCGCGCTCCAGATCGAACAATGGTTCGAACTCGTGCAGGTAACGAGCGTCAAAGTACGTCGTCCACCACTTCCCGGCGGCGCGGCGCGGCGCCGGCTTGCGTCGTGATTGCGATCCGTTCGGCATGTGACGAAGATACACCCCGTCAGACAGCCCTTTCACTCGGGAACAACATGACCGACGACCGCTGGATGTCGCGCCGCGACGCCATGAAGCTGAG
>DATNAT010000213.1:0-19732 GCA_035572355.1 Gemmatimonadaceae bacterium
CGTCGCCGAACATCTTGCCAAGCGGTTCGACGACGCCATGGCGCTCGACGACGTCTCGCTCACCGTCGAACGCGGCGAGCTGTTCGGCGTGATCGGCCCCGACGGCGCCGGTAAGACGACGCTCTTTCGAATTCTCACGACCCTCCTCGTGCCCGACGCCGGTTCGGCGCGGGTGCTCGGCGTCGACGTCGTGAGCGGACTGTGGGAGCTGCGCCGGCGAGTCGGCTACATGCCCGGCCGCTTCTCCCTCTATCCCGATCTGAGCGTCGAAGAGAATTTGCGTTTCTTCGCGTCGGTGTTCGGCACGACGATCGAGCGCGAGTACGACCACATCAAACCGATCTACTCGCAGCTCGAGGCATTCAACGACCGGCGCGCCGCGGCGCTCTCCGGCGGCATGAAGCAGAAGCTCGCCCTCTGCTGCGCGCTCGTGCATCGCCCGGAAATACTCTTTCTCGACGAGCCGACGACCGGCGTCGACGCGGTGTCGCGCCGCGAGTTCTGGGAGCTCTTGGCGCGCCTTCGCACCGATGGTCTCACGATCGTCGTCTCGACGCCGTACATGGACGAAGCCAATCGCTGTGGCCGCGTCGCGCTCGTCCAGCAGGGACGCGTGCTCACGGTCGACACGCCAACCGCGATCACGGCCGCGTTCGAGCGGCCGCTGCTCGCCGTGCGCGCTGCCGATCGGTACGCGGCGCTCCGCGCGTTGGACGCATACCCCTACGCCGAGCGCTCCTATCCATTCGGCGACGTGCTGCATCTCGTCGACCGGCGCCGCGGCGTACCGGCGGACGAATTGGCGCGCGACGCAGCGGCGTTTCTGCACGAGCACGGCATTGCCGACTCCGAAGTCTCCAAAGCGGCGCCGACGATCGAGGACGCATTCATCGACCGGATGGGAGCGCCCGAAGGCGAGCACGCGATCGTGCGGGGCGCCGCATGACCGACGCCATCCGCGCAAAGGATCTCACACGCAGGTTTGGCAGCTTCACGGCTGTCGATCACATCACCTTCGACGTGCGGGCCGGCGAGGTATTCGGCTTCCTCGGCGCCAACGGCGCCGGCAAGACGACGGCCATCCGCATGCTTACCGGTCTCCTCGCGCCGACGAGCGGCGAAGCGACGGTCGCCGGACACGACGTGTTCCGTGAAGCGGAAGCGATCAAGCGCGACATCGGGTACATGAGCCAACGCTTCTCGCTCTACGACGACCTCACCGTGCGCGAGAACATCCAGCTCTACGGCGGCATCTACGATCTGGAGGCCGCCGAGATTCGCGATCGAACCAAGCGCATCCTCGACCGGCTCCGCCTGGCGCACGCCGAACGCGAGCTGGTTCGTGCGCTGCCGCTCGGCTGGAAGCAGAAGCTCGCCTTTTCGGTCGCCCTGCTGCACGAGCCGAAGATCGTGTTTCTCGACGAGCCGACGAGCGGCGTCGATCCGATCACGCGGCGACAGTTCTGGGAGATGATCTACGAAGCCGCGCACGCCGGTACGACGGTGCTCGTCACGACGCACTACATGGACGAGGCCGAATACTGCGACCGCATCTCGATCATGGTCGCCGGCCGAATCGACGCCATGGGAACGCCGGCCGAGCTCAAAGCGCGCGAAGGTGTGTCGTCGATCGACGAGCTGTTCGTGCGGCTGGCTCGCCCCGCCGAGGGCGCGGCGCGATGAAGGCGCTCTGGGCGCTGCTGCGCAAGGAGTGCTACCACATCCTGCGCGACCGGCGCACGCTTGCCGTGCTGATCTTCATGCCAATCGTGCAGGTGGTCCTGTTCGGCTTCTCCATTCGCACCGACGTCACCGACGTGCGGCTGGTGATCGTCGACCCGACGCCCGACGCAACGACGCTCGCCCTGCGCGACCGGTTCAACGGCGGCGGCGTGTTTCGTACCGTGGCCGTGCTGCCGACCACCGAGGGCCTCGACCCGCTGTTCGAGAGTGACACGGCGCAGGTCGCCGTCGAGTTCCCGTACAACTTCGGCTCGACGCTGGCCGCCGGCGACAATGCGAGGATTCTCATCGTCGCCGACGCCACGGAGCCGAACGGCGGCATTCAACGCCAAGCGTTCGTCACGCAGGTCGTCCAGCAGTTCGCCGCCGACCGCGGGCTGCCGCAGGCCGCGGTGCGCATCATTCCGCGCGTGCGGTCGCGCTTCAATCCAACGCGGGCGAGCACGAATCTATTCGTGCCCGGTCTCATGGCGATGGTGCTCAACGTCATCGCCGCACTGATGACCGCGCTGTCGCTCACGCGCGAGAAGGAAACGGGCACCATGGAGGCGCTCCTCGTCTCGCCGCTGCGACCCTGGCAGATCGTCGTCGGCAAGGTGGCGCCCTACCTCGCGATCGGGTTCGTGAGCGTGCTGCTGGTCCTCGTCACGGCGCGGCTCGTCTTTCGCGTACCGATGCAGGGCAGCTTGACGCTGCTGTTGGCCGAAGGCACGCTGTTCATTCTCGTCGCGCTCGCGCTCGGCATCCTCATCTCGGCGCGCACCTCGTCGCAGCGCGTCGCGATGCTGGCCGCCATGCTCGGCACCATGCTGCCGACGCAGATGCTGTCGGGGTTCGTTTTCCCGATCGAGAGCATGCCGCGAGTGCTGCAGTGGCTCTCGATCATCGTGCCGGCGCGCTGGTTCGTGACGATCTCGCGCGGCATCATGCTCAAGGGCGTCGGCCTGACCTACCTCTGGCACGAGACGCTCGTGCTCGCCGTCATGACGCTGGTCCTGCTCGTCGCGAGCGCGCGCTCGTTCAACGTCCGCCTCCAGTGAGCGCGCCGCGGCGGAGAGGAAGCTTCTTCCGGAAGACGCGGGCGCTGGCCCGCGCCGAAGTGCTGCACGTCGTTCGCGACCGCGCGACGCTCGTGCAGGTCATCGTCATGCCGCTCATCCAGCTGCTCGTGCTGTCCAAGGTGGCGACGTTCACCATCGAGCGGTCGCCGGCGTACGTCGTCGACTACGACCGCACCAGCACGTCGCGCGGCGTGGCCACGCGCTTCGCGGCGTCCGGCCTCTTCGACATCGTCGGCCGCTCGGCGTCGGTCGATTCGGCGAACGACGCCATGCTGCGCGGCACAGCAACGCTCGTCGTCACCATCCCGCACGACTTCGAGTCCGACCTCGTGCGCACCGGCGCGGCGCCGATCGGGTTCGACGTCAATGCGGAAAAAGGTTCGGCGGCGGGAATCGTACAATCGTACGCCGCGCAGATCTTAACGGCGTACGCCGGCGAGCTGAGCACCGAGCTGCGACCGTCGCGCGCCACGGTGCGGAACGTATCGAACCCGGCGCTCGACGATGCGCCGCCGCACCCCGGCGCAGGGACGATCGGCATCCGCGCCCAGGCACTGTACAACCCGACGCTCGACTACGCGCACTACATGGTGCCCGGCATTCTCGTGGCGCTCGTGACGATGATCGGCACGCTGCTCACGGCGCAGAACATCGCGCGCGAAAAGGAGATGGGCACGCTCGATCAGCTCAACGTCACGCCGATCAGCAAAGGGGAGTTCATCACCGCCAAGCTCGCGCCCTTCTGGGTGCTCGGCATGATCGATCTCGCGCTCGGGCTGGTCGTGGGGCGACTGGTGTTCGGCGTGCCGATCCGCGGCAGCGTCGGGTTGCTGCTCGGCGCGGCGTCGATCTATCTCGTCGTCGCGCTGGCGATCGGGCTCTGGATCTCGGCGGTGGTGGAGACGCAGCAGCAGGCGATGTTCGTGTCGTTCTTCATCATCATGATCTATCTGCTGATGAGCGGCCTGCTGACGCCGATCGACAGCATGCCGCGCTGGGTGCAGCTCGTCTCCGAGCTCAACCCCGTGCGGCACTTCGTGTCGATCTCACGCGCGATCCTGATGAAGGGCGCGGGCCTTCGCGAGATTGCGCCGTCGCTGGGCATTCTCACCGTGTATGCTGCGGTCGTGCTGGCGATCGCGATGCGGCGTTATCGGAAGAGGACGGCGTAGGGTGGAGTGTCAGACGGGTGGGACGTTAAACGTTGGACGTGGGACGAAACTGCCCCTGCTCGGAGTTGTCACGGCGCGTCAACAGCCGGCCCAGCAACCCCAATAGCATTTTGGCCCCGCGCCAAGATCTCGCTCACCGGTACGACCGATCCGTTTGATCCGTGCTGGTATCCGTTAGATCCGTATCCCCGCTGTTGTCGGTGGGACGTCCCGAGCGGCCGTTCATCGCCAGGCCCGATTAGATTGGTTGCTAGCCTGGCGACACGGCTCGCGAGCCTACGCCAGTGGCTCCGTCTGTCACCCTCGCATCGGCGTCCGACACAGCCGAACCGAGAGACACGCTCCCATGACAAGCAAGAACAGCTTCGGCAGCCGCGCGACGATCAGCGTCGACGGCAAATCGTACACGCTCTATCGCCTCGACGCGGTCGACGAGATCTCGGGCAAGCGCGCCAGCCGGCTTCCGTTCAGCCTCAAGATTCTCCTCGAGAATCTGCTGCGCAACGAGGACGATCAGTTCGTCAAGAAAGACGACATCGCCACGCTCGCCAAGTGGGACACGCGCGGCGGCGCCGAGAAAGAGATCGCCTTTCGCACGAGCCGCGTGCTGCTGCAGGATTTCACCGGCGTGCCTGCGGTCGTCGATCTCGCCGCGATGCGCGACGCTCTCAAGTCGCTCGGCGGCGATCCGCAGCGCATCAACCCGCTGCAGCCCGTCGACCTCGTCATCGACCACTCGGTGCAGGTCGACGAGTTCGGCAGCCAAGCCGCGTTCATGATCAACACCGAGCGCGAGTTCGAGCGCAACAAGGAGCGCTACGTCTTCCTGCGCTGGGGTCAGGGCGCGTTCAAGAATTTCCGCGTCGTGCCGCCGGGCACCGGCATCTGCCACCAGGTCAATCTCGAGTACCTCGGCAAAACGGTGTTCGTCGACGAGTCGACGAACGAAGCGTATCCGGATTCGCTCGTCGGCACCGATTCGCACACGACGATGATCAACGGGCTCGGCGTGCTCGGCTGGGGGGTCGGCGGCATCGAGGCGGAAGCGGCGATGCTCGGCCAACCGGTGTCGATGCTCATCCCCGACGTCGTCGGGTTCAAGTTGCACGGCAAGCTGCCGCCCGGCGCCACGGCGACCGATCTCGTGCTCACCGTGACCGAGATGCTCCGCAAGAAGAAGGTCGTCGGCAAGTTCGTCGAGTTTTATGGGACTGGTCTCAGCTCGCTTCCGCTCGCCGACCGGGCGACGATCGCCAACATGGCGCCAGAGTACGGCGCGACGATGGGCTTCTTCCCGTGCGATGAGGAAACGCTCAAGTATCTCCGCCTGAGCGGCCGGCCCGAGCACCACGTCAAGCTGGTCGAAGCGTACACCAAGGAGCAGGGACTCTTTCGCACCGACGCGACCCCCGATCCCAACTTCTCCGACACCCTCGAGCTCGACCTGGGCACCGTCGAGCCGAGTCTCGCCGGACCGAAGCGTCCGCAGGATCGCGTGCCGCTCACCAAGGCCAAGGCGATGTACCGCGAGGCGGTCGACGCCGAGCTGGCCAAGATCGGCACGCCCGCCGCGGCGGCCGAGGTGAAGAAGGCGAACACCGTGTCCGGCGAGCCACAGCTCGCGGCGAGCGCCGTGCTCACGGCCGACGGTGAATCGTCCGATGCCGGCGCCGGCGCCAAGGTCGAGTACGACGGGCAGACGTTCACGCTGCGCAACGGCGCCGTCGTGATCGCGGCGATCACGAGCTGCACCAACACGTCCAATCCGTCGGTGATGCTCGCGTCCGGCTTGCTGGCGCGAAACGCCGTGCGCAAAGGGCTGACGCGCAAGCCGTGGGTCAAGACGTCGCTTGCTCCTGGGTCCAAGGTCGTGACCGACTATCTGCGCCAGGCCGGATTGCAGGAGTATCTCGACACGCTCGGCTTCCAGCTCGTCGGCTACGGCTGCACGACGTGCATCGGCAACTCCGGACCGCTTCCCGATCCAATTGCGCAAGCCATCGAGTCGAACAAGCTCGTCACCGCGGCTGTGCTGTCGGGCAACCGCAACTTCGAGGGGCGCGTCAACCCGCTCACGCGCTTCAACTATCTCGCGTCGCCGCCGCTCGTCGTCGCCTACGCACTCGCCGGCCGCATGGACCTCGACCTGACGCGCGAGCCGCTCGGCGTCGGCAAGGACGGCCCGGTGTTTCTGCGCGACATCTGGCCCTCGCCGCAGGAAGTGCAGGATGAAGTGCTGCGCAGCGTCAAGGCGGACTTTTTCAAGAAGCAGTATGCCGACGTGTTCAAGGGTGACGAGGAGTGGCAGTCGCTCGACGCCGGCGCGGGCGAGACGTATGCATGGGATGAGAATTCTACTTATGTAAAGAATCCACCCTACTTCGAGGGGATGACGATGCAGCCGCCCGGCGTGCGCCCGGTCGCCGGCGCGCGTGCGCTCGCCATGCTCGGCGACTCGATCACGACCGATCACATTTCGCCGGCCGGCAACATCCCGGCGTCGAGCCCGGCCGGCAAGTGGCTCGTCGCGCACGGCGTGGAGAAGCGCGACTTCAACTCCTACGGCTCGCGGCGCGGCAATCACGAAGTGATGATGCGGGGCACCTTCGCCAACATCCGCCTGCGGAACGAGATGGTGCCGGGCACGGAAGGCGGCCTGACGACGATGACCAAGGGCGGCCCGCCGGAGTCGATCTACGACGTGGCGATGAAATACGAGCGGCAGCATACGCCCCTCGTCATCATCGCCGGCAAGGAGTACGGCACCGGCTCGAGCCGCGACTGGGCGGCCAAAGGCACGATCCTGCTCGGCGTCCGCGCCGTGATCGCCGAGTCCTTCGAGCGGATCCACCGGTCGAATCTCGTCGGCATGGGCGTTCTGCCATTGGAGTTCGCTGATGGCGCCACCCGCCAGTCGCTCGGGCTGACCGGGTTCGAGACCTTCGACATCATGGGACTCGACGCCGGCCTCAAGCCCAAGGCGACGCTCACCGTGCGCGCCACGGCCGACGGCAAATCGCGCGAGTTCAAAGCCGTCGTGCGCATCGACACGCCGGAGGAGATGCGGTACTACATCAACGGCGGGATTTTGCCGTACGTGCTGCGGCAGCTCGTCGGGCGGAAGTAGGCGCAGCCCGGCGGGCGGACGGCCGGATCACCCGGTGAATCGCTTGAGCGCCAGCCGCGCCTTCTCGCGCTCGCCCCACGTCGGCATGATCTCCCGCGCCGCCGTGATGCACCGTGACTCCGGGCTCGCCTGGTTCGGCGCGCCCATCGGCAGCCAGCCCATCACGCAGCGCATCGTCGCCGCGGCTTCGTCTGGCGCCATCGTCGCTCCGGCGGGCACCACGGCCGCCGGCGTACCGCCCGGCGTCGGCGCCGATCCGCTGAGCCGAAGCAGCGCTTCGCGCGCTTCGTTGCGAAAGCTGTCGGTCCGTACGCGCTGCGTGTGCTGCCGCACGTCGCCTCGATAGAACGAATGCACCGAGGCTTCGACGTCGCGGATGAGCTTATCCAGGACCTGCTCGATTTGCTGTGGCGTCATGGTGCGCGCGGTGGCGGGAGGGAGAGCCATCGGTCGGCTGTCGAAAAGCTATATCGCCGCACCGCGCCATCAAGAAAAGAAACCGGCGGCGGGATCGAGAGATCCCGCCGCCGGTGCAGCCGGTCAGACCACTGGCGACGCTCGAGCGCTACCAGCCGGTCTTGTGCTGGATGTCGACGTTGTTGCCGATCACGCCGCCCAGGATGCCGCCCACCGCCGCGCCGATGATGCCGCCGCGGACCTTGTTCCGGCTCGACGTGGCGCCGAGCACGGCGCCAGCGGCCGCACCAATTGCGGCGTCACGTCCGGTGTGCTTGACGGTCGTCGTCGGAGGCGCCGGCGCAGGATAGTAGCCGCCACCCGAGCTGCCGCTCGACCGCGACACGCCGCTCGACCGGTGCACGGTCCGGCGGGCCGGTGCCGAACGGACCGGCTCACGAGCCGCGGTCTGCAGACTCTGCGGCGCATACTGCTGTTGCGGCGCCAGCCCCGCTTCCGTCGGCGAGATCGCCTGCGGATTGAACGCCTGAGCCTGCGACGCCAACGCCAGATCGCTCTTCAATGCATCGTCGAGAGCCGGCGTGCTGCTCCGGCCGCAGGCGGCCGCGGCCGCTAGGAGCGGTACCAGCACCAACCACTTATTGAATTGCATCGCAGTCTCCTCGATAAGATCAACGTGAAACGCACCATGCTGATTGGCAGGTGCCGTTCCGCCCATTAACCGCCTCTGGAGCGCGTTGAGCTTTCTTAGCGTCTACTCGAGTGACCGGTGGGTGTCCCCAAAACCGGATCGTTGTCCGATTGCGCGGGCGGCCTAGTCCTATCATCTTGCCGCCATCCCAAAAACGGAGTCGCCGGAATGAATCGACTTGCGCCCGCTCTGGTACCACCGGCCGGCCTCGCCGCCGCGATTCTCGTCGCGGCCTCGACTGTGAGCTTTGCGCAGGCGGCTCCGGCGCCCGGTTCGGCAGCCACGGCGCCCAACGTCGGCCAGATGGCGCCGGACTTTTCCCTGCCCGGCGGCACCCGGTTCGGGCTGCTCAAGGACCCGGTCAAGCTCTCGGATTATCGCGGCCAGACGGTGGTCCTCGCCTTTTTCCCAAAGGCGCGAACCAAAGGCTGAACGATTCAAATGGAGGCGTACCGTGATCAGTACGCCACGCTCTTCAACAACGGAAAGAAGGTCGTCGTGATCGGCATCAGCGTCGATGCGGACACCACGCAGGCCGACTGGGCGCGTGAGTCCAGCTTTCCGAATCTGTTCGCCAGCGATCCCGACCAGACGGTCGCCAAGCTCTATGGCTCAGCGGACTCGAAGTACGACACGCGCAACGTGTTCATCGTCGGACCGGACGGGCGGATCGCGTCGCGCATCATGAACTTCAAGGTGCTCGCGCAGGACGCGTACACGCAGCTTGGTCAGGACGTCGCGGCCACGCTGAAGCCCGGCGGATCGTCGAATTAGCGACGGGCGGGCCGTATCCGTGCGCGGCCGCGCAGATGTCTTATTAGATTTATATGATGCCGCGGTCGCCGGCGCCGCTCCCGGCCCGGCGACCGGTCGCGCCACCGACGCGCTGCCGATCGACCGCGCGTCGCGGGTCTGGCTTTTCGCCTTCGGAAAAGCGGCGCAGCCGATGGCCGCCGCGGCCGTGGCCTCGCTCCTCCGGTCGCTGCACTCGATCGTCGGCGGCGTGGTCGTGGGTGCCGACGACGCTCCGCCCCCCTACCCGACGTTGCACGCGGTGCGCGGCGACCATCCGGTCCCCGGCCGGCATTCGTTCGCCGCGGCGGCCAAGATCGGCGAAGTCACGCCCGGCCGGCGGGGCAACGACGTCGCCGTCGTGCTCGTATCGGGCGGCGCCTCGAGCCTGATCGCCGCGCCGCTTCGCGGCATGAGCGAGGCCGACCTGTCGCTCCTCTTCGAGCTGCTGCTCGGCTCGGGCCTCGACATCGGCGCGGTGAACGCGGTGCGGAAGCGCTTCTCGCGCTGGGCCGCCGGCCGACTCGCCCTCGCCCTCGCACCCGCGGCCACCTATTGCCTCGCGATGTCCGACGTCGCCGGAGACGATCTCTCCGTAATCGGCTCCGGCCCCTGTGTCGCCGACGCGACGACCGTGCGCGACGTGCTCGACATTCTCGAGCGCTCGTCGCTGCTGCAGCGGCTGCCGCAGTCCTATCGCGACTACCTCACCGGTGTCGCGCAGCGCACGATTCCCGACACGCCGAAGAGCTCGCACCCGGCGTTCGCGCACGTCACGGCGCGCGTGATCGGCAACAACCGGCTCGCCGTGGAGGGCGCAGCGGCGCGCGCGCGCGAGCGCGGACTCGACGTCCACGCGATGGACGAGCCGCTCAGCGGCGACGCGGCGCAGGCCGGCGATGCGATCGCGCGGCAGCTCATCACGCTCAGCGCCGACGGGCGCGGCAAGCCTGGAACTCGCTGCGTGGTTTGGGGCGGTGAGACGACGGTCACCCTCGGCGGCGCGTCGAGCGGAGGCCGCGCCACGGGCGGCGGACGCTGTCAGGAGTTGGCGCTCGCCGCGTCGCGGGTCCTCTCCGACGCGCGACACGAAGAGCAGCACGCGTCGAACGACCCCCGCATCCAGATTCTCGCCGCTGGCACCGACGGCCGTGACGGCGCGACCGACTCCGCCGGCGCGATCGTCGACGAAACGACGTGGAGCACGATTGCCGGCGCGGGGCGCGATCCGGGCCAAGCGCTTTCGGCGCACGAATCGCACGGCGCGCTGCGTGCGGCTGGCGCCCTGATCCCTCGGCGCGACACGGGCACCAACGTCAACGACGTCGTGATCGGGATCGTCTGAGCGGCGGCGTTCCGCTTACCTTTCGCGCCATGGCGCCCTCTCCGTTCACGATCGGCATCATTCAGGACAGCGCGAGCGACGACGCCGCGGCCACCGTCGCGGCGACCGAAGCGCGGGTGCGCGAGGCCGCGGCGCGGGGCGCGCAGATCATCTGTCTCAAAGAGCTGTTCAACGCGCCGTACTTCTGCAAAGCGCAGCAGTGCGAGCGGTTCGACATCGCCGAGCCGATCCCGGGGCCGACCACCGAGCGCATGCAGCGGCTGGCGAGGGAGCTGGGCGTCGTGCTGATCGTGCCGCTGTTCGAGCGCCAGGCGAGCGGCGTCTACCGCAACTCGGCGGCGATCGTCGATGCCGACGGCACGCTGCTCGGCGTGTACCGCAAGATGCACATCCCCGACGATCCGCTCTTCTACGAGAAATACTACTTCACCCCCGGCGACGCGACGGCCGACGAACGGATCGACGCGATCGGCAACGTCGCCAAACAGGCGAGCGGGTTTCGCGTTTGGAAAACCAAATACGCGAATATCGGCGTTCTCATCTGCTGGGACCAGTGGTACCCCGAGGCGGCGCGCATCACGTCCCTGCTCGGGGCCGACGTGCTGTTCTATCCGACGGCGATCGGCTGGCACCCGAGTGAGAAGGCCGAGTTCGGCGCGGCACAGGTCGACGCCTGGCGGACCGCGCAACGCGCCCACGCCATCGCCAACGGCGTCTTCGTCGCCTCGCCGAACCGCGTGGGCCACGAGCAGGAGCCCGGCACCGACGGCATCGAGTTCTTCGGACACTCGTTCATCGCCGACCCGTTCGGCCGCGTCATCGCCGAGGCGGGCACCGAACCGGCGATCCTCACGGCGCGGTGCGATCCACGGTTGATCGAGGACACGCGCCGCAACTGGCCATTCCTCCGCGATCGGCGCATCGACGCCTACGCGCCCATTCTGAGCCGCTACCTTGGCGCCTGACTCGGCGGCGGCAACCTGCCGCTTTCCCGCCGAGTGGGAGCGGCACGACGCAACGTGGATTGCCTGGCCGCACCACGAGCCCGATTGGCCGGGAAAGCTCGGAGCGATCCCCTGGGTGTACGCCGAGATCGCACGCGTGCTCGCCGAGCACGAGCGCGTCGAGATTCTCTGTCACGACGCGCAGGTGCGCGACGAGGCGAAGCGCGCACTCGACGCGCATCACGTCGGGCCGAAGAACACACGGCTGCACGTCGTCCCCACCGACCGCGTGTGGCTCCGCGACTCGGGGCCGACGGGGGTGATCGAAGCCGACGGATCCGTCGCCCTCGTGAACTGGGCGTTCAACGCCTGGGCGAAGTATCCGAACTTCGAGCGCGACGCGCGCATCGGCGGCGAGATCGCGCGCATCACCGGCCTTCGCCGCGTCGAGCCCAAGCGTCCGGACACCGGCGCCCGCGTCGTGCTGGAAGGCGGCGGAATCGACAGCGACGGCGAAGGCACGCTGCTCGTGACCGAGGAGTGGCTCCTCTCCGGCGTGCAGGTGCGCAACCCGGGACTCGACCGCGATGGCTACGAGCGCGTGTTTCACGAAGCGCTCGGCGTTCGGCAGACCATCTGGCTCGGCGCGGGTTGCGTCGGCGACGACACGCACGGACATGTCGACGACGTCGCGCGCTTCACCGCGCCGGGCGTCATCGCCCTCGCCTACGAGGCCGATCCGGCGGACGAGAATCACGAGCGCTCGGCCGACAACTACGATCGACTGATGCTCGCCGGCGGCGCCGACGGCGCGCTCCGCGTGGTCAAGCTTCCCTATCCGCGGCCGGTGATGATGAACGGGGAGCGTCTGCCGGCGAGCTACGCGAACTTCTACGTCGCCAACGGCGTCGTGCTCGTTCCGACATTCAACGACGCGAATGATCGCGTCGCGCTCCAGATGCTCGCCGAGCTCTTTCCCGGCCGCCGGGTCGTCGGCATCCACGCCGTCGACCTGGTGTGGGGGCTCGGCACGCTACACTGTCTCACGCAACAGCAGCCGGCGCCGAGCGCCGGCGCGTGATCAGCCTTCGGCGCTCCGCCGTTCGGGGAGCGTCATCAGCCGGTTGCGATCCTTGCCGAGTCCGTAGGCTTTGAGCTTGCGGGCGAGGGTCGGCCGCGAGATGCAGAGAATGCGCGCCGCGGCGCTCTGATTGTTCTCGGTAAGCTGCATCGTGAGCTCGAGCGCCTCGCGCTCGATGTCGCGCAGCCGCTTGCCGTCCGACGGAATGCGAATCTCGCCGAACGCCACCGTACCGCGAATCGTGCCGGCGCCGGCGCGGCGCTGGTTGATGAGCAAATGCTCGGCGCCGATCAGCGGACGCTCGCAAACGGCGATCGCGCGATCGATCACGTGGCGCAGCTCGCGGACGTTCCCGGGCCAGCGGTGCGAACGAAGCACCGCCATCGCGTCGAGGCCGAGCTGGAGTCGCGGCGCGCCGGTGACCTGCGCCGCTTCGATCAAGAGATGGTCGGAGATCAGGCGCACGTCGTCGTCGCGGTCGCGAAGCGGCGGCAGCTCGATCTGCAGAATGGCCAGACGCGCGAGCAGCGATTGGCGGAACACGCCAGCCGCGACGCAGTCCTCGAGGCGCGCCTTGCTCGCCACGATGATGCGGCACTGCAAGCTCAGATCGTCGGCGGCGCCGAAGCGCGGCGCGCTGTACTGCTCGAGCACGTGCAGCAGCCGGTCCTGGAGCGCGAGGGGCAGCGCGTTGACTTCGTCGATCAGCACCGTGCCGCGGCCCGCCAGCTCGAGCGCACCGAGCTTGCGCCCCGGACGCTGGCGGCTCGGCGCAAAGCCGTTCGGCGCGACGGTGCCGAAGATTTCCGTCTCGAGCATCGGCGCGGGAATCGCCGCGCAGTTGATCGCGACGAATGGAGCGGTGGCGTTCGAACCAGCGTTATGGATGCAGCGCGCGAGGAGCTCTTTGCCCGTTCCGGGTTCGCCGGTGATGAGCACGTTGCGCAGCGGAGTCATTGCCACGCGCCGTGCCATCTGGAGAGCCTGATTCATCTTGGCGCTTTCACCGACCAACGGCGCGAATTCGTTCGGACCTTCGACCAGAGTGGCGTGGCGCGGCGTTTCGCGGGGGGCCAGCGACGAGCGGGGGGTAGGCGCGGTCATCCTCGAATCCTCGGGGAGGGGCGTGAATGGTTCTGGAATCGAGTATCGACCGCTGTTGCATTTCTTGACAGCACGCGAATACGCCCCACCGATAACTTGCTGCGCGGGCTATGCTTAGATGCTTCGGCCATTCGAGCTCAGGGCGTGGCACTTGCACCGGAATCGGTCAAAAGGAGCGCTGAGTGAAGATCACGCTATTGTCCGAGGAATCGATCCGGCTCGAGCCCACCCCGGGGGCGATGACGATCGAGGCGCTGTCCGCCGAGCAGAGCTACTCGCCCTTCCACATGCTGGCCGGCGGGTTGGCGTACTGCACTTTCTCGGTCTTTCACGCCTGGGCCGAGCAGGCCCAGTTCGACGCGAGCGGTCTCACGATCGACGTCGCTTGGACGTTCGCCGACGATCCGCATCGCGTGGCGAGCTACGACCTGCGCTTCAGCTGGCCCGGGCTGCCGCCGAATCGCGTCGACGCCGCACGGCGCGTCGCCGAGCTGTGCACGGTGCACGCGACGTTCATGCATCCACCGACCATATCCGTCGACCGTACAGCCGGCGCGGGCACCGCCGGCGGGCCGCACGCTCAGGCTGATGGCGCCGACGCACCGATCGCCCCGGCGCCGTCCGCCGCGCGATGAGCATTGCATGAGCATCGCATAATGATCGTCGATTGATGACCGTGCCGGTCGTCCGATTCACGATTCGCGGCGCGGACGCGTCGCGCGGGCTCGGCCGGCCGTACACCTGCGTCTACGACGGCGACTGCAACGTCTGCACGCGTCTCGCCCATCGGCTGATGGCGTGGGATCGGCGGCGCGAGATCGAGGTCGTGCCGTCGACCGCACCGGGCGTGATGGCGCGTTTTCCGTGGATTCCGGCGCGCGCTTACGCCCAGGCGCTGCAGCTCGTCGGCCCGGGCGGCCGGACCTGGCAAGGAGCCGCGGCCATCGAGCAGCTGCTCGACGTTCTTCCGCGCGGCCGACTGGTCGCCTGGGTGTTCCACATTCCATTCGTGCGCAGCCTGGCCGATCGGTTCTACAAGTGGTTCGCGCGCAACCGCTACCGGCTCGGCTGCGGCGAACACTGCCAGTCACGCCCGCTCGACGTCGTCTTTCGAGACGACTAGGTCGGCGCTCAGCGTCGACGCCCAGCGATCGACCAGGTCCAACTCGTCGCTGTCGAGCGCGTCGTCCGCTGTCGACACCTCCGCATCCGGAACGCCGGCCGCGCGCGCCACATTCCGCACCATCGAGATCCAGGATGCCCGCTGCACCCAATCGCCGCCGGCGCGCAGCAGCACCTCGTCGACGGCCGACGCGGCCCGCACGTACGCTTGAATCTCGAATCGTACCGCGCCGGCCAGCGGCTCCGTCTGAAAGCGTACGGCGCCGGCGATCGGATGGCCGGCCACCGTCAGCATCGTGAGTCGACGCTCGCCGGCTTCGGCCACGCGAACCTGCACCTGGCCGCGCACCGGTATCTCGAGCGTCAGCGTCTGGCCGACGGCCAGCGGCGACGCCGCCGTCGACGCCGGGTCGCTTCTCGCCGCGACGGCGACGGACGGCGGTAGAAGCTCACTGAAATGCTCTTTCAAGTAATCGAACAGTGCGTCGGCATCGAACCGCGCTCCGTGCAGATCGACCCAGTACCGCCGGCGGCGCATCGTGCCCGTTCCCTCGGACGGCAGCTGGTCCAGCTGCTCGTTCACCAGCCGCGCCAGACCGTCGGCGAGATGCGTCGGGGCAACTCCGAGCACGTCGCCGAGCGCGTTGACGCGATCGGCGGGGATGACGTTCCCCTCGCGAAGCATCTCGAGCTGCGCCTGTCCGATCGGCGCGTCGATGCCGATCGCCTGGAGGGCGCGCAGCCCCCACGACGCCACGGTCTCCGGCACCGGCGCCTGCGGCGCGACGCGGCCGGTGAGTGCACGGAGCCTCGCCAATAGGTCGTTCTGCGACGTCACGTCCGGTCCGGCAACCTCGAGAACGCGGCAGCGCAGCTCCGGTTGGTCCACGACCGTGGCCACCGCACGCGCCAAGTCCTCGTGCCAGATCGGTTGAAAGCGTTGCGTCCCGTCGCCAATTGTCGGCACGATCGGGAGAGAGCGCACCATGCGCAGCAGCACCGACACGTGCTCGTCGCCCGGCCCGTACACGGCGCCGGGACGCACGATGACCCAGTCGCGGGTGAAGGCCCGCACGACATCCTCGGCGACGAGCTTCGATTTGTGGTACGCTGACTGCCCGCGGTCGGCGCCGAGCGACGAGACGAACACGACGCGCTCGACCCCGGCGCGTTCCGCCTCGAGAACGACGTAGCGCGTTCCGTCAATGTTGACCCGCTGGAAGGTGCGCTCCGGCGGCTCTTCGGTGGCGATCCCCGCGGCGTGGACGATCGCTTGGCAGCCGTCGCCGGCGCCGCGAAGCGAGCGCTCGTCGGACACGTCCCCCTCGAACGCCTCGACCTCCGACGGCCACCAGGGCGACGCTTCGCGGGCGCTCCGGCTGAGAACCCGCACCGCGTGGCCCCGTCGATGAAGCTCGCGCACCAGGGCGCTGCCCACGACACCCGTACCGCCCGTCACGAGAACCTTCATGCTGGCCGCCGGCAAGTAAGTGGCGTCTTGGGGGCAGGTTAGGTGCCAGCCGCCGCTGTTACATGGCGCTCTCATGTGTCGTCTTCGCTGTGTCCGCGCGCATGGCTCGGACCATCTCAGCTCGCTCTATCTCGTCACTCGGAAGTCGATGCCAGGCACAAGGCGGTTTCTGTCGCTCGTCGTGCTCGCCGCGCTGGCCGCCTGTGCCGGCCAGCGGACCGGCACGGTCACCTTCGGTGCGGCCGGACCGTGGGGCCAGTCGTATGGCGAGGCCAATCGCAAGGGCATCCAACTCGCCGCGGAAGAGATCAACGCCAGCCCCGCCTGGTCGGGCCGCCATCTCCAGATTCTGTTCGCCGACGATTCGGGCGACGGCATGCACGCCAGCACGGTCGCGCAACACTTCGTCGACAGCGCATCGGTCGTCGCCGTCATCGGCCACGTGACATCCGGCGCCATGGTGTCGGCGGCACGAATCTACGACGGGCATCTCGCCGCCATCGCGACGACCGCGACATCGCCTGAGCTCACCGGCATCTCGCCCTGGACCTTCCGCGTCATTCCGAGCGATTCGGCGAACGGCATCACGATCGCGCAGTTCGCCAACGATCGCGGCCGCAAACGCGCCGGGGTGCTCTACGAGAACAATCCCTACGGCCGCGGGCTCGCCGACAACTTTCGACGCAGCTTCGCCGGCCAGATCATCAGCTTCGACCCGATCGCCGAGGGCGATCAGGACTTCGAGGCCTACGTCAGCTGGTTCAAGCGCGAGCGCCCCGACCTCGTGTTCGTCGCCGGCACCGACGCATCGGGTCTGGCGTTCGTGCGCGAGGCGCGCAAACAAGGGCTCCAGTCCGACTTGCTCGGCGGAGACGGATGGCAGACGATGGCAACCGATCCGGCGGCCGACGGCGTGTACGTGGGCGCTCCGTTCAGCGCGCAGGATACCCGTCCCGAAGTTCGCGCCTTCGTCGCCGCCTATCGCAAGAAGTTCAACGCGCTGCCCGACGGCAACGCCGCGCTGGCCTACGACGCGACCAAATTGCTCGCCGTCGCCGTCGAGAAGGTCGGCGCCGATCGGCAGAAGATTCGCGACTATCTCGCCGGACTCAATGCGCTCACCGCGTATCGCGGCGTGACGGGCAGCATCCGCTTTCACCCCGACGGCGATCCGGTCGGTAAGAATTTCGTGATCACGCGCGTCGCCCACGGCGCGCTGCAGGTGGAGGCCGGCCAGTGAACATTCTCGATCGATCAGGGCTGAACACCATCCGCGGCCGCCTGTGGGTCGGCTTCGGCGTCCTCGTCGCGCTGCTCGTGGTCGCCGGCGTGGTCGGCAAGAGCTCGCTGGGTACGATGTCGTCGCTCATCACCGAGTCGCTGGTCGACGTGCAGATGTCGTCGCGCCTGTCGAGTGAATTGGCGGGCGACGTCGCGAAAACCGCCGAGGCGGGTGCGCGCTACGTCGAGACGCGCGACACCACGGCGCAGAATGCGTTCAGAAACTACGGATGGGCGGCGCACGAGGTGCAGCGCGAGATGAACGATCGGCCGAATCAGTCGACGGCCGAAGTTGCCATCATCGCGACGATCGACAACAAGCTGTCGTCGATGGAGATCGACTATGCACTGGCCCACAAGCTCGCCGATCTCGGGCGCGTCGATGCGGCGCGCGCCGTCGCCGCGCGTGCCCGCCGGCCGGCCGATGACATGCTGAGCGCGATGGACCGCCTCGGCAAGGTGAAGTCCGACGGCGTCGCGATTTCCCGCGCCACGCTCGCCTCCGAGTCGCAGCGGCGCGCCAACTGGCTGCTCGCACTCATCGGGCTCGCCCTCGTCCTTGGGATCGTCGTCGTGTTGTACACGGTGCGTCGCATTGGCGAGCCACTCGACATCCTCGTCGGCCACGCGCGTCGCTTGAGCGAGGGCGACCTCGGGAGCCGCGCCATCGGCGACATGCCCGGCGAGTTCAGCATCCTCGCCGCCGCGATGAACCAGACCGGCGAATCGCTCTCGCGAATCGTCTCCGTCGCCGTCCGCACCGCCGAAGACGTCTCCAGCTCGGCGCACGATCTGGCGTCGGTGTCGGGCCAGATATCGCTGTCGGCCAGCCAGATGGCGAGCGCGATGACCGAAGTCTCACACGGCGCCGACGTGCAGGTACAGCAGCTCCGTTCGGTCGACGACACGCTGCACGCGATTCGCGAAGCGGCTGACGGCGTGAAGCATCGTTCGTCGGAAGTCACCGAGCTGGCGCGCAGCATCGAGGGCGCCGCGCAATCCAAGCGCATGGAGATCGATCGCGCGCTCGGCATCCTCGTCGACGTCAAGCACAACGTCGAGCGCGCGGCGGAGGAGATTCGCGCGCTCAACGCCACAGTGAGCGACATCAGCCGATTCGTCGCTTCGGTCGGCCAGATCGCCGACCAGACGAACCTGCTCGCGCTCAACGCCGCGATCGAAGCGGCGCGGGCCGGCGACGCGGGCCGCGGCTTCGCCGTCGTCGCCGACGAAGTCCGCAAGCTAGCCGAGCAGTCTCAGAAGGCGGCCGACGACATCGTGCAGATGACGGCCGTCGTCACGTCGCGCGTCACGACGAGCGCCCGCGCCATGGAAGCGAGCGCCGGCCGCGTCGGCGAGATCGAGCGGGTCTCGCGCGACATCGATGCCGCGCTGCGCACGATCACCGACGCCGCCGAGAAAACGCGCGTCGCCGCCGTGGGCGTCACCGGCGCCGCGGAGGCCAACGCCTTCGCCGTGACGAGCGCCGCCACGAGCCTCGAGTCGATCGCCAAGACCGCCGAGGGCCACGCCGCGGCGGCCGAGCAGGTGAACGCCTCGACCCAGGAGCAGAGCGCGGCGTGCGAGCAGATGACGTCCGCGTCGAACGTGCTGCTCGCGGGATCGACGCAGCTGCGGGAGCTGGTCGGGGGGCTGCGAACGGTGGCGGCGTAGCGGATAGCTCGCAGCTGAGAGCTATCGGTTCGCAGCTCGGATCTCGGCTTGGCGAAGCTATCGGCTAACTGCGACAGCCGTCGGTCATCGGGGCAGCTATCGGCAAAGGGGCTATCGGCGCAGCTGGCAGCTATCGGCTGAGCTGGCAGCCATCGGCGCGACTGACTCGATGGGTGAGCCTTAGCAGCGACTGCCGGAAAACTTCCTCGGCGGCACACCGAGCAACCAGAAACAGCGAGAGCGTCGCACGCGACGCTCTCGCTGTTTGCTTCCACATAGCTGCTAGCCCGCCGTTACCCGTAAGCCGGGCAGATAGCTCCCTTGCGGTTAGCCGCCCCGATAGCCGATAGCTGTCGCTAGTTAGCCGATAGCTTCGCTGAGCCGAGAGACCAGCCGATAGCCGCGAACCGATAGCCGATGGCTACTGCACGCACGGCGCCTTTGGATCTGTCACCGGATGGTCGATCGCCGGCCGATGGTCCAGGTTCGCCAGGTGCACGGCCACGTCGTGCACCAGCTGGCCGACGCGAGCCATGTGATCGTAGTCGATGTACTGCGGCTCGTCCGTCACCTGGTGATAGTCGATGTGCAATCCCGTCGTGAAGAAGGTGATCGGGATGTTGTAGCGCGCGTAGTTCGCGTGGTCGCTCCGGCAGTAGATGCGCTGCGGATGGCCGTTCGCGTCGTACTGATAGTCGAAGGCGAAC
>DATNAT010000214.1:0-3948 GCA_035572355.1 Gemmatimonadaceae bacterium
GGAACACCGCGACGCGGCCGCCCTTCCCCGTTCCGACGATGAGATCTTCGGCGCCGTCGCCGTCGGCGTCGAACCAGGCAACGCCGGGACCGAGCTCGGAGAGCGCGTCGGGCAGCAGATACTGTCGTCCCCAATCGTCGAAGGTGTCTTCGACGTGCGCATGGCCGCCGAGCATGGCGGTGGCGTCTTCGAACAGCGCCGGGGCCGCGGTGCGCGCCGTGTCGACTGGCGCGGGTTTAACTGCGGTCGCCGTCGTGATCTCATACAAGCGATTCGGCGCCGCGCTGTCGATCACGGTGCGGCGACCGTCGCGCCAATCGACTTCGATCGAGACCCGCTTCGCCGTGCCCGTGGCGAAGCTCGCGAGATAGTCGCTGTGGGAGAGGTACAGTCCGCCCGCCGCAACCTCGTGCTCCTCGACGGGCGCCGGACCGCCGCGGACGATTATGTTGGCGCCCACCGCCATCGTGTTCGGCGCATCGCCGACGAGGCGCACGGCAATGCGCGGCGCCGACGCATCGTTGCGCAACACGAGCGCCGGCGCGTCGAGCCGATTCACGACGATGTCGAGGTCACCGTCGCCGTCGAGATCGGCCGCCGCCATGGCGTGTGAGATGTCGGGCTCGGTGCCGAAGCGCCACCGCTTGCTCACGTCTTCGAAGGTGCTGTCGCCGCGATTTCGATAGGCAACGTTCGGCAGCGCGAGCTTGGGATACTCCCACCGCTCGCGCCGCCAGTCGACGCTCGTCGAGCGGTTCTGCAGGCGCTCCTGCGTGTCGCCGTCCATCAAGTCCCACAGATGTCCGTTGGCAACGAGGATGTCCTGCCATCCATCGAGGTCGACGTCGAGCAGCATCGTCGACCAGGACCAGCCGCTCGCCGGCACGCCGGCGTAGCTCGAGATCTCGGCGAAGGTCCCGTCGCCGCGATTGAGGAGCAGCGTGTTGCGCTGCTGCTGCGGCTGGTCGCGCATCTGGCCGGGTTTCTTCGCGGCGTCGGTGCTCGCCGGCAGCTCCGTTCTCAGGCGGTGGGAGTCGTTGGCGAGCATGTCGCTCACGAACAGATCGGGCAGTCCGTCGCCATTCACGTCGCCGACGTCGACGCCCATCGACGAGTTGCTCATCTGCCGCTGCGCCGTCCAGTCGGCGAGCCGGAAGTTGCCGTGGCCGTCGTTGAGGAAAAGGAGATCAGGATCCTCGAAATCGTTGGCGACGTAGAGATCGGGGGCGCCGTCGCCGTTCAGGTCGGCGAAGCGGGCCGTGAGGGCGAACGACTCGGGCGGATCGGCAAGCGGCTTGTCGTCGGCGCCGCGGAACCGGCCGGCAGACAGCGACTCGGCGACGAACCGTCCATGCACGTTGTGAAAGAACTGATCGCGCTCGCCGCGCATGGTGAGAAAGGTCCCGCCGAGCTCCGGGCGTACGATCAGCTTGTAGTCGCGGGCCAGCTCCGGGCGCACGACATAGCGGCCGGACAGGTCGCGCACGACCGTCTGGCTGAAGCTGTGCGCGCCCGGCGGCGATCGGTCGGCCGGACTGTACGGCTTGTAGTTGGCGACGTAGAGATCGAGCCAGCCGTCGCCGTCGACGTCAGCGAGTGCGACGGTGGTGCCGCCATGTCCGGCCGGATCGAGCCCGAGGTCGCGGTGCTCGACGAAGTGCGCGTGGCCGTCGTTGAGAAAGATTGAATTCGGACCCGTGGTCGAGAGCAGCACGAGATCGAGATCGCCGTCGCCGTCGATGTCGGCGAGCGCGCAGCCGGTCGAATGCCGGTCGGCCGCCGCGACGCCGGCCGACGCGGTGATGTCGTCGAACCGCCAGTCGCCTCGATTGCGGTAGAGCTTGCTCCCACCCTCGGTCGCGGCGAGAAAGACATCCGGCCGGCCGTCGCCGTCGACGTCGCCGAGGCAGACGCCGGCGCCCTGGCCGAGGATGCGATTGGCGAGCAGCGCCGTATCGCTCACGCTGTTCTGAAAGCGAATGCCCGTGCGCCGCGCACTCATCGTCGTGAAGCCCGGCGTAGCGCCCTCGACCTGGAGGTCGCGCCAGCGGTAGCCGGCGGCCTGGTGCCAGGGAGGCGTAGCGGGGGGATGTGAACCGCAGGCGGTGCAAGCCGCGACCAGCGAAAGAAGTCGCAGCAGAGAGGGTCGCGGCATTGGCAGAGGCGACGGGCGCGTAGAGGCGGGCGGGCTGGAATGTACGGTCCGGGAGGGCCGGCCGCACGTCCGCGTCCCGGAGTGAGCGATGCCCGGTGGATGGCGCTGCCGTGCGCCGCGCGGTATGTTCGCCCGGCGGACCGTCCACCCCGGCCGTTCGCGCTCCGCTCCAGCGTCTCATGGTGAGTTTTTTGACTTCACTCATTGGAGGCTCAGCATGCGCGTGACCTGCGTCGCGCTTGCCGTCGCTGTCGCCGTCGCCGCATGCGCGACGAATCATGGCCTGCCCAGCTCCACCGGGCCCAGACAGACCGTGCGCATCGACAACCCGACGGCGGAAATCGACATCGACATGACGTCGAACAGCGATCCGAAGGTCGCCAGCATTGCCGCACCGATCGAGCGCGTCTGGGCGCTCCTGCCGTCCGTCTACGATTCGCTCGGCATTCCGATCGGCCACGTCAATTCGACGACTCGCACGATCGGCAACACCGGGCTCAAGATCCGGACGCGTCTGGGCAAGGAGTACCTGAGCACGTACATCGACTGCGGGCGTTCGCAGATTGGAGAGAGCGCAGACTCGTACGACGTCGTGCTCACGATCTTCACCCAGGCCGACTCGACGGCCGGCGGCGAGACCCGTGTCACGACGAGCGTCGACGCCGTAGCGCGGCCGGCGGCCTTTTCGCAGGCCTATTCGCGGTGCACCACGAAATACGTTCTCGAGGGCCGAGTCATGAAGCTGCTGAAAGCGCGATTGTCGTCGTGACCGGGCGCTGGGCAGCGGCGCTCCTGCTGCTGCTCGCCGCCCCCGAGGCGCGCACGCAAACCGTGCGCGGCCTCGTCGTCGACGGAGCGGCGAACCCGGTGCCGGGCGTCGTCGTGCTGCTCGTCGATTCGTCCGCCGCGATCGCGGGACGCGCCCTGACCAACGATCACGGCGAGTACCGACTCACGGCGCGCTCCGCCGGAACGTATCGCATCCGCACGATGCGGATCGGCTACCGACCCGTGATGTCGGACCCGGTCGCGCTGACCACGGGCGCACTCGTCGACCGGCGGATCGTGCTCTCGGGCGTGCGCCTCGTGCTCGACACGGTGCGCGTGGTCGACAAGCGCGCCTGCCGCACGACCGGCGACTCCGGGCTCGCCACCTTCGCGATCTGGGAGCAAGTGCGCACCGCGCTCACGGCGACGCTGCTCACGTCGAGCACGCACACCCTCGAGGCGACGACGGTGCGCTACGCGCGCACGCTCGACCCCGGCATGCGGCACATCCGCGAGCAGGATGCGCGCGTCAGCTCGGACTACGTGCGTCAGCCGTGGAGCGCGCTCTCGGCCGACAGCATCCGCCGCTTCGGCTATGCGATCGCGAGCGCCGGCGACTCGACGACCTTCTACGCCCCGGGCCTCGAGACCCTCGCGTCGACCGCGTTCATCGCCGACCACTGCTTCCATCTCCAGGCGTCGCCCGACGCGAGGACGATCGGCGTGGCGTTCACGCCGGCGCCGACGCGCCGCAACATTCCGGAGATTGCGGGAACGCTGTGGATCGACCGGGCGAGCGCCGAGCTGCGATCGCTCGAGTACCACTACGTCGATCTTCCCGACATGCCGCGCGAGGCGCTCGAGCGGGTGGGCGGCGACATCGAGTTCGCCCGCATGCGCGGCGGTGGCTGGGTGATCTCGGCGTGGGACATCCGGATGCCGCTGCTCGCCAGCGAGGTGAACCTCGGCCACCGGGAAACGCGTCTGCGCGGGCTGCGCGTGTCGGGCGGCCTGCTGTCGTTGGC
>DATNAT010000215.1:0-23811 GCA_035572355.1 Gemmatimonadaceae bacterium
TTGAGCGCGTCGCTGATGAGGCTCATCTCGGCGGCCCAGCGGAGCTGTCCGGTGCGGAGCTCACGGCATCGACGCGGGTGGTGACGCAGGCGGAGCCGACCGATTCGACCTGCCGGCTGAGATCCGCATCGGCGGAGACGCTGTCGGCGAGCGTCGCGCGGAGCGAGCCGCAGGCGGAGGTGGTGTCGCCGCCATCGAGCTGGACTCGGGCGATCCAGAGAAGCGTCTTGCCATGCGCCGGCCCAACGGGGGTGCGCTCGGCGAGCGTGAGCAAACTGTGAAGCGCCTCGGCGCGCGCGCCGCGAGCCATCTGGAGCTGGGCGAGGCGCACGAGCGCGTCGTTGACGCGGGGCGATTGCGGATAACTGGAGACGAGGGTCTGGAGGGCTTGCTGCGCGTCGGCGGGCGAGCTCTCCATGGTGCCCTTCCAGTACAACGCTTCGGCGTTGGCGGGACGCGCGCGTCCGGGCCAGAGCGCTATGCCGAGGGTAGTTCCGATGACGGCGGCAGCGGTACCGATCAGCGCCACGCGGCGCCGCCAAATGCGGCGCGGACTGGCCGTCGCGCCGAGCTTGGAGTCTTCGCCACGCAGCGCGAGGACGGCTTTGCGGACGTGCAGCGCGCCGATGTCGCGCGTCTGGGCGGCGAAGCCGGCGAGCAGGGTGCGGTCGGCTACTAGGTTGATCAGACGGGGAACGCCGCGCGAGGCGCGGTGAATCTCGGTCACCGCACGCTTGTTGAAGCGCACCTGACCGCGCGCGCCGGCGACGTTGAGGCGATGGTGGATGTAGCGATCCGTCTCGTGCTCGTCGAGGTCGGTGAGCGTGGCGCGAATGGAGACGCGCTGATCGAGCTGCGCCATGGTCGGCGTCCGGATCTTGTCGAGCAGCTCTGGCTGTCCGACGAGAATGATCTGGATGAGCTTTTCCTGATCGGTCTCGAGGTTCGACAGCACCCGAATCTGCTCGAGGAATTCGCTGGAGAGATGCTGCGCCTCGTCGAAGATCGCCACACAGCTCTTGCCGAGCGCCAGCTGGGCGAGGAGGAATTGGTTGAGGCGATCGAGCAGCTCGATGCGCGTGCAGCCGGTCGGTACGACGATGCCGAACTCGGTGAGCAGCGCCTCGAGCATCTCCGTGCCATTCAGGAAGGGATTGAAGATGAGCGCCGAGCGCACCCGGTCGCGGTCCAGCTTCTCGATCAGGTCGCGGCAGAGCGTGGTCTTGCCCGTGCCCGGCTGGCCGGTGACGAGCAGAAAGCCCTCGCGGCTCTTGATGCCGTAGAGCAGCTGGCCTTCCGCCTCACGATACTGTCGCGAATAGAAGACGAATCGCGGGTTGGGCGTGAGGGCGAACGGCTTGTCGGTCAGCCCGTAATAGCGCTCATACATGCTAGCGGCCCACTCCGGGTTGCCCGGTGATGACGGTCGGCGTGAGGAAGACGACGAGCTCGACGCGTTTGTCGACATCGTCGACGTGCGTGAACAGCTTGCCGAGCAGGGGAATGTCCTTGAGGATGGGCACGCCCGAAACGTTGCGGGTCCGCTGGTTCTGCATCAGACCGCCAATGACGATCGTCTCCCCGTTTCGGACACGGGCCATGGTGTCGCCTTCGCGGCGGCTCACGACGGGGAAGCGCGCCGACGTGCCGTCGGCGCCGGTAAACGTCTCGACCCGGTCGAGACTCGTCACAACCGGCCGGATGTTCATCGTGAGAACGTTCTGACTGGAGATCTGTGGGAGCACGTCGAGGACGATGCCGACGGCGATTGTCTGCGCCTGGATCTGGTCGCTCAGCTGGATGACGCCGCCATTGGGGCCGATGAGCGGTTGGCGGATGTCGGCGAAGAAGACCTCGTCGGTGGTCACGTCGAACACCGCACGCTGGTTGTTGAGCGCCGACGTGCGGGCGTCGGAGAGGACGGTGACGTCGCCCTGGGTAGCGAGCGCGGTGAGCACGGCGTTGACCTGCGTCGCCCCGCCCGCGAGGCTGAACGAGACCTTTCCGGTCTGCCCGGTGGTCGACGCGGTGCCGGTCGGCAGCGTTCCCCCCGAGTTGTCGACGAGTCCGACCGTTTTGTTGTTGCCCGCCTTGGTGACGACGCTCCAGTCGATGCCGTACTGCAGCTCCTTGGTGAGCTGCACTTCGACGATCTTCGCCTCGATCAGCACTTGGCGGAGCACGGAGCTCTCGAAGCTCTCGATGTAGGTCTGGACGTCGGCGAGCTTGTCGTCGGTCGCCGTGACGGTGATGAGGCCCGACGCCGGGCTGAGAGTGAGCGCGCTGCCGTCCGGCCATGTCGTGGCGAAGGCGCTGCTCGCCAAGCCTCCACCCTGTTGGGGGCTCGCTTGCGCGTTGATGCCGTTGGCGCCGCCCGGGCCACTCGCTGCGGCCGGACCGGTATCTCGACTCAAAAGACCCATCAGCGCGATGCGCAACTCCATCCAAAGATCGGAGACCTGCGTCGCCGCGATGACGTCGCCGCCCGGCACGCCGCCATATCCCGCAGAGGATCCGGGCGAACCGAGACCCGCCAGGCCGGCGACCGCTCCGCCGCTCGCCGAGCCGCTGAGCCGACGCTGGATCACCGTGTTGGCCGTACCCACGCGCGAGAGCGCGACGTAGTCGAGGGTGAAGATGCGGGTCGACAGCCGGACCGGCGTGACGCGAAGCGTGCGTCCCTGCAACTGGTACGAAAAGCCATTCTTGCGAACGACGTCCTGGAGCGCCTCGTCGAGCGTGACGTCCCGGAGGTTCGCCACGACCTTCCCGTGTACATCGGGATCGACCGCGACGTTGAGGCCGAAGGTCTTTCCGATCTGGCGGGCGACGTCGGCGACGTCCGAGCCCGGGGGCGCGTTGATGCTGACACGTTTGGTGGGCGCGTCGGCCAGCGCGGACGGCGCGACTGGGCGATTCGTCAGTGGCAGCACGGCGCCGTCGTCGCCCGGCGCGATCGATTGCGGCGCGACCGCCGCGGGTTCGGTGCGGACCGTGGTCTGCACCGGAGTGGGAGCGATTGCGGGGCGCGAGCAGGCGCTGCCGGCGAGGAGAAGACACGCAACAGCGAACAGAGAGCCGCGACGTCGCGGGGCGCGCTCGCGAAGAGGAGAGCAGCGCATCAGAGATGTCCGTCGGAAAGAGTGAGCGTGCGGCGCACGCCGTTGGCGTCGGTGAGCACGACGTGATCGCGCTCCACGGCGGTGAGGCGCGTGCCGTCGGCGAGGCGGCTGCCCAGGTCGACCAGAATGTCGTTGATGACGGCGGCCCGTCGGGACTGCGTGATCAGCACCGCGCTGAGCGTGAGAGCATTGGTTTCGACGCGCGGCGCGTCGGCGGGGCGCCCCGACTGTACGGCGACGGCGACCGGCGCTTCACGAACGAACGGGTCGCGGGACGCGCCCGGTGCCGGCGGTGTCAACGCCGCGAGGCGAGCCGTATCAGCGGGCGGAGCGGCGAACGGAAGCAGCGGCTCGAGATCGGCGACGGGAGAGGCCGCCGGCGCGGCGGCACGCGGCGACATCCTCAAGCTGCGCCAGGCAGTCACGCCGATGATCGCGAGCACGACCAGCGTGACGCCCGTCCAGAAGTGCCGCGGCGCGGCCGCGTCAGTTGGCTTGGCTGGCATTCGCCGCCTCGTAGACCGCGAGCGTGATGTGGTAATGCGCGTCGCCTTTGTCGCGTTGAGCGCTTGCCGCGTCGCGGGCGGCGCCAGACGTGAGCAGCACGACCGACACCGACGACGGCAAACCATTCACGAGGTCGAGCAGCGCGCCGAAACTGCCGCGGCAATCGACGACGACGGAGTAGTCGGCGGGCGAGATTCCGGCGCTGGCTCCGACCGTGCGGGTGGGCACGTAGAGCGAGTCGAGCGTCGAGAAGCGAACGCGCACCTCGCGCAGGCCGGCGGTTTCGCCGAGGCGCGCGATGGTCTGCGCGAGCGGCAGGCGCGAGCCGCGATCGACGTTCAGGCCGAGCGATTCGGCGCCTACTTCCCAACGGCCGGTTTCGGCCGGCGTGGGAGCGCGGTACGAGCGCCGAAAGCGCGCCACGGTTTCGTTCGCCGAACGGAGCACGGCCGCCTGCTTCTGGATCGGCTGGAGTCGCCGATGTGCCATGATGCCCAGGCCGAGCATGACGGCGAGCGCCACGACGGCGATCGCAGTGCGTTCGATGTGAGCGGGATTGGCGCGGGCACTCTCGCGCAGGTGGTCGAGCGACGCCATCAGCGCGCGCCTCCAGCAGGAGCGTTGGCTGGCGTGTTGTACGAAATGCGAAATTGAATTTTCACATCTGCATCGCGGTGCGCGGAGCTGTCCGCCGGCGTACGCGTGGGATAGTCGAACTGATCGAGACTCGGCGCGGTGACGCCGGGGCCCGAGCGGAGGGCTTCGTAAAACTGATTCAGCGCGCGGACCGATTCGGCGGCCGACGTCGACGACGATACGCCGGCAACTATCACCGTCCAGCCGCCCTGCTTTCGGCTGACGGTGAGGCTGTCGAAGTGGATGGCCAGCGGCGCGACCGCCGCGAGCGCCGCGAGCTGCCTGGCGAGCATCGCGCGCTCGCCGCGAACTCGCTCGGCGATGTCGAGACGTTCGCTGTACGCAGCGCGCCGCTCGACGACGCGACGAATCGGCGCGAGCGCCGGAAGACTCGTGTTGATCTGGTTGCGGAGCGACTGCACGTCGCGTTCGGCGTTGTGAACGCTGGTGATCTGGAGTGCGGCCCACAGGCCGGCGACGAGCGCCGCGGTAGCCGCGGCTGTGGCGAGGCCCTGGGTTCCGCGCAGTGCCGTGCGGGCGCGCTCGAGCAGGGTCGGCGGATGCGGATAGATGTCGAGCGGATGCTCGCTCTCGGCCTCGAGCACGGCGCCCATCGCCACCGTCGCCTCGGGCGACGCGATGCGCGGCATGAGCGGTTGGACCCGGAAGCCGAAACGTTCCTCGAGTTGACTAGCGAGCGACTCCTGGATGCTCGCCGGCGCGGCGAGCAGCAGACGTCGAGCCTCAGCGCCGCGGAACTGCTGCTTGAGATAAACGTTGCCGCGTTCGACCTGCTCGAGGATCGTGTCCGGATCGAGCGCCAGCGCGCCGGCGAGCGCCGACGGCGGCTCGAGCGAGAGCTCGAGCCGTCCGCTGACGAAGAAGCCGACGTGGGCGCCGCTAGCCAGGCAGACGAGCACCGCCGTCGTCTCACCGTCGCCGACTGCTTCGCGGCTGGCGCGGCGAATTGCCTCGGGGACGACGGTAATGCAGCGGACGTCGAGATTCGGGAGCGCGAGCTTCTCGACGAACGTGTCGAGCGTTCCCTGGGGCATGCCTCCGATGAACAGCATCCGCGGCGCCGTGGCGGGATCGGCGCGGTCGGCCGCGCGGCGTTCGACCGGAGGACCGGCAGTGAACGCGAACGCCGCGTCGGAGACGCCGAACACGCGCTGGATCTCCCGCTGGAGGATCGGGCGGAGCACGGCGTCGTCGGCGCCGGGCAGCGTCATCATGTGATGAAAGCTGCCCAGGTGCTGCATCGCGACGACGAGGCTCGCCCGCGTGAAGCGCTTGGCCGTGAGGAGCTCGACCAGGCGGTCGCACGCTTCTGCCGCGGTGTCGTGATGACGTGAGTCGCGCTGCTGCTCGACGATGCGGAAGCCGGCTTTCTCGCGCCGATATTCGATCAGCGAGATGCCGTCGGGGTCGACGAGCGCGGCGTAGGCGCGGCGGGCCGGTTCGCTCATCGGTGGCCGATGGAGTTGTAGATGTTGAGAATCGGCAGAATGATCGCCAGCGCCACGGTGAGAATGACGCCGCCGATCAGCGCGATGAGCACCGGCTGCAGGATCGTGATCATCCGCCGCACGGCGGCCGGAATTTCTCGGCTGTAGAACTCGCGCGCGCGGCTCAGCGCTTCGTCGAGATTGCCGGTCGCTTCGCCGAGCGCGATGGTGCGGATGATGATTTTCGGAAATAGGGGGGAGGCGCCGAACGCGGCGGCCATCGACACGCCCTGTGTGACCTGCTCGCGCGCTTCGCCAATGGCTCGCGCCACGACGCGATTCTCGATCACCCGTTCGACCAGCGTGAGCGACAGCACGATCTCGACGCCCGTGCGGTAGAAGAGGCTGAGGTAGGTGACGATGCGCGCCATGTTGACGTCGCGCACCACGCCGCCAATGACCGGAACGCGCAGCGCCATGGAGTCCATGACGAGCCGGCCGCGGCGCGTGCGATAGGTCAGGTAGGCGACGAACAGAATCGCGTTGAGTCCGATGAGCGCGATCAGCCAGTCGCTGCGCACGAAGCCCGACAGCGCGAGGATGACGCGCGTCGGCCAGGGAAGCGCGATCTTCTGCGAGCGCAGCATCGGGATGATGCGCGGAAAGACGAAGCCGATCAGGCCGATGACGAGCAGCACGACGGCGCAGATGACGATGATCGGATAGAGCGTCGCCTGCTTGAGCTGCGAGCTGATCGTCTCCTGCCAGTCCATGTAGTCGACGAGCTGGCGCATCGCGTAGCCGAGCTGCCCGGTCGCCTCGCCGGCGCGGATGGTACCGACGTACAGGTCGGCAAAGGCGTTCGGATGCTCGGACATCGCCGCCGACAGGCTCTTGCCTTCATCGGCTACGGCGTACCGGATCTCGGCGACGATGGCGCGGAGCCGCTTGGACTGGAGGTGGCCGGAGACGTCGTCGAGGATGTCGAGCAACGGAATGCCGACGTCGAACGAGGCAGCGATGTATTCGAAGAACGCCAGCAGCTCGCGGCGCTCGATCCGGCCGTCCGTGATACCGGCTTTGCCGGCACCGGCTTCGCGGACTTCCGTGCGAATCAGAAATACACCGCGCTGGCGAAGCTCGTCCTCCAACGCCGCCTCGTTCGGCGCGCTGAGGACTCCGTCTTGAATCGTGCCGCTGTCGGTGAGTCCGCTGTACCAGAAGTCCGGCACGAAAAAACCTCGAAACGCTTACGCCGTTACCCGAAGTACTTCGTCGAGCGATGTGAGTCCGGATCGAACCTTGAGCAGTCCGTCGTCCAGGAGGGTGGGACGACCTGCGAGGCGGCGTATCTCGTCGGACGACCGCCTCTCATATATGGCGGAGACGATTTCATCACCGATTGGCAAAAACTCGAAGATGCCGAGTCGGCCGCGAAACCCGGTGCCGCGACACTGGTTGCAGCCGACGGCGCGGTAGACCGTGCCCGAGAGACCGAACCGCTTTCGCGCATCGTCCGGCACATCGGATTCGGCTCGACAATCGGGGCAGAGTGTACGCACCAATCGCTGCGACGCGATGAGCGACACGGCGGATGCCACGACGAACGGCTCGGCGCCCATATCGAGCAACCGCGGTATGGCGCCGGCAGCCGTGGTGGTGTGCAGCGTGGTGAGCACGAGATGCCCGGTAAGTGCCGCACTCAAAGCGATTTGCACCGTCTCCTGGTCGCGCATCTCGCCGACCAGGATCACATCCGGATCATGGCGCAGCACCGACCGGAGGCCCGACGCAAAGGTCAGCCCGGCGCGCACGTTGATCTGCGCCTGCCGGATGCGCTCCACCTCGTACTCGACCGGGTCCTCGAGCGTGATCAAACACCGATCGCCGTCGTTCATCTCGAGCAGCGCCGAGTAGAGCGTCGTGGTCTTGCCTGAGCCGGTCGGGCCCGTGACGGGAATGAGACCGAACGGCTTCTGGAGTGCCTCTCGCAGAAGCGCCAAGTCGGCCGCCGTGATGCCAAGCGACTCCACCCGGAGATTGACCCGGCTACGATCGAGGACGCGGAGGACCGTGTCTTCACCATGCACGGTCGGGAACGTCGACACGCGCAGGTCGACCAAACGCCCGTCGACACGGGTGCGGACGCGCCCGTCCTGCGGCAACCGGCTTTCCGCTATGTCGAGGCCCGACAATATCTTGAGACGGCTCAACAGCGACGCCTGATTCGACTTGGCGTACGACGCACCGTTCTGGAGAATGCCGTCGACCCGATACCGAACCTGGACGGTCTCCTCGAGCGGCTCGATGTGGATGTCCGTTGCGCCGAGCACTACGCCCCGCCGAATGATGTCGTCGGCCAGCTCGGCGGCGGTCATGCCGTCGTTGCTCGAGACGGTCACGGGCATTGGAGCGGAGGCAGAGACAACCGGCGTTTGCTTCGCCGCCACGCTCGCCCGCGCGGCGGCGAGTGCCTCGTCGGCCATACTCTGGGCGCGCGACGACGCCGAGCTGGGAGCGCCGCCGTAGACCTGCTCGATCAGCCGTGAGATGGCGACCGGGTCGGCCGCGGCCACGCGAATTGGCTTTCCGGTCGACCGTTCGAGGGCGCGGATGGCGCCGACGTCGAACGGATTGCGCATGGCGACGATGAGCGCGCGTCCGTCGAAGCGGAGCGGAACGACCTGCTGCAAGTGCGCGATCGCCGAGGGGATGTGCGCCGTCGTCGTCGGGTCGACGACCAGATCTCCCCGCTCGAGGAACGGGATGTCGGCGTCCTGCGCCAGCGTTCGCAGAAGATCGCGCTCGCTGATGTAGCCGAGCGCGACGAGTGCCTCGCCAATCCGCTCGCCGGTGCCGACGCGCCGGTTCAGCGCCTCGTCGAGCTGCGCCTGGGTGATGAGACCCGTTTCGACCAACGACTCACCGAGCCGAATTCTGCGCGTCATGGAGATGTCGTTGCGGGAGCGACGGGATGCGCGCCTGAAACGCGATCAGCGGCCGGTTGGCGGACTACCCAGCGGGAGGGAAAGGGGAAGGACTGCGACCAGTGTGTGACCTGGACGCACTACAACAACGATTCACTGCGTGGTTCGCCACAAGCCGAGCCGCCGCAGGGTGTCAAAGAAGAAACCGCCACGGGGTGAGCCGTGGCGGTTGGTCGAAGTCGTGCAGCTGCCCTACGGTTTCTTTGGCGGCGTAGAAGGGCGCGGTGTGTCGAGTGTTTCACCGGCAACGGTGAACAGCTCTCGCTGCGGCCCGCCCCTGTCGAGAAGGTCGATGGCTTTGCGAAGCGGCGCGTCGTAGGGCAGGTCCCGGCGCTTGGCTGCGGAGTCGCCCGCAACGAAGTGGGCCACTCGTTGCTCGAGCAGACGGTTCACGTAGCGGCTGCCGGCGTCGTAGACCTTGCGGTCGCTGATCACACCCTTGGCCTGGAGCCGGTTGTAGAACTCATTGGTCCACGCGGGCTGGACGGTGAAATTCCGCGGCGCCGACTTCGCGAGCTCCATGCTGTAGTCGGTCAGCACGGTGAAGAAGTCCTGTGCCTTGGGCGCGATGGCCTTGGTGAACTGCTGCTCGGTCGTCGTCAACGTATCGTCCTGCACGATCACGTCAGGCGTGATGCCGCCGCCGCCGTACACCACGCGGCCCGCGTCGGACTTATACGCCGGCCGGGTCTTCTTGGTCGTGTTCGTCTCGTTGGTGTCGGGTGCGACCTCTACGAACTGGCCGTTCACGAACTTCCGCGGACGTTGGATCGACCGGCCGCTCGGCGTGAACCACTTGCCCGTCGTGAGCTTGAGGGCGTAGCCGCCGTCGAGCGAGTAGACCGTCTGGACAAGCCCTTTCCCATAACTCGTCTGACCGACGACGAGGGCGCGGTCGTGGTCTTGGAGCGCGCCGGTCACGATCTCGGCGGCCGACGCCGTGCGGTCGTCGACGAGAATGATGAGCGGTAGGTTCGGCGCGAGCGGCGTGCCCTTGGCGTTCTCGATCTCATCGGGGCCTTCGCGTCCCTTGACCGAGGCGATGAGCTCGCCCGGTTTGAGGAACATGCTTCCGACCTGGAGGCTCTGCTGAAGAATGCCACCCGGATCGCCGCGCATGTCGATGATCAGACCGCGGTCGCCCTCGGCCTCGGCCTTCTTGAGGGCCGCGGCGACGTTGTCCGCCGTGTTCTCGTTGAACTGGAGCAGCGGCATGTATCCGATCTTGTTGCCAAGAGTAATCGTGTACGGAACCGCCGGGATGTTGATGATGGCGCGAGTGAACGTCTCCTCGATTGGCGCCGCGACGCCGGCCCGCGCGAAGGTGGCATGCACCTTGGTGCCCGGGTCGCCAGTGAGCGAATCCGAGACCTGATTGATCGTCCAGCCGCGCGTCGATGTGCTGTCGACCCGCACGATCAGATCGCCTTCGCGGACGCCGCCATTTTCGGCCGGCGTGTTGGGATAGACCGTCACCACGCGCATGGCTTTGGTCTGCGGGTCCTGCTCGATGAGCATGCCGAGCCCGCCGTAGCGCCCGCCCGTCTGGCTATTGAACTGTTTGTAATCGCGAGGCGAGAAGAGCTGGCTGTACGGATCGTTGAGCTGTGTCACGAGTCCGTCGGCGGCCTTCTCGTAGACGTCGGACACGGGCAGCGTATCGACGAATCGTTGCGTCACCAGCTGCATGACCTGGTCGAGCAGTGCGGGCCCTTCGCGCATGGAGTGCGACTGGAGCAGGAAGCCCCCGGCAACTACCGGGAGCGCGAGCGCGCCGATCAGCGCAGCCTTTCGAAAACGTGGCATTTCCAGTGTCCAGCGTGTGAAAAACGTGAAGTCGATCAACGACCGGGGCCGCCGGGAGCGAGGCGCCTAGTCAACCTTCGTCCCCATCAACGGGGAGTGTCATCGCGTCACCTTCGTGGCGCGCCCAGAGAGTCTTCCAGGATAGTGCCACGCCGGAACGAAATCGCTTTTTCGTAAGGCGAAATCCATCGGGCGAGATGGCGATCGTGAACGGCTCGCCGTCGATTTCGATCTCCCGCCGAATGGTCTTGTCGAGCTTGGTGGCCATGTCTGAAATAGTACACGAATCGCAGCCGGACGATTCAGCGCGGCGGCTGCCGCCCAGCCAGGACGTAATCCACGAACCACTCCCGCTGAGCTTGACGAACGACTGCCTCGCGGATCACCCCGCCCGAACGAAGCATGTCGTGGGCCGGCTGCAAGACGCGCTGCAGGTGCGACGGGTAGCGTTGCGACAATGGCAGTTGTTCGCGGAGGCGGTCGAGCGACACGCGCCAGGTCAGCATGTCCTCGGCGCGGGCGAGCTCGATGAGGCGATAGAGTCGCCGCGCCACCGGCGAGGGCAGCGAAAGATATGTCGCTACGTTGAGCGCGACGACATGGCGCGCCGCCACATTCTGCCGGATGAGCGGCGAGATCACGATGCGCGCTTCACCGGGCTCGGCGGCGACGACCGCCGGAAATAGGGCGAGCTGCTCCCGTTCCAAGCTGCGCCGACGCTCGATCATGACCGAGCTGAGCAACGTGAAGCTCGTCGTGGACGGACCGGCGGCGCTCGAGTCGAAGTAGCTCCCCTCGGACTCGAGTCGTGTGCGCTCCAATCGCGTGAGCGCGCCGCGAAGCTGCTCGTAGGTGCGCCCGTCGACCTGGCGGCCCATCGAGCGAAGCAGGGCGTGGAGCGTAAAGCTCAGCACGCCGTCCGCGGGCTCACCGGCCTCCTGATATCGGCGCATGATCTCGACGTAGAGATCCTGATCGAACGTGCCGGGCAGGCGTTCACCGGGCGTGGCGAGTACGCGCCAGCGCCCGCCGTCGCCCGTCGTGTACGAGATCGCAGCGTCGTCCGGCGTGTCGCTCAGGCGAAAGAGTGGAAACTCCTCGATCGAACGATCGAGCAGCGCCGCCCGGGCGTGCGCGCGCCGCCTCGCCGCGAGCGTCACGATGTCATGCTCCCACCGGCGATTTCATGCGAGCGGGACGACAGTGCCCGAGATCGCATTCGCGGCGGATGAACACAAGAAAGTCACGACGTCCGCCACTTCCTCGCGCTCGACGTACCGAACGTCGTTGCCCATGTCGCGCACGTTTGTCGCGGTGCGGATCGACGTCGGGGCCACCGCGTTCGCCCGCACCCCGTTCGTTCGCTCTTCGGCTGCGATCGCGCGCATGAGGGCCAGCACGCCGCTCTTTGCCGCTGCGTACGCCGATGTCTTGGCCCCCGTCGAGCCGGGAAGCGCCGCTTGCGACGCGAAGAACACCAGCGCGCCACGCCCTTCGCGGAGCGCCGGCAAAAACGCCCGTGCCGTGAGATACGCCGTCGTCAGGTTGATGGCGAGCTGTCGATTCCATAAGTCGAGCGAGCTGTCGGCCACGGGGCCGCTCATGGCAAAACCGCCCGCCATGTGGACGAGCGCGTGAATGGCGCCGCCATGCTCTTTCCGCACACGCTCGGCCAGAGCGGCAACCGCCGCCGCATCGGTCAAGTCGCAGGGGTAAGCGGCGGCCGACGCGCCGGCCGCCGTGAGCGCTGCCGCACGCGCGTCGACCTTTTCCGCCGTGCGGTCGACGAGCACCAGCGATGCGCCGAGCTGCGCGAACGCCGCGGCGACGACTTCGCCGACCTGGCCTTCGGCGCCGATGCCGGTGAGAACGACGATCGATCCGGTGAACGTGGGCACCCTGCCTCCTGCCGCGCGATGAATGCTGCCGCCGGAGCGGCCAAGCTTCTCAAAACTGGCTCGCGATCTGTCCCATGACCAGAACCGAGCTCGGCGTGGCACGAACCGTGTTGGATGCGATTCGAGCATGCAACGCCTCAAACGAATCGGGTTCGTCGCCCTCGGCATACTCGTCTGCGCGCTGGCACTGGTCGGGCTGCTGACGATCACGCGCGGCACGCCGGTGGCGCGCGTCGTGACGCTGTCCGATTCGGGGCCGCCGGCGGTGAGCGATTCGCTGTTCGAGCGCACCTTCGAGCTGTTCACGGGCACGCACATCTTTCCCGACAACACGGTCGAGCAGGCGCTGAACGGCAACGGCACGTATCCGCAGCTATGGTCCGATCTGCGCGCGGCGCAGCACACGATCACCGTGCAGATGTACTACTCGCTGCCGGGCAAGGTGGCCGACACTTTGGCCGCGGTGCTGCGCGAGCGCGCACGCGCCCACGTGCGCGTGCTGCTCCTGCTCGACGCGTTCGGCTCGCAGCATCTGTCCAAGCACTGGATCGGAGCGCTGCGCGACGCCGGCGTCGAGGTGGCGGAGCTGCGGCCGCTTCGCTGGTTCACGATCCACGACGCGACCGACCGTTCGCACGTGCGGGTGGTGGTCGTCGACGGCCACGTGGGATGGACGGGCGGGTTCGGGCTCGCCGACTACTGGCTTGGCGACGGCCTGCACGAGGACCAGTGGCGCGAGTCGAACGTGCGCTTCGAAGGTCCGGCGGTGATGCAGCTGCAGACGGCGTTCGCCGACGCCTGGGCGGAGGCAACGGGCGAGCTGATCACCGGACCGTTGTTCTTTCCGCGGAGCGGCTTCGAGCCGGCCGGCACGACACACGCCGGCCTCCTCTACGCCGCTCCGACCACGGGAAGCACGCCGGCCGAACGGTTCCTCACGCTGACGATCGCCGGATCGCGGCACACGCTGTACATCGCCAACTCGTACTTCGTGCCCGACGACGACATGCGGCGGCTCCTCGAGCGCGCGGCGCGGCGCGGCGTGGACGTCCGCGTCCTCACCGTGAGCTCGAAGACCGACGTCAAGACGACCTGGTACGCCGGCCGCTACCGGTATGAAGAGCTGCTGAGAAATGGTATTCGCATTTACGAATACCAGCCGACGATGATGCACTCGAAGACCATCGTGGCCGACGGCATCTGGAGCTCGGTCGGCTCGATGAACTTCGACAACCGGTCGATGGCGTTCAACGACGAGTCGAACCTCGTCGTGCTCGACACGGCGTTCGGAGCCCAGATGGATTCCGTGTTTCTCGGCGACCTCCGTCAGGCGAAGGAGATCAAGCTGGCCGAGTTCGAGCGGCGGTCGACCTGGTCGAAGCTGCTCGAGGTCGGCGCGACGCTGCTGTCACGCGTCTTGTAGTGTTGTAGTGTTGTAGTGTTGTAGTGTTGTAGCGCGGCCGCGTCAGCGAATGTCTTCGCGGCCGAGCGCGGCGCGCACGGCTTCGCGCATCGCGACGAGCGCGTCGTCGCGCGAGGCCGGGCTGTCATCGCGCACGTGCAGCTCGACGCCGTCGGCCACGGGGACGCGGCGCCAGCTCAACGTCGCGTCGTCGTCGACGTTCTGGCGGCGCGTCTCGAGGGTGGCGCCGAGCGCCGCGGCGAGCGACGACGCGACGCGGCGCTCGAGTGCGTCGCCGGTCACGTCCTTCATCTCGCGCTTGATGATGTCGAGCGTGACGCCTTCGCGCTGGCGGATCTTGATCGCCAGCAGCTGCAGGAAGTGACGGTAATTGTACGTCGCCGCAGTGCCGGTGCCTTCTGGCCGCTCGAGCAGGCCATTGGCCACGTAAAAACGAATCGAGCGCGCGCTCGGCGCGGCGCGGGCCGAGGCATTCGTGGGGCGGACGCCGGCCGCGTCGACGAGCGCAGTGACGTGCGCGGCGAGTCCGCGGGCGTTCCACGGCGCGTGCTTCGCGTGCGCGCGAAGCAGCGCGATCGGCGAATCAACCATGTCGCGCTGGCGGCAGGGTGAGCGTGAGCGTGGTTCCACCGCCCGTGCTGCTCTCGATGTCGATCGTGCCGCCGTGCTCGACGACGATCCGATGCGCCACGGCGAGCCCGATGCCGGCGTGGCCGGCCTTGGTCGTGACGAACGGGTCGAAGGCGCGCGACATCACCTCGTCGCTCACCGGCGCGCCGTCGTTGTGCAGGCGCGACTGCCAGCGGCCGTCGTCGAGTGTGTGAGACTCGACCACGAGGTCGCTTCCTTCCGGCGCGGCGTCGATGGCGTTGGCAAGGAGATTCGAGCAGGCCTGCGTGAGCTGCTCGGCGTCGACGCTGCACGACGCGCGCGGCTCGGCCGACGCATGGCGCACGAGAAGCGCCTTGCTTTCCAACACGCCGCGCTGCGCGGCGAAGGCGTGAGTCCACGCCGTGTCCGGATCGCCGGGCAGGAGGCGAATCGGCGTCGGCCGCGCATACTCCAGCAGCGCGGCGACGAGTACGTTGAGCCGCTCGGCGTCGCGCAGAATGCGCCCGATGTTTTTCTGCACGACCGGATCATCGGCGACGCGATAGCGCAGCAGCTGCGCAGCCGACGCGATGCCGAACACCGGCGTCCGGAGCTCGTGGGCGACCGCCGCCGCGACGTCCTGCGACGCCTTGACACGCTCGCGACGCGGATCGCGCGCCGGGGCACGCGAAGCGGCGGCGATCGGTTCGTCGAGCGCGGGATGGGAGTCGGCGGTCATGACTGATATTAGCAGAGACGCGACGGCGGGGTGCGCATGCCGGCACCCCGCCGTTGCTTACCGCACGGGCAACTAGCGGCGCTTCTTGGCGCCGCGCTTCGCGCTCTTGGCGCTCTTCGCGCGCTTTTTTCCGCCACCCTTGTTGGCGCTTTTTTTCGCGGGATTCTTTCCGCTGCCCTTTTTCGCGGGCTTTTTCGCGCCCTTCTTGGCGGACTTCGCCGCGCTCTTATTCGCCGCCTTCTTGCCAGCCTTCTTGGCGCCGCCACCCGGCTTCGCAGCCTTGGCGGGCGCTTTCTTGGCCGGAGCGGCAGCGACCTTTGTGGCCGGCATGGCCGGCTTTGCAGCGGGCTTCGCGGCACTCGACGATGCCGGGGCCGCTGACGCCGCGGCACTCGCGCCAGCCTTCTTGCCGGCGGTGGCGCCGCTCATCGCGCCAGACCCGGCGGCCGCTGGAGCGGCCGGCGGAGCGGCGGGCTTGGGAGGACGACCGGGGCGACCGGGCCGGCGAGCGCCGAACAGGTCCGCCTCCTCTTCCTCTTCTTCCTCTACCGTCTCGACGGTCGCGCCCTCTTCCTCGTCGTCGTCCACTTCATCGGTGCTGTCCCACAGATCGTCGCTCTCGTCCTTGTGGGTCATCCACCCGCCGTCTTCCTCGTCGTCGTCGTCATACGACGAGCTTCCGCCGCCGCCGCCGCCGTAATTGAGATCGTCGACGTCGTCGTCCCGATCGGCGAATCGATAGTCACCGTGCAACTCGTCACCTCGCGGCATGCCCGCCTCCTGAGGGGTTATGTGTGCTTTGAATCCGTGAATCAGTCATCGCTCGCATGCCCGTGAACATCGCTCGCGCATGCGCTCCAGTAACACGAGCGGCGAGCCGCGTGCACTTCGTATGCCGACTTTCGCCGGCGCACCTTCGCTCGCGCACACGTCATCGCCGCTTTTCAACGCCTTAGTATACTGGCCCAGCCACTTCGTCAAGAAGAAACGAATACGCACGCGCCAACGTCGGAGCGCGACATCATGCCCAAACTGATCGTATTGTTCTATGGCGCCGAGAGCCCGGCCGCGTCACTTGCCGAGGCGGCGGCACACGGAGCGGGTCACGTGCGCTTCACCGAAGTGGACGTTCGAGCCGGTGGCGCTCACGGGGCGGGGACGGGGAAAGGCTACCCTCGTCTGTCGTCGGCGGCAGCCCTTGCCGATTACGCGGGGATCCTGATCGCCTGCCCGGCCGCGGGCGAGATTCCCGATGACCTCGATCGCCTGCTGACTGAGATGGAGCGCTCGCCGGACCGGACCTTTCTGAACACGGTCTTCGGCGTCTCAGGCGGCGACAACACCGTGCTGCTCGGCCGGGTCGAGCAGTTGGGCGGGATCATCGTAGCGGAGCCGCGCGGTCCAATCGACCCCGAAGCCCGCGCCCGCGCCCTCGGCGAGCGTGTCGCGAAGGTCGTGAGCTGGGTACGCCACGCGTTGGGCCACGAGGCCCATGACGGACACACCCACGGGCACATTCACTGAATCTGAACGGCCGGCTCGCCTAGTCGACGAACTCCACCTTGGCGTCGTGGGTGATGACGCCGTCCTCGACGCCGCGCTTCAGAAACTGGCGCACGGCCTGGCGCCCGCGGTCGCCGTAGTCGAGGGTCCAGTCGTTCACGTACATCCCGACGAAGGTGTCGGCTTTGCCGCGTTCGAGCCCACGTGCGAATTGCATCGAATGGTCGAGAGCCGCCGTCCGATGCTCCAATCCATACTTGATGCTGTCACGTAAGTGGCGCGAAATCTTTCGCGTTAGATCCACACCCAAATCCTTCCGGATGACGTTTCCGCCGAGCGGCAGCGGCAGGCCGGTTTCGCCAAACCACCACTCGCCAAGGTCTTGGACCAGGTGCAGTCCGCGGTCGCCGAAGGTGAGCTGACCCTCGTGAATGAGGAGTCCGACGTCGACCTTGCCGTCGACGACCGCGTCCTCGATCTGGTCGAACGGAGTGAACACCGGCTCAAAGCGCGGTTCGAACAACCGTAGCGCGAGGTAGGCGCTGGTGAGCGGACCAGGGATGGCGATGCGCTTGCCTTGAAGCTCAGCGCGCGTCATCGGCTGGCGCGCGACGAGCCGCGGTCCGTACCGGTCGCCCATCGACGCGCCGTGCGGCAAGAGGGCGTAGCGGTCGGTGAGATAGGCGTAGGCGTGGATCGACACGGCGGTAACCTCGAGCTCGCCCTTGAGCGCGCGCTGGTTGAGCGTCTCGATGTCCTGCAGCTCGTGCACGTAGGTGAGCCCTTCGGTATCGATCTTCCCCGCGGCGAGCGCGTAGAACATGAACGCGTCGTCGGAGTCGGGGCTGTGGGCGACGTGGATCGTGGTCATGGGTGTCTCACGAAAATCCGCTAAGGACGCTTGGCGCCGAGCGCGATGGTGATGTCGTTCTCGTGCTCGGCGTATTCGGGCAGCTGCTTGGCGCGCTCGGCCGGCGCCGCGGCGACGAGCTGGTCGTGGTAGGTTCGCTCGGCCGCGGCATCTTGACGCATGTGCGCCGCGTTGCCGGCCAGGATGAGCCCGAGCAGATGGTTCGGATGCTGGGCGAGAATCGTGTCCGCCTCGGCGTGCGCGATGGTCTCGTTCCCCGATACGGCGGCGATGCGCCCGACGTCGTAGTGCTGGTCGAGATTCAGGGGGCCGAGCATTCCGTACGCGCCGATCGCCATGGGAGCGAAGATTCGGACGCTGTCCGGCTTGCTCGCCTCGTGAAACGTCATGATGAGATCGTAAAGGCGGCTCGCCCGCTCGGCCGGGCTCATTTGGCTGATGTCCGGCGCCGCTCCGTTTCCCGTCGCGCCGGCGAACGGAGCGGCAGCGGACTGGGAGTCGACGGCGGTCGATGGCGCGGGCGTCCTGGCGAATCGCTGCCCGGCGACGAGGGCGATCAGCGAGACGAGCGCGATCGCGGCGACGCCCCAGGGTAGCGCGGACGAAGCGCTACGGCGGTCATCGGCGCGCTCGGCGCCGGCCGCCGTTCCGCAGCGGTGGCAGAACTTCGCACCGGGGGAAAACGGCGCGTCGCAGGCGGCGCAGGTTGCACCGGGAAGGGACGCACCGCAATTCGAGCAGAACTTTCCGCTCGCCTGCACACCGCACGCGGGGCAGGGTGCGGTTGCGAGCGGATGCTCGTGCTCGGCACTCGACGGCGAGCTTGGTGAACTCGGTGAGCGTGGTGAGGGTGGTGAACCGGGAGAGGCCATGCGGCGAAAGTTACATGGCCGTCCCGTTCCACGACACGCCGATCAGATCGTCGGCGGGTCAGGTCGCGTGTCGCCCGCCCGGCTGCGAGATGTGCTCGACCGTCTGGCCGGCGCGATGGGTGTCGCGCGTCTTGGTGAAGACGTCGGCCTGCGCGACGATGCCGACGAGCGACCCGCGCTCATCGACGATCGGAATGCGCCGGACCTTTTCGGTGCGCATGGCGTTCATGACCTCGTCTACGTCGGCTCTCTCGCTGCAGGTAGCGAGATCGTCGGCGCTCATCACGTCGCGCACGCGGCAGGTGCCGTCGCGTCCGTCGGCGATGCAGCGAATGGCAATGTCGCGATCGGTGACGACGCCGACGAGCTTCCGCTCGCTCTGGCCGTCGACGACCGGCACGACGCCGACGTCTTCGCGTTTCATGATCTGCGCCGCCTCGCGGACGGAGGCATCGGGCGTGACGCTGCTCGGATCGCGCGTCATGATGTCTTGTATCCTCATCTGCTTCTCCCCCTTCGACATTCGGTGAAATCGACGCGATCGAGCGCGGCAAGGGGTGTGCCCGATCTGCGAGCTCGTTACGCGCACGTATTGCGCGAACGCTTTACAAGCAGCGGCGGCGCAGGGTAGCGTTAGGCGACTTTCGACTCGAGGCCCGCTCTGCCCGCTCGCTCACGCTCGCTCACGCCGGACTTAAGCGGTGCGACGAAGAAGGACGTTCTGGAGCTGACCGACACGCTCAACGTCCGCTTCATGCGCCTGCAGTTCACCGACATCCTCGGTGTGAACAAGAACGTCGAGATTCCGGCGTCGCAGTTCGAGAAGGCGCTGGCCGGCGACATCATGTTCGACGGCTCGTCGATCGAAGGGTTCGTGCGCATCGAGGAGTCGGACATGCTGCTCGCGCCCGAGCTCGACACCTTTCTCGTCTACCCCTGGGGCGACGAAGACAATCGCATCTGCCGGCTGATCTGCGACATTCACACGCCGGCGGGCGAGCCCTTTGCCGGCGACCCGCGCGGAACGCTCAAGGCGGTGCTCGCCAAAGCGAAAGCGCTGGGTTTCACGATGAACGCGGGCATGGAAGCCGAGTTCTTCCTGTTCAAGCCCGACGAGCCCGGCGCCGCGACGACGGCCACGCACGACGTCGGCAGCTATTTCGATCTGGCGCCCGCCGATCTCGGGGAAGACGCGCGGCGCGCGATGGTGCACACGCTCGAGCAGATGGGGTTCGAGGTGGAAGCGGCCCACCACGAGGTGGCGCACGGCCAGCACGAGATCGACTTTCGCTACGCCGATGCGCTCAAGACGGCGGACAACATCGCCACCTTCCGCTTCGTGGTGAAGCACGTTGCGACGCGATTCGGGCTGCTCGCGTCATTCATGCCGAAGCCGATCTTCGGGCAGAACGGCAGCGGCATGCACACCCATCAGTCGCTCTTTCGCGGCAGAGAGAACGCGTTCTGGGACGCCAAAGCCGAATGGGAGCTCTCGCCGACGGCGCTGCACTACGTGGGCGGACTCCTGCGGCACGCGCGCGGCATGTGCGCGATCACCAATCCGTTAGTGAACTCATATAAGCGGCTGGTGCCGGGGTACGAAGCGCCCGTCAACGTCGCTTGGTCGATGCGCAACCGATCGCCGCTCATTCGCGTGCCCGAGCGACGAGGTACCGGCACGCGCGTCGAGCTGCGCTCCCCCGACCCGTCGGCCAATCCGTATCTGGCGCTCGCCGTGATGCTCGCCGCCGGGTTGGACGGCATCGAAACGAAGGCCGACTACCGCGAGCCGGTGAACGAGAACATCTGGGAGATGAGCTTCCGCGAGAAGCGCCGGTTGCGGATCGACGATCTGCCGCACGATCTCAACGAGGCGCTCGACGAGTTGGAGAAGGACGACGTGATCACCGGCGCCCTCGGCAAGCACATCGCGTCGCACTTCGTCGAGGCGAAGCGCCAGGAGTGGCGCGACTACATCACCCAGGTGAGCGCGTGGGAGCTCGAGACGTATCTTGCGAAATACTGATCGCCGGCGCGCCGCGACTGTTCAACTGCCGACGGTCAGCTCGACGATCGCCACGACCTGATTGCGCGCGAGCTGCGTCGTGGTGGACGTGGGCACCCCCTCGATTCTGATCTGGATCGGCTGGTCGCGCGGAACGCCGCAGACGATGAACCGGCCGTCGCCGGCCATCGTCTGCGTCGCGCGCGATACGACGGGCAGCGCCGCCGACCCCTTGGCACCGCCGACCCATGTGACGCGAACGCCGCGGCCGGCAATCGGCATCACGCCGTCGGTCACGCGTCCGACGATCACGCCGGTCGCGTCGCCGAGCAGCGCGGCGTCGGCTCCGCATACGGCGCGTGCCGCGGTGAGCGGCGATTCGACCTCGACGTCTAGAGTCTTGCGCGGGTGCCGCGAGTCGATGTCCACTCGAACACGCCGCCGCGCCCAGCCGAGCACGTCGAGCTCGCGCGTGCCGACGTCGACGAGATAGGCGCCGTCGACGAGGTTCGAGAATGAAACGACGCCGTTGGAATCGGTCGACGCGCGACGATCGCTGCCGACGACATACGCCGTGGCTTGATTGGTCCCGAGAGGACGGCGTCGAGAGCCCGACGTGACGCGGATTTCCACGGCCGACACGGGCCGCGACCAGAGAACGCCACCACTGCCCCGCACCTCGCGGAGCGTGCTTCCGCTCACACGAAGACGATCCGGCGCACTGGCGTCGAGCGGGCGATCGATCGCCAAGCGCAATACCGGCGCCTGCACGAACCAATCGGTCACGATCCAACCACCCGTGCCAATCGGGGCGAACCTCACCCGGCCTCCGGCGGCGGAGTCGGCGCCGGAGAGCCCGAGATGTACGTAGTGAAAGTCAACCGACCGGAGCTCGTGCGTCGCACCATCGAGCCAGATCGTGCCCCGAACCTCCGGGTGCTTTGGCGCACCGGCCGGTGTGAAGTCGATGCCGATCAGTGAATCGGATGCCTGACGGCGCGATCCCAGCTCGAAGCAGTGCGACTCGATGAAGTCGCGCGAGACGAGCGTCTCGACGTCCGGTGCGATGAAGGTCGCGCTGTCGCGGTCGAGTACGACGAAGCCATTCCGCCGAAGCTGTGATGCGGGAATGCTCGTCCAGGGCCGCGCACCGCTCGAACGAACGTCGTTCAACGCGACCGCCTCGAGCTCGCCCGTCTTGAAATCGAAGTCGCGGGTGTAGTCGGTGATCGCGAACTGGTTGGCCGATGAGCGTCTCGTGATGGACGCGGCGAGCAGCGCGGACTCGGCGTCGTTCCACAGGGTTCCGAGCGCCAGCCCGGAGTCCGGCCGCGAATTGCACGAGCGCGCGTCGCGTGCCACGACCGGCGGCAGCGAAAGGGGAACGGACACCATCGGCAATACCAGCGAGGTGTCGGCGGCGCCGAGCACGATTGGCAGACGGACTGGACGTACGCCGATGCGCCGTGCGCGCAGAACGAACGGACCGCGGCCGACACCGCGAAAAAGAAAGCGCCCGTTCTCGTCGCTGAACGTCCAGGTGACGCGGGTGGTGCCGGCCGAATCGAGCAGCTCGACGACGACGCCCGCGGCGGGCTCGCGATTGGGAGAGAGAACCGCCAGCCCGCTGACGACCTGTGCGCTCCCGCGCGAACCGGCGAGGAGGAGCACCGCCACTTGGAGCAGTCCGAAACGGAACCGTCGACGACCGGGGCGCGGCATGTCAGCACCAAGATCGCACGACAGGAGGCATATTTTCCACCACGCTCGAAGGTTCACCATCTTCGCCCTTCAACCGGCATCTGATGCCTCATCCCACGATCCGCGAGGCGCTCGCGAGCGACGCCCAAGCGCTGGCCGAGCTCTGTGCGCAGCTCGGCTATCCAACGAACGCCGATGTGATACCCGCGCGCTTGGCGCGGCTCGACGCCGACCCGAACGTTCGCACGCTCGTCGCCACCATGGACGGGATGGTGGTCGGACTTGCCACGGTGCACATTCGCCATACGATCAATCACGAGCCGCCGCTCGGACAGCTCACGCTGCTCGTGGTGGATGAGCGCGTTCGGGCGCGAGGCGTGGGCCGCGCACTCGTCGCCGCTGCGGAAGCCTGGGTACGCGAACGAGGCTGCCGGCGTTTTGTCGTCACGACGGCGCTGCATCGGACCGACGCGCACGCCTTTTACGAAAAGCTCGCCTTCAAACACACGGGACGCCGGTATGGGAAAGACTTTTCGTAACGTCGCAGGCATTGCGGCTCTCGCCGCGGCGACGCTCGCCGGTGCCGCGTGCAAGGCAAAGCCCCGCGGGGCGCAGCTCCAAGCCGCACCAACGGCGCGCCCGACGTACGAGGTGTACGCCATCCGCTACGCCACGGTGACCGGCTATCCACTGTCGGGGATGATCGCCGGCGCAGAGCGCGGCAAGAAAATCGATCTCGCGATGACGATCTGGCTCCTCAAGGGCGCCGACGGCCGCGACGTGCTCGTCGACGCCGGCTTCCATCGCGACGACCTGGTCAAGCAGTGGCACCCCTCGGACTTCGTGCCGCCGGATGTGGCGCTCGCGCGTACCGGAGTGAAGGCGGAGGATGTGACCGACCTCATCATCTCGCACATCCACTGGGACCACCTCGACGGGATCGATCTCTTCCCCAGAGCGCGCATCTGGATTCAGAAAGACGAATTCGAGTATTACACCGACTCGGCGGGAACGGCGAAGAATCGGACGATCGACGCCGGCGACGCCAAGCTGCTCGCCGCCGCGGCGCGCGAGGGCCGGCTGATGCTCATCGACGGCGACGACAAAGAGATCATACCGGGCATCACCGTCTACACCGGTGGCAAGCACACCTTTGCGTCGCAGTTCGCTGCCGTTCATACAACGGAGGGAACCGTCGTCGTTGCGTCGGACAACGCGTACCTCTACGCCAACCTCGAACAGCACCGACCGATCGCGCAGACGCTCGATAGCCTATCCAACCTGCGCGCGCAGGCGCGGATGATCGCGCTCGCCTCGAGCCCGCGGCTGATCGTGCCCGGTCACGATCCCGAGGTGTTCGTGCGCTTTCCATTGCCTGGCAACGGAGTAGCACGCATCCGCTGATCGAGCCGGCGGGCGGACTGCATCAGTCGCCGTCGCGCGTTCGCTGTTCCGCCGGGTGCGGCGTCAGGGGCGATCGCCCGTGCTCGAGGTTGAAGGCCGTGCTGAGCAGCGCGACGTGCGAGAAGGCTTGCGGAAAGTTGCCGACCTGCCGCCGGAGCTTCGCGTCATACTCTTCCGACAGCAGCCCGACGTCGTTGCGCAGCGAGAGCAATCGCTCGAACAGCCGCAGCGCGTCGTCGTGGCGGCCCTGCAGCACGTAGTTGTCGGCGAGCCAGAAGCTGCAGGCGAGAAAGGCGCC
>DATNAT010000216.1:0-9493 GCA_035572355.1 Gemmatimonadaceae bacterium
TCGCCGTTCACGTCGCCGAACACCCCGGGCGTGAACCGAATGCCCGACTGCGCGCGCGCGGTGATCGACGCGTTGAACCAACGCTGTCGGCTCATCGTCAGCGACAGGTTGAACGCGTGCTCGGCGTCGGTGCTCGGCGACCAGGTCTTGGCGCGCGGATCGCCGTCCGTCGTACCGCTGAACCCGTAGAGCTGGTCCCGGCCGGACGCGTGCGTGTAGTTGAGCGACGTGTACCAGTAGAACGAGTTGGAGACGAGCACGAATGACGGGCGCACGCTCAGGCCGGCGCGCAGATACTGGCGGTGCGATTGCAGGTCGGAACGCGTCTCACCGACGTGCGCGAACAGCGCGGACTCGCGCGAATCGGTCCACGGGAGCGCGCCGGTCGACGGGACGATCTCCGATGAGGTCGTGTACACCGGGCGTCCGCGTTCCGAACCGAGCGAAAAGCGCGGCGCATCGGCGAAGTTGACGTCGAATACGCCTGGCTGGTCGAGGTTGAGCACGTACGTTCCGCCGACACTCGCCGACACCCAGTCGGTGAGCGTGTACGACACGTTCAGATCCGGCCGCCAACTGCGTGAGAGCGAATAATTCGGCGCATAGAGCGCGACGGGCGGTGTGGTCTGCGCGAGCGGCGTTCCCGTCGTCCCGTCGGCGCATTGTGAGGGGATCGACGCCGGAGACTGCGCGAACGATCCCCAGGGTGAGGCCGGTGTGGCCGCGCCGACGCAGAAGAGCTGCTGCGTCGCATCGGGAAGTCCGGTCTGCCGCGAATAGCCGTCGATCGCCTGGGTCGAGATCGATCCGCGATACTCGCGCACGCCGCCGCTGATGTTGCCGCGTGGGAAGGTCTGCGCGATCCCCGGATACGACATGCGGCCGAGCGTCTGCCAGCTGAAGCCTGCCATCGGCATCAGGGCGACGGTGCTCGGCACGTGGTCGGTGCGGAGCGCGAACACCGAATCGACCGCCGGGTTGAACGCGGGACGAGCATAGAGGTGGTTCGCTTCGAGACGCACGCCGAATTGCGCTCTGAACGCGGACGACGGGGCATAGATGTCGCCCACGCCGAGCGCGCCAGTGAGTCCCGAGCCTTCGTTCCGGCGGCCGTTGAGCACGCGCGAGAAGCTTGCCGGCGCGCCGTTGGTGAAGTCGGCGATTGAATTGTACGAGAAGCTTCCGAGGCCGGCGGCTTGGTCGATGCTGAATCGATCGAGCGTGCCATCGACCGTGAGCGCCATCTGATGATGCCGGTCCCAGGTGTAGCGCGAGAGTTGGTCGCGCAGCTCGATCGCCCCGCCGCCGATCGTCGAGTGCGGCGCCGACGCGCCGCCAAGCTGAAGCGACGAGACGCCGAGGGTGCCGTCGGGAAGCGCGGAGGTGACGAGGACGCGGGCGGTGGGCTCGTCGAGGTAGGGATCGGTCACATCCTGTTTCGCTGACAGCGACGCGCTCGCCTCGTTCAGGAATCCGCGCGGGAAATATTTCGCGGCGGTGAGCTGGAGCCACCCGTCGCGATGCGTGAGCTGGCCGCCTGCCGCCGGGACGCTCGTTGCGCCGATCATCGATCCGTCGTTCGCGCGCCATGAGCCGCCGAGTTGGAGATAGTAGTCGTCGGAGACGGACGGCACGCCCTGAAACGAGATCAACCCGGGTTGCGGTGCGGCGGGGTTGGGAGTGAAGTCGAACCGCGCGGCGACCTGGCCGGAGTTGGTGGCGCGCGCACCCGGCACCCCCGGAACGCGGGCGTCGAGGCCCAACGGGCCGAGCGCGCCGAGCAATCGCGCCACCGAATCCGGATTCATGCGGAGGCTGAGGAGCGACGCAGGACTCTCGCTGACGAGCGACGTCAGCGCGCTTCCGCGGTGCATGACTTGATATGAGAATGCGTAGAACGCCTTGTCCGGGGCGATCGGGCCGGAAATGGTCCCGCTCACCACCTGTTGGTCGTAGAGCGTCCCAAGGTGTTCCGCGGCGGGCGTCGTGGCCTGCAGCGCGGGCGCGTCGAGCGTTGCGTGCACCGTGCGCGAGAGGAAGTTGCTGCCCGAGTTCATGCGCAGCGACAGCTGAACGCCGGAGAATCCGCCTTTCGCGGGATCGTACGTCGACGAGACGACGTTGACGCTGAAGCCGTCGCGCGGGGGCGAGCCGCCGAACACGAGCCCGTTGAGCACCGTGGAGTTCTGATCGGGTGTCTGGCCGAATGCAGTCACCGTCGGGAGGCCGCCAGTCGCACTCGGCGTCACCGTGACGCCGGGAATCATCGAGAGGGCCGCCGTGAGGTCGCCGGTTACGTCGCCGGTGAGTCCGCGCGAGAGGTCGACGTAGCTGTTCGACGCCCCGGGCGTGAAGTCGCCGCCGACCTCCGAGCGCGCCGGCTTCGGACGCGCGCCGGTGGAGCGGACCGCGCCCAACTGTGTCGCCACCTGCACGAGCTTGAAATCGACGGCGGGGATTGTGTCCACGCCCTGACGCGCGATCGTCCTGCGCTGCGGCGCGTAGCCGAGCATCGTCGCGATGACCGTGTAGGTGCCGGGTCCGTTCTCGATCGAGATCGAGTAGCGGCCGTTGGCGTCGGTGCGCGTCGTTCTGGCCGGCGGCGCGCCGGCGAGCACGCTGATCGTCGCGCTCTCGAGAGCGGCGCTGTCCGGCCCGATGACTCGGCCGTGAATCACGTCCGTGCGCGGCGTCCCCTGCGCGGACCCGACGTTCGCGAAGGCGGCCGCGATCACGGCGGCCAGCGGCGCGGTGACGACGGCGCGCCGGAGCGCGGGGCGAAGAATCGGGCGGGTCAACGAGGACGCGGCGAGGGTAGGCATCGGTCCCAGCGCAAGCGAGTAGCGTGAGTGCTCATAGTATGGACGCCCGGACGCGGCGCGGCGTTGCGTGCTGCTACCGTTCGCGTCCCAACCCGTTCATATTCCGCCCACCATGGCTGCACCCCCAAAACAGAGCTCGGTGCTCGATGCGCGCGCGTTCGTTCGAACGCTCCGGCGCATGGCGGACGAGATCGTCGAGCTGAACAACGGCACGGACGACCTCGTGATCGTCGGCATTCAGCGCCGCGGCGTTCAGCTCGCGGCGCAAATCGTATCCACGATCGCCGAGCGTGAATCGGCCAGCGTTCCGCAGGGCGCGCTCGACATCACGCTCTACCGCGACGACCTCCAGACGGTCGGCCCGCGCCCGGTCGTCGGCCAGACGCAAATCCCGGTCGACGTCGACGGCCTCACGGTCGTGATCGTCGACGACGTGCTCTACACGGGCCGGACGATCCGCGCCGCGCTCGACGAGCTGGCCGACTTCGGGCGGCCAAAGCGAATAGCGTTGGCCGTGCTCATCGACCGCGGCGGTCGAGAATTGCCGATCCAACCGGACATCGTCGGCAAGACGATCTCCGCCACGCCGCAGCAGCGGGTCGACGTGCTGGTCGAGGAGCTCGACGGCAAGAATGGCGTCGTGATCGCCGAGCGGGATTCCACGGCGTGACGCCGTCGCTCGGCAAGGACCTGCTCGGGCTCGAGCCGCTCTCCGGCGCGCAGATCAAATTGATTCTCGACACCGCGGAGCCGTTCAAAGAGATCAGCGAGCGGGCGATCAAGAAAGTCCCGACGCTGCGCGGCGCGACGATCGTCAACCTGTTCTTCGAGGCGTCGACGCGCACGAGAGTCTCATTCGAGTTCGCTGAAAAGCGGCTGTCGGCGGACACGGTGAACGTCGCCGCGTCGGGGTCGAGCGTGTCGAAGGGCGAGACCCTCGTCGACACGGCGCGCAACCTCGAGGCGATGCGGATCGACATGGTCGTGATCCGCCACGGCGCTTCGGGGGCGGCGCGCTTTCTGGCCGACCGCATCGAGTCGAACGTCATCAACGCCGGCGACGGCACCCACGAGCATCCAACGCAGGGCCTGCTCGATTTATTGACACTTCGCGACCATTTCAAGCGGCTCGACGGCGTGAAGGTCTGCATCGTCGGCGACGTGCTCCACTCCCGCGTCGCGCGCTCGAACATCTGGGGGCTCACCAAGATGGGCGCCGAGGTCGGCGTCTGCGGGCCGCGGTCGTTGCTGCCGAGCGCGATCGACGAGCTGGGCGTCACCGTGTTCAATCGCGTCGAGCAGGCGATCGAGTGGGCCGACGCGCTCAACATCCTCCGCCTCCAGCTCGAGCGCATGACGGCCGGCTACATCCCGTCGCTCCGCGAATACAACCGCGTGTTCGGCATCTCGCGCGAGCGGCTCGATCGCTCGAAGCGCGACATCCTCATCCTCCACCCCGGACCGATGAATCGCGGCGTCGAGATCGACTCCGACGTCGCTGATGGTCCGTTCAGCGTGATCCTCGACCAGGTGACCAACGGCGTGGCCATCCGCATGGCGGTGCTCTATCTCCTGTCCGGCGGCAAACCGGAGCTGGCCGAGGCGGCGAAGCGCGGCGGCGGAGGCGATCGATGACCACTTCCACGGGCAGAACGTTGTTGCTCGCTGGCGGGCGCGTGATCGATCCGTCGCAGTCGTTCGATGCGATCGCCGACCTGCTGCTCGTCGACGGCGAGGTCGAGGCACTCGGGCCGCGTGTCGCCGGCGATCTGTCGGGACGCGACGGCGTCGAGACGATCGACTGCGCCGGACTCGTCGTGGCGCCGGGCTTCATCGACGTGCACTGTCATCTGCGCGAACCTGGGCGGGAAGAAGTCGAAACGATCGCGACGGGCGCACGCGCCGCGGCGGTCGGCGGGTTCACCGCGGTGTGCGCGATGCCCAACACCGATCCGGTGACGGACAATCAAGCCGCCGTCGGCTTCATCATCCGGCAGTCGACGATCGCCAACGCGGCGCGCGTCTATCCGATCGGCGCCATCTCCCTGGGTCAGCGCGGCGAAGCGCTCGCCGAATTCGGCGAGATGGTGGCGGCGGGCGCGGTGGCGGTGAGCGACGACGGGAAGCCGGTGGTGAGCGCACACCTCATGCGCACGGCGCTCGAATATGCGCTCACCTTCGGGATTCCCGTCGCCGACCATTGCGAGGAGCCGACGCTCGCCGCCGGCGGCGCGATGAACGAAGGGATCGTGAGCGCGCGACTCGGCCTCAAGGGCGTGCCGGCGGAGGCCGAAGAGATCATGGCCATCCGCGACATCCTGCTCGCCCGTCGCACCAAGGGGCACATCCATCTCTGCCACATGTCGACGCGCGGATCGGTCGAGCTGATCCGCTGGGGGAAGGAGCGCGGCATCAACGTGACGGCCGAGGTATGTCCGCACCATCTCTCGCTCACTGAAGATGCCGTCGAGGGATACGACACCAATGCGAAGATGAATCCACCGCTGCGGACGGCGTCGGACGTCGCCGCGCTTCAGGAAGCGGTGCGCGACGGGACGATCGATCTCATCGCGACGGACCACGCACCGCACCACTACGACGAGAAGGAACGCGAGTTCGCGCACGCGCCCAACGGCATCGTGGGATTGGAGACGGCGCTCGCGGTCAACATCAGCTGGCTCGTGACGCCCGGCGTGATCGATCTGCCCCTTCTCGTCGAGCGGATGTCCTGCGCGCCGGCCCGCGTGTTCAAGCTGCCGGGCGGCACGCTGCGCCGGGGCGCCCAAGCCGACGTGACGATCTTCGACCCGGCGGCGAGCTGGACCGTCGATCCCGCTCGGTTCGTATCCAAAGGGCGGAACACGCCCTATGCCGGACAGACCCTGACCGGGCGGCCGCGTTGCACGATCGTGGGGGGACGCGTCGTTCATCGTACGGCGTCGTGAGCGGCGGGTGATCCGCCCGCCCGACGCCACGGCAGCGGCGGCGATCGTTCGCGTCTGCCGCCGGCTCTACGAGCGCGGATTGGTCGCGGGCCCCGACGGCAACGTGTCGGTGCGTCTCGTGGACGACACGATTCTCGTGACGCCGGCAGGACGGTCGAAGGTCGACGTCGAGCCGCACGATCTGGTGCTGGTCGATTCGAGAGGAGAGGTGCTCGCGGGCGATGCGCGTCCGTCGAGCGAGCTGAAGATGCATCTACGCATATACGAGAGACGGCGCGACGTTCGCGCGGTGGTGCACGCGCACCCGCCGATCGCCACCGGGTTCGCCGTGGCGGGCGAGTCGTTCGTAGCGCCCGTCCTTCCTGAAGTTATCTTGCAGATGGGCACGGTTCCGCTGGCTCCATACGCCACGCCGGGGAGCGACGCGCTCGCCAATCTGTTCGAGCCCTATCTCGTTCGGCACGACGCGTTTCTCATGGCCAACCACGGGGCGACGACCGTTGGCGGGACGCTCGAGCAGGCACACCAGCGGATGGAAAGTCTCGAGCACGCCGCGCGCATTCTGCTCGCGGCGCGGACACTTGGTCGGGTCAATGCATTGGGCGATGGCGATGTGCGGGATCTGCGAGCGCTTCACACGCCACCCGGAGTTTGAGGACATCCGATGACGGAATCCAATCACGCGTTGGACGGCGTACCGGCGCTGATCGAGGAGCGCCGCCGGTACGAGGCGTGGCTCGCCGCGCTGGAAGCTCGGCGCGAGACGACGCCCGGGCACGTCTTCGATCGCGTCAAAGGGGACTATCAGGCGCGCCTTGCGCGGGTCGACGAACAGCTCGTCGCGCACCGACAGGCGATCGAGGAGGAACGCGCCAGCTCGCAATCGCGCTTCTCGCTGCTCGAGGCTGACGAACAGCTCCGGCGCGACGAACGCGCCGAGCTCGAGCTTCGGTCGCACGTCGGCGAGCTTGCCGGCGCCGAAGCCGAGTCGGCGTTCCACGCGATCGATGAGACCATTCGCCATCTCGTGGAGGAAAAGCAGGCAGTCAACAACAGGATCGCCGAGCTCGAAGCGCTGCTCGACTTCAAGCCGAACGCCCCGGCGGCGCCCGAACCGAAGCCGGCTCCGGTCATTGAAGCGGCAGCCCCGGCGGCAGCGCCAGCTCCCGCACCGGCCGCTCCCGCCTCAGCCTCTACTTTGGCACCAAGCGCTGGTTCGGTCGACGAGCGCGCGGCGAGCAAAGCGGGCAGCTTGGTGACGCCCGGCGGATCGTTCGACGAGCTGGCGTTCTTGAGCGAAGTGGTCGGTGAAGAGGAGCGCCGAGCCGCGCAGGCGGCTCGGCCGGCCGCACCGCCTGCCGCCGCCCAACCGGCTCCAGTCCATGGAGCGGGCCACGCTGGCGCGCCGATCCAGCCGCCACAGTCGTACGCCGCCAACGAGCGCACACCGCACGCCGCACCCCCGCCGGCACGCCCCGTGGACACGCACGCGCCGCCGACGGATTCCGGCATGCCGCGCCGCGGTATCGGTCCGCGCCGTGAAGAACCAACCGAGTCGCTGCTCTCCGGAATGGAACACGCGCCGCGCCGTGGTCTTCGCGACGCTCCGCTCGCCGCGAACGTGCCGTCGAACACGCCGATCGTTCTGCGTGCGACCGGCGCCGTGGAGCAGACGAAGACGCTCAAATGCAATGAGTGCGGCGCCCTCAATTATCCCACCGAGTGGTACTGCGAGCGGTGCGGAGCCGAGTTGGCGGCGCTCTGACCGGTCGAATGGCAGGGCAGCGCGGAGCCCGAAGGCGGTGAAACGAAAAAGCCCGGCGATTGCCGGGCTTTTTTTGTTGAATGGGTCTGCCGAGCTGGCGGCGCCGAGTTACGCGGCCGCTGTGTCGAGCCGGCTCTTGTGACGAGCGGCGGTGTTGCGATGGATCAAACCCTTCCGCGCCGCGCGGTCGAGCAGCTTGGTCGCCGCCAGCTTGACGTCGGCGGTGGCGCCGGGAGCCTTGGCCTTTTTCAGGGCAGTCCGCAGCGCGGAACGCTGCGCACGGTTGCGCACGGTCGCCGCGCGCGACTTACGCATGTTCTTCTTGGCGGATGCGATGTTGGGCACGAAGTACGTCTCCAGACGAGCCGGTCGAGTGTGGTGACGGCGGCGGGAGCGGGCCCGGCCACGCGTTCGCGACGCTGCGGCATGCCGCCGCACAGTATTGGGTAGAAATTCGCGAAGGGAAAAACCTAGGAGCGCACAAGGCCAAAGTCAAGGCGGATAACGCTTTGACACGCCTACACGCCATTACTAGCTTTCGCGCCGATCACCTCGAGCGCTCCATCACGCGCGCCCGGTCGATCGCACGACCACACGGCACACGAATCCGCGCGCTCCAACCCGGCGCTTCGGCTCTTCCGTCACCCGTCTCGCCACGCCGACGTTGCACATTCAGGATATCCTGCTGATCGCGCCGGTGCTGCTGTTCTCGGTTATCGCGCACGAGTACGCACATGGCTACGCGGCACTCAAGCAGGGCGACGACACCGCGCTGATGCTGGGCCGGCTGACCTGGAATCCGATCAAGCACATCGATCCGTTCATGACGGTGCTCTTACCGCTCATGCTCGCGCTCGTGCACGGCCCGATTCTCGGCGGCGCCAAACCGGTGCCGGTGAATCCGCGAAAGTATCGGAATTTCAAGCGCGGCGACATCATCGTGTCGCTCGCCGGCGTGTTCACCAATCTGCTCCTCGCCATCGGCGCGGTGATCGTGTTCGTGGGCGTCGGCCTGCTCGGCCGCGTCGTGCCGGCGGCCGGGTCGACGCTGGCGATTGTTCAGGCGATGATGGTGCAGGCAGTCGAGCTCAATCTGATCCTGATCGCGTTCAATCTGATTCCCATCCCGCCGCTCGACGGCTCGCACGTCATCAAGTACCTGATGCCGGTGTCGTGGGCGGTTCGATATCAGCAGGTGGGCCGATATGGGATCGTGATTTTGCTTTTGCTCATGGCCCTGCCCAACGATCTGCTCATGTACTGGCTGCGGCCGGCGCTGGCGTTCGGCGGTCTGCTGATGCAGTGGGCCGATCCGTTCTCGCTGCCGTCGTTGGGGCAATGGCTGGCATGATCGAGTCCTCGGCGAACGGCCGCGGCGGCGAGCTGCCGGCGGGAGAGTCCGGCTTCGTCGTCGAGTTGAGCGCCTTCTCCGGGCCGCTCGATCTGCTGCTCGCGCTCATCCGTGAGGAGCAGGTCGACATCTACGACATTCCGATCGCGCGCATCTGCGAGCAATTTCTGAAGCGGATTCGCACGCTCGGCCTCAACGAAGCCGCCGACTATCTCGAGATGGCGGCGCGCCTCGTTCGGATCAAGGCGCAGATGTTGTTGCCGCGCAGCGACGAGGAGCAGTGGGAGGACCCGCGCGCCGAGCTGGTGCGGCGGCTGCTCGAGTATCAGCAGATGCGAGAAGTCGTCGACGTGCTCGAGCGGCGCGGCGAGGAGCGGCGAAATCAATTCGCGCGGGCCTATCTGCCGCAGGCGCCCGCGGCGGCGCAGGCGCCGCTCGCCCTGTCGCTGTCCGAGCTGCTGTCGGCGGTCGACCGCGTGCTCCGCGCGGCGCTCCAGCCGAACATGCACGAAGTCATACCGCGCGCGCTCGACGTGCCGGGCGCGATCAGCGTCATCCGCTCGGTGCTCGCGCTTCGCGCCCGCATTCTCTGGACGGAGATCGTCGAGGT
>DATNAT010000217.1:0-3613 GCA_035572355.1 Gemmatimonadaceae bacterium
GCGCCCGAGACGAGCTCGTTGTCCTCGACGATCAAGACATGTGCGCCGGCGGCCGTCACTGGCCTGCTCTGGCGCTACGGCGCCGACTGAAACGGCACCGTGAAGTAGAAGCGGCTGCCCGTTCCGAGCTCGCTGTCGACCCAGATCTTGCCGCCGTGCAGCTCGACGAGCTTGCGCGCGATCGTGAGCCCGAGTCCCGTGCCATGGTGCGGGCGCGACGGCGTGGCGTCGACCTGTGCGAACTCGCGGAAGATGAGGTCGTGATGCTCCGACGAGATGCCGACGCCGGTGTCGCCGACCTCGATCAGCACCGCCTCCGGTTCGGCGCCTCTGGCGCGCGTCGCCTTGAGCCAGACGCGGCCGCCGGTCGGCGTGAACTCGATCGCATTGCCGAGCAGATTGCCGACGACGTGCGCGATCTTCTCACGGTCGGCGTTGATCGGCGGAAGATCCTCTTCCACTTCCACGGCGAGCTCGAGGCCTTTTTTCTTGAGCAGCGACGCGTTGAGCGCGCTTACCTGGTCGAGCGGATCGCGGATCGGAAAGATCGAGGTGGCGAGCGTGAGCTGGTCCGCGGCGCCGCGGGCGTAGGTGAGGATCTCGCCCACTTGCGCCAGCAGCTGGCGGCCGCCGTTGATGATCCCGCGCACGCTCTCCATCTGCCGTACCGACAGATCGCCTAGGATCCCGTCGCGCAGGATCTCGGCGTGCGTGATCACGGCGGTGAGCGGCGTGCGCAGGTCGTGCGAGATGTTCGCCAGGAACTGCGTCTTGAGCGCATCGCGCGCGCGCAGCTCGGCGATCTCGACAATCGCCTCCTTGAGCTGCGCCTCGACCATGGCGAGCCGACGTTCAGTCGAACCGAGCGCGCTATGCGTATCGCTGACTGTTTCCACCCGACTCATGCGTTGATTGTACCTGCCGAACCGGCGCCTGCCAACTCGCTTTCGCCCCCGGCCTCGATCGACTCCTCCAGCTGCTGGCGGCTAAGCAGCGCCCAGTACCGCCCCCCCGCCGCCAGCAGCTCGGCGTGCCGTCCCTGCTCGACGATCTGACCCTCATCCAACACGATGATCCACGTGGCGTCTCGAATCGCGCTCACTCGATGGGAGGCAATGAGTGCGGTCCGACCGGCGAGGGCCTCGCGCAATGACCGCAGAATCTCCGCTTCGGTGTGGGTGTCGACGGCCGAGAGCGCATCGTCCAACAGCACGATGCATGGCCGGCGGGCCAATGCCCGCGCCAACGCCGCGCGCTGCTTCTGCCCGCCGGAGAGATTGATACCACGTTCGCCGAGCAGGGTTTCGTATCCGCCGGGGAACTGCGAGATCGTCTCGTCGAGCTGGGCGATACCGGCCGACCAGGGTCCGGCGCTCTCGTCCGGCGCGCCGTAGACGAGGTTGCTTCCAATGGTGTCGCTGAACAGGAAGCTCTCCTGCGGCACGTAGCCGATCTCGTGGCGGAGCGCGGCGAGATCGAGCTCGCGAATCGGCACGCCGTCGATCAGGATCTCGCCCTCCTGCGGATCGAACAGCCGCGGCACGAGGTCCATGAGCGCACTCTTGCCGCTCGCCGTCGCGCCGACGACGCCGATGGTGGCGCCGGCGGGAATGCTGAAGCTGATATGGCGCAGCACCCAGCGCGGCTCCTGGCCGGCTTCGGTCGGATAGTGGAAGCCGACGTTGCGGAACTCGATCGACCGCCCGGTCGCGGCGGGCGGGAGCGTGCGCGGCTCCGCCGGAACGTGCAACTCGGAGTGTGAATCCAGGATGTCGAGCAGCCGCTGCATCGATGCGGCACCGCGCTGAAAGAGGTTGATCACCCAGCCGAGCGCGACGAGCGGCCAGGTGAGCATGCCGAGATACATGCCGTAGGCCACGAAGGTGCCGACGCTGAGCGTGCCGTTCAGCACGAAGAAACCGCCAACCGCGATGACGACGACCATCCCCATTCCGGCAAAGATCGAGAAAGCCGGTTGCATCAGCCCGTAGAGATGGGCGAGGCGCATGTTCTTGACGAGATATCCCTCGTTCAACGACGCGAACCGCTCGACCTCGGCCTGCTCCTGGCGAAAGGCGCGCACGATGCGCACGCCGGCGAGGTTTTCCTGGGCAAGCGTGGTGAGATCGCTGAAATGCGCCTGCACCGCCTCGAAGCGTCGATGGATGTGGCGGCCGAACATCATGCCGAGCACTGGAAGCACTGCCATGGGCACCGCGGCGACGAGCGTCAGCCGCGGCGAAAAGTAGAGCATGAAGCCGAGCGCGAACGCGCCGCCGGCGATCGTGTTCGTGAAATACATGACGGCCGGACCGGCCGCCATGCGCACGGCGCTCAGATCGTTCGTGAGGCGCGCCATGAGGTCGCCCGTGCGCATGCGCGCGTAGTAGGCCGGGTCGAGCTCTTCGAGCTTTCTGAACAGATCGTTGCGGAGGTCGTACTCCATCCAGCGACTGACCGCGTTGAGCAGCTGTCGCATGCCGTAACGTCCGACACCGCCGATTAGTGACACACCTATCATGGCGGCGGCGAGGATCCAGATAGACTTCAGCGAGTCGCCGTTGCGAATGCCGTCGACGGCCCGTCTCAAAAACCACGGTACCACACTCGAGAACGCCGCCGAGCCGACGACGAGCAGGAGCCCGAAGGCAACAGTCGATCGGTAGGGGCGGTAGTACGGGAGCAGCCGTCGCAGCGCCCTCGTGGATGGCACCTTCTTTGCCACGGCTCAGCTTACTCCAGGAGGATTTCCCATGCTGAAATATACCCGCCGCCTTGGAGCCTCTTTGCTCGTTGCGACCGTCGCGCTCGGCGCCTGTCGCGGTGAACAGAAACAAGGCCCCGACACGACGGCGCTTGGCGCCGACACCACGCTGAACCGCGACCTCGCGCTCGCCGGACGCGATTCCACCGCGCAGCCGCAGCTCAAAGACGTTCCACCGAATTCGGGCACGACGAAGAGCGAGCCGCGGACGACGCCGCGCCGTTCCAGCGGTTCGTCCGGCGCGTCGCACACGCCGAGCACGCCCGAGCCGAAGACGACCAAGTCGGGCAACACCGTGACGTCGAATCCCGGTTCATCGAGCAACCCCGGCGCATCGGGCGGCGGCGCCGTCGGCACGATCGCCGAAGGGGCCACGCTGACGACGCACAGCAACTCCCGCGTCTGCACGAACACCAACGCCGTCGGCGATCACGTCACGGCCACGCTGGAGAACGCCGTGGCCGGCACGAACGGCGCGTCGATTCCCGCCGGCGCCACGGTCAATCTCACCGTGACGCAGCTCAAACGCAGCGAGAACTCGCGCGACCCGATCGTCATGGAATTCGCCGTGAACTCGGTCTCGTACGGCGGCCACACCTACCAGATTCAGGGCACGGTGGCATCGGCCGCGGTCGACCGCATTCGCGACGAACCAAAGAGCAAGGACATCCAGAAGGTCGGCGTCGGCGCGGCCGTCGGCGCGATCGCCGGCAAGATCCTCGGCAAGAGCACCAAGGCCGCGGTCATCGGTGGCGCGGCGGGCGCTGCTGCGGGTGCGGCAACGGCGGCGGCGACGGCCAACTACTCGGGCTGCATCGCATCCGGCGGGTCGATCGTGATCAAGCTGAC
>DATNAT010000218.1:0-23846 GCA_035572355.1 Gemmatimonadaceae bacterium
GATCCGGCGCACACCTACGACGTGGACGATATGCTGGCCAGCGCGCGCGCCGGCCTCGACTATTATCAGTCGCACTTCAGCCCATACCAGTTCTCGCAATTCCGCATCATGGAGTTCCCGCGGTATCGGAGCTTCGCGCAGTCGTTCCCCAACACCGTGCCCTTCTCCGAGGCGATCGGCTTCATCGGACGCATGGAAAAGCCGACCGATCTCGACCTCACGTATTTCGTGACGGCGCACGAGCTCGCGCACCAGTGGTGGGGCCACCAGCTCATCGGGGGCGACGTCGAGGGCTCGAACATGATGTCGGAGACGCTTGCCGAGTACTCGGCGTACATGGTGATGCAGCACAAGTACGGCAAGGACTACATGCACCGCGTGCTGCGACACTTCCTCGACACGTATCTGCGTGGGCGCGCCGGCGAGACCCGGCACGAGCCGCCGCTGTCCCGCGTACAGCGCGAGCCATACGTCTGGTACGACAAGGGCGGCCAGATCATGTACACGCTCGCCGACTACGTCGGCGAGGACAAGATCGACGCCGCCCTTCGTAATTTCCTCATGCAGTACCGCTATGCCAACGCGACGAACCAGGTCGACCGAGCCGACAGCGTGCGCGGCGCCCGGACGGCCGATCAGCCGTATCCCGACACGCGGCTGCTCATCGACGCGCTGCGCGCCCAGACGCCGCCGGAGCTCCAATACCTGATCGACGATGGGTTCGACCGGATCGTGCTCTATGACAACAAAGCCGTCAGCGCGACGTCGCGCCGGTTGCCGAACGGCAAGTACGAGGTGACGCTCGACGTGCAGGCGCGAAAGGTTCAAGCCGATAGCACGGGGGCCGAGTCGCCGATGCCGCTCGCCGATTTCATCGACATCGGCGTGTTCAAAGGCAAGGCGGGCGAGGAGGTGCCGCTGTACATGAACCGCGTGAAGATGACGCAGGACCACCAGCGCTTCACGATCACGGTCGACGAGCGCCCCACGCGAGCCGGCATCGATCCCTACAACAAGCTCATCGACCGCGACGCCGACGACAACACGACGGACGTCGCCAACCGCTGACGAGCCGGCACCTACCGCACGATCGACGTCAGCGCGCTCACCATCTCCGCCCCGCCAAGCGACGGCACGTCGACCGCGCTCCGCACGACGATCGGATCGCTCTTCGTCACCCAGTAGAGTCCGTGCGCCGACGCGGCTCGGACGGACACGACCCAGCAGTCGAAGCTCCCCGCTGGCACCTGCACACGGTCTTCGCCGATCACCGAGAGCTGCGTCGGCAGCAATGCCGTCGCGCCGAGCAACACGGAGAGCGTGGTCGTCGAATCGTGCCAACCTGGTTGCAACGGGACCAGCCGGAGCACGGTCTCCAGCATCGCCGGGCTCACGATCGTGCCCGCCGGCATCGCGGCGACGATCGACCGCCGTCCGGCCGGGGCCGTTGTCGCGCCGAACGCCGTGTCGCCCCGAAACTCGATGCCGAGCCGCGCTTGGCCGACGGTGGAATTCCAATGGATCGGCTGCAGCGACGCGCTGTCGGCGATCAACGAATCGGTCGCCGGAATTCCGGCGCCCGTGCGCGTTTCGAGCATGAGCCAGACGGGCGCGCCGCCATAGGTCATGAGCGTCGTCGACACCGTTCGGCTGCCGAGGGGAGTGGTGCTCGCGTCGCGCTCGAGAACGGTCTGATACAGAAACTGGCCGGGATGCAGCCCGCCGGCGGACACGTGAAAGCCGCGCGGGGCGGCGCTCGTGTCGAGTGGCGGCGTCCCCGCCGTAACCGGCACCTGCGCGGCCATCGCGGGCGCGCGTAACACACCAATTGACAGAGCGAGCGAGAGAGCGAGCGTCAGCGCGGCGGCCGTGGTGAACGCGGCCGAGGGGCGTTTGCGCCGCACCGCGCTAGACGCGCGGGCCACAGATCCGATCCAGCGAGTCGAGCCCGACCAACACGTCGCGCGGCTTGGAACCGTCGGGCGGTCCGAGCACGCCGGCCGCGTGCAATTGGTCGATGATGCGTGCAGCGCGCCCGTATCCGACCTTGAGCCGACGCTGCAGCAGCGATGTCGATCCCTGTTGATTCTGCACCACGACTTCGGCGGCTTCGCGAAACAGCTTGTCGCGATCCTCGCCGTCTCCCGATCCGTCGTCGGTGGCCGCGGCCCCCTCGAGGGCCTCTTTCGCGCGAACCGTCTCCAACACGTCCGGTTCCATCGGCTCGTCGACGACGAGCCCCTGCGCGGCGCGGGCGGCGCGCTTGGCCTCGCGCGTCAGCTGATACCAGCCCATCAACCGCTCAGTCTCGTCGCTCGACAGATAGGCGCCTTGCAGCCGAGACGGTTCCGACTTGCCCGGCGGAATGAACAGCATGTCGCCGTTGCCGAGCAACATCTCGGCGCCCGCCCCATCGATGATCGTCCGGCTGTCGACCTGCGACGCGACACGGAACGCGATGCGGCTCGGGAAATTCGCCTTGATCAAGCCCGTGATGACGTTCACGCTCGGCCGCTGGGTGGCGAGAATGAGGTGAATGCCGATCGCCCGCGCTTTCTGCGCCAGCATGGCGATTGGCGTCTCGACCTCGTTCTGCACCGTCATCATCAGGTCGGCCATCTCGTCGATCACGACCACGATGTACGGCAGCACGTTCCCCTTGTACGCCAACTCCTCGAACGCCACGCCGGGCGTTCGGGGACGCTTGAGCTCCGCGCCATCCTGCACGCGCTTGTTGAAGTCCTGAATGTTGCGGCAGCCGTTGGCGGCGAGCAGCTCGTAGCGGTCCTGCATCTCCATCACGGCCCACTTGAGCACCGACGCCGCGTCGCGGTTGTCGGTGATCACCTTGTGGCGCAAGTGCGGCAGCGTGTTGTAGACCGAGAGCTCGACCATCTTCGGGTCGACCATCAGGAAGCGCAGCGTGCGAGGCGTGTGCCGATATACGAGACTTGTAATGATCGTATTGACACAGACCGACTTGCCGGAGCCGGTGGCGCCGGCGATCAGCAGGTGCGGCATCTTCGCCAGGTCGGCGACGACCGGCTTGCCCTCCAGATCCTTGCCGAGCGCGATCGGCAGCGCAGCGCGCGCGCCCTGGTAGTCGCGCGCCTCGATCAGCTCGCGGAACGACACGATCTCCGAGACCGGGTTCGGTACCTCGACGCCGACGGCGCCGCGGCCGGGGATCGGCGCCACGACGCGGATCGACGACGCGCGCATGGCCAGCGCGAGGTCGTTCGACAGATTGGCGAACTGCCGGACTTTCACGCCGGGCGCCGGCTCGACCTCGAACTGCGACACGACGGGGCCCGTCGTTCGACCGACCAGCTCACCATCCACACGGAATGTCCGGAGCGCGTCCATCAGCTTGAGGCCCATCGCGTCGAGCTCACGTCGGCTCGCCTCGCCGTTGCGCGGCGCCGGCGGAGTGAGCAGCTCGGGCGACGGCAGCTCGTCGCCGGCGAGGTCGATCTGCGCCGTTGCATCGATGGCCGCCGCGATCTCCGCATCGTGGTCCGCCGCCGCTTCGGCCTTCGAGCGTTTGCGCTTTCGCCTGGGCTCGTCCGCCAGCTGATCCGCCTCTAGCGTCGTCTGATCGGAAGCAGCGAGCGCCGGGTCGATCGCCGGCATCTCGTCGGGCGAGGGCTCGAGAGCGAGCGCGAGATCGCTCCGATCGGCGCCGTCGCCGCCGTCGTTCGCCGACCGGCGCCGTTTGCGCTTGGGTTGGTCTGCGTCGACCGCGCCAGCCGCTTCGTCGACGACCGTGATGCGCGGCGGCCGATGGCCGACGATCGCACGGATCGGATTCCAGGCCAGCGTCGCCGCCATGAGCACCGACGCGGCGAGCGCGGTCACGACCCAGGCCCCGAAGGTGCCGAACCAACTCATCCACCAGCCGGCGATGAACTCTCCCCACATTCCCGCCCCCGCGCTCGGCAAGCCCGGCGGAGGCAGCGCGATGATCAGCGCGAGCGCGACGGGAAGTATCCCGACCACTCCGGCGAAAAAGATCATCCACGACCGGTCGGTGCGCGACTCGAGACGGCCGAACAGACGCAGGGCATGTACGGCCGGTACGAGCGGAACGAGCAATGCCGCGGGCCAGCCGAATCCAATCACCAACGGCTTGGCCAGGTACTTTCCCACGAAGCCGACGCTTGCCTGCACGCTGACGCCCGCCTTGAGCGTCGCCAGACCGAGCGCGCCCAGCGCACCGGCAAGAAACACGGCGAACAGCAAGAGCGCGATGCCGAGGATCTCGCGCTTGAGCGACGGGCCCGTCACCGGCTCAGCGCTCGCGCTCGGGGCCGAGCTTGGTGATCTGTCGTTCCTGGTAGAGCGGGATGACTGGGTAGGCATCTATCGAGGCGCAGGCGGCAATGTCATGGGCGAATCCCGCGTCGACCAGCGCCCGTCCATGCGTGGACGCCTCGAGCAGCCGAATCACGTGGTCGCCGTACTTCCGGTCGATCAACGCACACGCTTGGGCCGCGTCGTTGAGCTCGACGCTCGCGAGCCGCTTCGCGACGTTGTTGACGTACCGCCCCGCGCATCCGGCATCCTCGAGCGCGAATTGTCGCTCGCGGCCGGCGCACACCAGCGTGATGTCCGCTCCGCCGCGGAGCGCGGCACGCAGCATGGTGAGCACCGCAGTGTAGTTGACGTACGAGGCAACCACCACGTCACGCGCGCCCTGGGTGTTGGTGATGGCAGGCGTACCGTTCGTGGTCGTGAGGAGAACCGTCTTCCCCTCCACCGCCTCGCGGGTGAACTCGCTCGGCGAGTTTCCGAGGTCGAAACCCGGGATCGCCAGCATCCGCCGCTCGCCGGCCAGGCGAACGTCGGCGCGCTCGAACGCCTTGGCCCGGGTGACGACCTCGTCCGGGCTCTCGAGCGGGATGACGGTGCGGGCGCCGTTCGCCAGAGCCGCGGCGATCGACGACGAGGCGCGCAGCACGTCGATCACTCCGACGACCCGACCAGCGACGTCGCCTGGACCCACGGCGGCGCCGCCGAACAACACGTCGATCCTCACTTACTGTGGCTCCTTGAACAGCTCCGTTTCGCGCTCGAGGAACTTCGTGTCCACTTCCCCGGCGACGAACCGCGGGTTCTGCATCACCCGAGCGAGGAACGGGATGGTCGTCGTCACGCCCTCGATGATAAACCCGTCGAGCGCGACGTGCATCCGCGCGATGGCCTCGGCGCGGTCGCGCCCTTGACAGATGAGCTTGGCGAGGAGCGAATCGTAGTACGGCGGCACGGTGTAGCCGTCATAGACATGGGTGTCGAGGCGCACACCGGGGCCGCCCGGCGGGTGAAACGCCAGGATCTTGCCCGGCGACGGTTGAAAGTTGCGAGAGGGATCTTCGGCGTTCACGCGGACCTCGATCACGTGGCCGCGCAGCGTCGGCAGCTCGCGGACGCTCAATTCCTCGCCCGACGCGACGCGGATTTGCTCTTTCACGAGATCGATGCCGGTGAGCATCTCCGTGACGGGGTGCTCGACCTGGATGCGGGTGTTCATCTCCATGAAGAAGTACGAGCCGTCTTCATCGAGCAGCATCTCGATCGTGCCGGCGCCCACGTAGTCAATCGCCTTCGCGCCGGCGACGGCATCGCGGCCCATCCGAGCGCGGAGGTCGGGCGTCATCGCCGGACTCGGTGCCTCTTCGATCAACTTCTGATGGCGTCGCTGCACCGAGCAGTCGCGTTCGCCCAGGTGGATGACGTGCCCGTGCTGGTCGCCGAGGATCTGAAATTCGATGTGCCGCGGGCGCGACAGGTACTTCTCGACGTAAACGTCGCCATTGCCGAAGGCAGATAGCGCCTCTGAGCGGGCGAGCTGAAACGAGCGCGCAAAGTCGTCGGCGTCGCGGGCGACGCGCATTCCCTTGCCGCCGCCGCCGGCCGCCGCTTTGATGATGACGGGGAACCCGATCTTCTTCGCGAACTCGAGCGCCTCGTCGACATCCTCGACTGGGCCGGGCGTGCCGGGGACGATCGGCACTCCGACGTTGCTCATCGCTTTGCGGGCCGCGGCCTTGTCGCCCATCACGCGGATCTGGTCCCCGGTCGGGCCGATGAACGCGATCTTGGACGCGGCGCAGATGTCGGCAAACTCCGCGTTCTCGGCGAGAAACCCGTAGCCGGGATGAATCGCGTCGGCGCCCGTGATCTCGGCGGCGGCGATGAGGCGCGGGATGTTGAGATAGGAGTCGCGCGCCGGTGCCGGTCCGATGCAGACATCGTCGTCGGCGAAACGCACGTGCAGCGATTCGCGATCCGCCTCGGAATAGACGGCCACCGTCTGGACGCCGAGCTCGCGGCAGGCGCGAATGACGCGCAGCGCGATCTCTCCGCGGTTGGCGATCAACACTTTGTTGAACATGCGAGCGGCGAATCGGGGCGTCAGGACTTCGACTCGCCTTCGAACGACGACCAGGAGGTGTCGGTCGTCCCGGCCACGCCCTGCACGCGGAGCGCGAACTCGCTCGGGCTCGTCGCGTAGAACACGGCACTCTCGTACGAGATGACGCCGCGCGAGTAGAGCTGCATCAGCGACTGGTCGAAGCTCTGCATGCCGTACTGCACCGCGCCGTCCTTGATCAGGTCGGGGATGTTCAACGTCATCGTCATGTCGCGGATGTTGTCGCGCACGGCCGCCGTGTTGATCAGCACCTCGCAGGCCGGGATGCGGCCGGCGCGGTCGGACCGCGGCACGAGGCGCAGGGAGATGACCGCCTGCAGCGCGCTGGCGAGCGAGAAGCGGACCTCCGCCTGCTGGTGCGGCGGGTAGAACGAGAGCACGCGGTTGATCGTCTGTGTGGCGTCGGTGGTGTGGAGCGTCGAAAAGACGAGGTGGCCGGTGTCGGCCGCCTTGAGCGCGGTGTCGAGCGTTTCGAGATCTCGAACTTCGCCGATCAGGATGACGTCGGGGTCCTGGCGCAGCACGCGGCGCAGCGCCTGGCCGAAGTTGGCCGTGTCGGTGCCGACCTCGCGCTGGTTGATGTGGCAGTTGATGTCGCGGTGCAGGAACTCGATCGGATCCTCGATCGTGATCACGTTGGCGCGCCGGTTCTCGTTGATGTGTTGCAGCATCGCGGCGAGCGCCGTCGACTTGCCAGAGCCGGTGACGCCCGTGACGAGGACGAGCCCGCGCGGTTTCATCGCGACCTCCTCGAGCACCCTCGGCAGATTCAGCTCGGCGATCGTGCGGGCCTGATACGGAATGGCGCGCATCGCGTAGCAGAGCGATCCGCGCTGCTGGTACAGATTCACGCGGAAGCGGCCGATGCCCGGCACGCCGATGGCGAAGTCGCACTCCTTTTCGTCGGCGAACTGTTTGACCTGGCGCGGAGTCATCAGCTGCTCGGCGAGCGCCTTGAGATCCTCCGGCTTGAGCGGCGGACCGTCGATCGCCTCGAGCTCGCCGTCGACGCGAATCGTCGGCGGCCGGCCGACTTTGAGGTGAAGATCGGAGCCGTTTCGCCGGATCATCTCCTGCAGCACGCCCTTGAAGTTCAAGCCGGGCGGGGCCGCGGCAGTCGGAGCGGCGGCGGGTGCCGCTGCCTGCGTCGTGTTAGCCATTGGGATCGATCCTGAAGAGGACCTGCCCGTACTCGACCGGCTGTGCATCCTCGACGAGAATCTCCCGCACGACGCCGGCGTACTCGGATTCGATCTCGTTCATGATCTTCATCGCCTCGATGATGCAGACGATCTGACCCTTGGCGACGCGATCGCCCACGACGACGTAGCCTTTCGCCCCAGGCTCGGGGGATTTGTAGAACGTCCCGACCATCGGCGATTTGACCTCGAGTGCCGCGGGCTTCGGTGGCTCGGCGGGTGTCGGCGCCGCGATCTCTCCCTCCGCCACGGCGGGCATTCCCTGCGCGGGCGAGAGCCGGGCGATCGGGCCCTGCGGCACCATCGTCGGGATCGGCATCGGCGCCGCGACCTGTACGGCACCGCGCTGCTGTGGACTCTTGGAGATGCGAATTTTCATCCCCTTGTCCGAGGTGATCTCGATCGAGTCGACGGTCGATTCGTCGATGATGTCGATCAACTTCTTCACGTAGCGTAGGTCGATCATAGGCCCCTGGTCAGTCACACGACGCCCCGTCACCCGAGCTCGATCAGATCGTGCGTGAAACGCGTCAGGATCTTCGGCCCCGACGGACTCAGAAACACATCGTCCTCGATCCGCACTCCGCCCCACCCCGGACGGTAGATCCCGGGCTCGATCGTCACCACTGCGCCTTCGGCCAGCGCGCCCTCGGCGGTACGTGCCAGGCGCGGCGCCTCGTGCACCTCCAATCCGATGCCGTGCCCGAGCCCGTGACCGAACTGGTCGCCGAAGCCGCGCTGCACAATGTAGTCGCGCGCGATGGCGTCGGCATCCCGCCCCGACATCCCGGCGCGCACGCGCGCTTCAGCGCTCTCGTTGGCGGCGCGCACGACCTCGTACACGGCGCGCTGCTCCGGCGTCGCGTGGCCGACGACGAACGTGCGGGTAATGTCCGAGCAGTAGCCGCCGATTTCTGCCCCGAAGTCGAGCAGCAGAAAATCACCCGCTTCGAGGCGCCGGTCCGACGACCGCGCGTGCGGCAGCGCCGAACGGGGTCCCGACGCGATGATCGACGGAAAGGGAAAGCCTTCGCTCCCCTCGTCGCGCAACGCCTTCTCCAATAGGCCGGCGACTTCGAGCTCGGTCATGCCGGCGCGCACCTGCGCGGTCGCCCGCTCGAGCGCGCGTTCGGCGATGCCGTTCGCCGCTTCGATCAGCGCCAACTCCGCCGCATCCTTCCGCTCGCGCAGGGTCTCCACCAGATCGACGGTCGGCCGCCACTGCCAGCGCGCGCCGGCCTCGAGCAACCGCTGAAAGTCGCGATGCAGCAGATGCGCTGACTCGAATCCGGCGACCTCGAGGTTCGAGATCGCGGTGAGGTGGTGCCACAAACCCGTCCAGAGACTCGTTGGCTCGATGACGACCCGCGCCAGCGTTCCGACTTCGTCGGTGATCTGCGTCTGGTAGCGAAAGTCGGAGATCAACAGCACGTCGCGCGGCGTGACGAAGAGCAGCGCGCTCGAGCCGGAAAAGCCCGTGAGATAACGGATGTTCGGCAGACTCGTGACGAGGAGGCCGTCGAGATGCGCGGCCGTGAGTCCGTCGGCGAGCGCCGCGAGGCGGCCCGGCCGTGAATCAGCCACGGATGGCGAGGGTGCGCGTCAGGCCTCGCAGCGCGAGCTCGTAGCCATAGGCGCCGAGCCCGCAGATCACGCCGACCGCGGCGGGCGCGAGCATCGAATGCCGCCGCTCGGGCTCGCGGGCGTAGACGTTGGTCAGGTGCACTTCGACGAACGGCACGGCGATGGCCGTCAGTGCGTCGCGAATGGCGATCGATGTGTGGGTGTAGGCGCCGGCGTTGATGACAACGCCGTCGATCCGGCCGCGCAAGCCGTGGATGGCGTCAATGAGCTCTCCCTCGCCGTTGTGCTGGGCGAATTCCAGCACCGCGCCGACGCGGGCCGCGACCGAGCGGAGCGAGCGCTCGATGTCGTCCAGGGATTCATGGCCGTACAAATCCGGTTCGCGCGTCCCGAGCAGGTTCAGATTCGGGCCATTCAGGACGGCGATCCTCACGTTTTTTTTTTGAGTCCGTCCAGCCAAGCGTTGAACTGCGCGATATCGTCGGTCGACTCGGGCGCCGGAGCTGGGGGCGCGCCACCCGGATTCGCCGATGCGGCGGGCTTCGACTCTTCGGCGAAGAACTGGGAAAAGGAGAAATTCTCCGCTTCCCCGCTCGGCCGCGGCGGCGCATTCGATTTGAAGACGTGATCGAGCGACAGCTCGTCGGTTGCGCGGCGGGCCGGCGCACCGGTGATCGGTTCGGGCTCGCTCGGCGATGCCTCAGCATCGGGGGCGACGGCATTGGCAATCGCGGCGCGGTCGCTCGCCGCGGGCGACCGGGCCGGCGCAGCTTGTTCGCCTTCTCCAGCATCGGCGCCGCTGAACAGCGCATCGATCGATCCCGACACGGTATCGCTGGCCACCGAGGTCGATATGCGCGGCTCGTGCGCCGACGGAGCGGTCGGCTGGTATGCCGGTGCGCTCGTTTCATTGCTCGACGCCGCGAAGCCATCGTGACCGCCGACCGTGGGCGTGGCGAGCGGCGTGCTAGACCAGGTGGACGGAAAGGCGATCCCCTCTCCACTCGACAAAAGTCCCGTGAGGAACTGGCGGATCGTCGGCTGAGCGGTCGTGCCGATCGGCGTCATGCGGGCGGGCGTCGGCCGCGGCGTGACCGGCACCGAGCGTTCGTCGCGGCGGCCGTACACACGATCTTCGATGATGCGCATGCGGTCGCGCACGTGGACGTCGTCAGGCCGCTGCTCGACCAGCGTGCGGTAGATCATGAGCGCCGACTCGAGGTGGCCCTGTTCGAGATAGAGCTCGGCCATCGTCTCGGTCACGAACGCCGGCCCGGTCGCCGGCTCGACGGGTTCGGCGGCGGCTGGTTCGGGCGAGGAGCTTCCCGACGGGCTCTGGTACGAACTGTCGGATGAGCCTTCACTCATGTGCGGCGCCGGCGCCGTGGTCGCCGCTTCCGCGAACGTCTCGGTCGGGGGCATCTCGCCGCCCGACGGCTCGGGCGCCGGCTCGGCCGCGGACGCCGCGCCGACGTCAAAGAACGAATCGGCGTCGATCAAATCGCCGCCGAGCGGCGGCGTATCTCGGCCGACCATCGTCCCGCTGTCGAAGGACTCGAGCCCATCGAGCACCGGGCCGCCAGCCACGTGATCGGCCCCCGCCTCCGTGCCCTCCGTCAAACCGAGATTGATGTCGGTCGCCATTTCGATCAGCGGCTCCGGTTCACCGGCAACCGTCGAACCGATCGCCGGCGGCTCGTCGAGCTCGATGCGATCGTCGGGCGTGTCGAGCACCTGACCGTCGAAGTGTGTCGCCTCGAACCCGGCGGCCGGCGCCGGTTCAGTCGTCGTCGCCCCGGTGTCGTGTTCGCCTGCGAAACCGAAGTTCTCGAGCGGGTAGTCGGCCGTGTCGGCGAGGCGCGGATCGGTCGATTCCTCTGATTCCTCTAATTCCTCTGATTCCTCGGCTGCGTCGCCGAATCGATCCGGCTCGCTCGACGCGCGCGAGTCTACCTCGGCGTCGTGCGCGCCGGACATGGCGCTCTCCTCCGCAGATTGCGAAGACTCCGACTGATGCGGCGCGCCGTTCGAGCCGAACTGGAAATCCTCGATGTCGAGCAGCTCGCTGTCGCCCGATGACGCGGCGAATGTCTCGGGGGGAGTCGGCGGCGGCGGAGGCGGAGCGATCGTGGGTTCGACGAGCGACGACGCGGTTGGTGTTGCGGACCGTGCCGGCGTCGGCTGTCGTGCGGAGAATGCGTCCGGAATCTCGGGAAGCTCCGGTGGCTCGTCGGGTTCCGCGGCCTGCGCCGGCATGACGGGAATGCCGATGGCTGGCGTGCCTTCGGGCAACGAGAGGAGCGACAGCATGATCTGCGCGATCTCCTCGTTGCGCGGATCGGCCTCGAGCACGCGTTGATACCAGACGCGCGCACCCTTGGTGTCGCCGGCATTGCGCGCGATATCGCCCAGATGTTTGAGGGCGATGAGATTTTCGGGATCGAGCGCGAGCGCCGTCTCGAACACGGCCTTGGCTTCTTCATGGCGGCCGAGCTCGTAGAGTGCCTGGCCGTAAACGATGTGCCCGCTCATGTGCCCCGGCTGCTGCGGCAGGTATTCCTGGCAGATCAGGATGGCCTGCTCGAGCTCCCCCGCCTTTCGATACTCGTTGGCGAGGGGGGCGAAGTACCGTCGCGGGTTCTCGTCGAATTTTTTTTGTAGCTCGTCGATTCGGGGCGAACTGGCCATGGAATGCGCTCGAAGCGGACCTGCGACGAAGGGCGGACGCCCGGGGTCGAACGAAAGGGGATAATACACAGCGCAGACGGCGCTAGTCAATCAGAAGTCACACCCTCACTTGATTTTAGCACGTCTCGCGCTCTAACTTCACGAGCTTGTCCACGGGCCCGTTGCGCTCGTTTTTTTGTTCGCGTTTTCATCCCTCCCGCACACCGGAGTTCGGTCTCGTGCTGCAACAGATGCGGAGCCTGGCGAAGTACATCTGGGTGCTCGTCGCCCTAGCCTTCGTCGGCGGCTTCCTTCTCTATGAAACGTCCGGCCTCACCGGCCGCACGCCGATCACGCCCACCACCGCGGTCGCGGTGGTGAACGGCCGTGAAATCCTGTATCGCGACTACACCGCGCGCGTGCAGCAACAGATTCAAACGGAACAGCAGCGCGCCGGCGGACAGTCGCTGTCCGAGGACGAGACGCACCGCGTCGAGAACTCGGTCTTCGATCAGATGGTGCAGGAGGTGCTGCTCGATCAGGAGTATCAGCGGCGCGGCATCACCGTCACCGACGACGAAGTACGGCAGTTCGCGCGCTTCGATCCTCCCGATTGGATCGTCAGCGCACCGGAGCTCCAGACACAGGGCAAGTTCGATCCCGAGAAGTATCAGCGTCTGCTCGCAAGTCCGCAGGCGCGCGAGGGCGGCCTGCTGCTCCAGCTCGAGGCGTACTACCGGAGCGAGATCCCGAAAGACAAGCTGTACGACCAGATCGCCTCGGGGGTCTACGTCACGAACGAGGAGCTGTGGCAAGCGTGGCGCGATCAGCACGACAGCGCCCAGGTGAGCTACGTCGCGTTCACGCCGGCCGTCGATTCGGCGACGGCGAAGAGCATTTCGGACGCCGATCTCCAGACGTACTTCAACGCGCACACCGAGGACTTTCAGGGACCGGGGCGTGCCATGCTCTCGGTCATCGAGATCGCGCGCTCAACGACGGCGGCCGATACCGCCGCGGCGCGCGCGCACGCGCTCGCCCTTCGCGACCAGATCGTCAAAGGCGCCAAGTTCGAGGACGTCGCCAAGCGCGAGTCGGCCGATTCGTCGTCCGCCGTGAACGGCGGCGACCTCGGGATGCATGCGAAGGGCTATTTCGTTCCGGAATTCGAGAAGGCCGAGCAGGCGCTCAAGCCGGGCGAGATCTCGGCCCCCGTCGCGACACCGTTCGGGTTCCACCTCATTCGAGTCGACGCGCGAAAGGGAGACTCGACGAGCGTGCATCACATTCTGGTGCGCATTCAGATCAGCGATTCGGCGGCGTCGCGCATCGACAAGGAAGCCGACTCGCTCGCCAAGAGCGCGGGGTCGAGCGAGGTCGGCGCGAAGCTCGACAGCGCGGCCAACCATCTGCATCTCAAGATGTTCAAGGTCCAGGCGACCGAAGATCAGCCAGCGATGTTCGAGGGCAGGGTCATCCCGAGCGTCAGCGCCTGGGCGTTCGGCGGAGCCCATCCCGGCGAGACGAGCGAGCTGTTTGACGACGACAACGGCTACTACCTCGCGCGGCTCGACTCGCTGCATCCCGGCGGCAGCCCGAAATTCGAAGACGTCAAGGACGAAGTGCGTCGGGTCGTGGCGCAGCAACGCGCGCTCGACAACCTCGTGCCGCAAGCGCAGAAGCTCGCAACAGCCGCGGCGGCGAGCACGCTCGAAGCCGCGGCACAGCGGGCCGGCAAGAGCGTGGCGCACACTCCGACCTTTGCCCGCACGATGATGGTCCCGGGGCTCGGTCAGTTCAGCGAACCGGTCGGCGCGGCGTTCGCGCTCCCAACTGGCGCAGTGAGTGAACCGATCAAGAGCACGGACGGCGTGTACGTTATTCGGGTCGACAGCCGGCGCATGTCGGACAGCACCGCTTGGGCGGCGCAGCGCGACGCGCAGCGCGCAACGCGACTGCAACAGCTCCGTGAACAGAAAATCCGGATGTACCTGATCGATCTTCGTCAGGCAGCCAAGGTCGACGACCACCGGAAGCAGATCAACGCAGCGATGCGGCGCACGGAAGCCTGACGGAAGCCTGATCGAGGGCGGACCACAACGCAGAACGAACGAGAGGCGGGCGCTCGCTGAGCGCCCGCCTCTTTCGCGAGTGATATCGTGCCCCGCTCGTTCGCCTTTCCGAACGGCGGGCAGCCGGCTACAGCAGTCGCTTCGGCTCCGGCCGCACTTCTTCTTCGTCACGCCGCGGCGCCGCCGGTTCCCCGGCGCCCAACCGGTCGCTCGACCGCACTGCGTCGTGAATCGGCTCGCGAATCTCGCGATCCGCATCATTGATGTTCTTCTTGAATTCGCGAATGCCCTTTCCGATCGACGCGCCGATCTCGGGCACCCGCTTGGCGCCGAACAGCACGAGCACGATGACCAGGATGACCATCAGCTCCGTGAAACCCAGATTCCCGAGACCCATATCTCTCTCCTAGAAAAGCGAACGGGCGATGAGGTACGCCACGAGCACGCCCACCAAACTCAACAACGAAACGTCTAGAACGATCGGACCCAGCGTGAATTTGATCAAGACCAGATCTATCGCCAATGGTCCCAATGTCGGTGTGACGCCGGCCGTTAAGAATTGTTTAGCCGCGCCGGCAGGGAACAACAGGCGAGCGGCCTGCTGCATCGCCCCGCCGATGATGAAGCCGATCGACAGTACCAGGGCATGAAACCCCGGCCGGTGCTTGGATGATCCACGTGGTGGCATTAGGACCGCCGGTCCAAAACGTAAGCTATCGCGTCCGTCAGAGCGGACCGAACCGAACCATCAGGAAGGACGCGCAACGCGTCCGCCGCGTCATTGGCGAACTGTTCACCGCGCTGGCGAGCCGCCTCGATGCCCCCAGCTTCGGCCACGATGCCAAGCACGTCGCCAAGGAGGTCGTCGGGCGGGTCCTCGATAGCGAACAGCTCGTCGATCCGCCGGCGGCCGGCGGCGGACACCCGCGGCAGCGCGGCGATCAGCGGCAGCGTCACCTTGTGTTCGCGCAGATCGAGGCCGCCCGGCTTGCCCGTCACCGACTCGTCTTCCGTGTAGTCCAGGATGTCGTCGGCGATCTGGAAGGCCATGCCGAGCCGGTCGCCGTAGGCAGCGAGCGGGACGCTGAACTGCGGCGCTCCGCACAGCGCGCCGCTCTCGCACGCACCGGCGATGAGCGACGCGGTCTTGGCCCGGATCAACCGAAAGTAGTCGTCTTCGGAGAAATCGAGCGCGTCGACGGCGCCGAGCTGTCGCATCTCGCCGATCGTCAGCTCGTTCGCCACGTCGGTCACGATGCGTAGAATCGGCAAGTCGCCGAGCGCGACGAGTGCGGTGAGCGCGCGCGAGTAGAGAAAGTCTCCCATGATCACGGAGACCTGGTGGCTGAACAGCGAGTTCACCGTCGGTAGCCCGCGCCGCAGCACCGAATGATCGACGGAGTCGTCGTGCACGAGGGTGGCGAGGTGCATCAGCTCGACGATCGCCGCGAGCGTGGTCGCCCGCGCCTCCGGCGTACCGGTCGCCGCGCTGGCGAGCAGGGCCAGCGTCGGACGAAACATCTTGCCGCGCATCTGAAGCAGATGGCTGCTCACTTCGCGAATGATCGGCAGATCATCGGTCACGATGCGCCGCATCTCGTCGACGACGGTCTCGAGCCGCTGCCCTACTGGCGCTTGGATCTCGCGCAACGTATCCGACGCCGACAGGCGCACGCGCGCCACGGCGCCGCTCATCGAGCCGCTCGTTCGACTTCGCTCATTCGCTCGGCGATGTCTCGGAATTGAATGTCCAGCACGAATACCCGTTGATAGAAGCCAAGCGCCTCCTCGGCGCGACCCTGCGCTTCGGCGGCCCTGCCCAGCAGATACAGCACGCCGACCAGCTGGTCCTCACTTCCCTTCTCGTTCAACGCACGGCCGAGAACCGACGACGCGAGTTTGAACTGGCCCTGCTCCATGAAGCACTGACCCAGCGCTTCGAAGGTGGGCAGCCGATTGGTAGGACTCCCCAGGGCCTTCTGAAATTCCGCGATCGCCTCGTCGAGGAGGCCCATCTCCTTGAACGCGATCGCCAGATCGTAATGACTCTGGTAGTCCTCGGGATCGACGTTCTCGGCGACACCCTGCTTGAATTTACGCAGCATGTCGGCGAAGTCGGCCTGCTCGTCGCCGGTCGGCTCCTGTTCGGCGACCACCATCCGCGTGTCACGCGGCGCCTCGTCGTCGCGCAGCCAGTCGCCGAGGTTGACGAAATCGCGCGATTTGCCCGCGGGCGCACCGTTCGCGTCGGCAGGCCGGGGCTGGGTCGGCTTGGCCGGCGCCGGAGCGGCCCGCAGGGCGGCCGGCGTCGGAATCGGCGCCGACGGCTCCTCCTCGACCAGCGTGTCGATCGCCGATCGAGCGCGCGGCTCATCGGGGGCGAGGTCGAGCACGCGCTGATAGATGATGCGCGCTTTGTCGCCCTGATCCGACCGCAGCAGTGCATCCGCCAACGACACGTACGCCTCGATGAGGCGCGGCCGATCGTTGGTGCGGAACGCGTATTCGACTCGCTTTTGATGATGCCTGACCACTTCCGGTTCGAGCCGCGCGATCTCTTCGGCGAGAGACGACGCGAAGTCGAGATCGCCGGAGGCCTCTGCGCCGCTCATCGCGACGTCGAGCTGCTGCAGGCCGCCCGATCGATCGCCGGCCTCGAGCATCGCCTCCGCCAGCTGACGGCGAAGCCCCCAGTTCTGCGGATGCGATTCGACATCGATGCGGAGGATCTCGACCGCCTGCACGGCGACGGCCGTCGACCGCCGCGCGATCGACGGCGTCGGCATGCCGACCGACTCGTAATCGCCGGTGCTGAACGGCTCGTCGAGCAGCTGCAGCGTATCGTCGCCCGCACCGTGCGCCGGCGTGGAGCGCCGCCCGCCGAGCAGCAGATGATCGTCGAGCGATTCCTCAGCGGTTCCAGCGGATATCAGATCGACTGACTCCGGTGTTTCAACCGCTTCCCGATCGAGACGCTCGTCGAGATCGTGGCCGAACGGGGGAGTCGCGGGCGGAGTCACGATCATGCCGCGCGCGTCGTCCTCGACGACATCCGCGGTCTGGTCGAGCGTGTCGGCGGCGGCGGCGAATGGCTCATCGGCCATGTCGTCGACGACGTCGAAGGTCTCGGCCGCGGCCGCGAGAAGATCGAAATCGGGAAGCGCGAGCGGTTCGGCGGCCTTTGCCGCCGACGACGGCGCCGGGGGGTCGATGACGGCGTCTTCTTCGTCGATCAGCGCGGCCGTGTCGCGCGGCGTCGCCGGCTTGGGTCGCACCGGCGGCCGTGCCTCGCCGGGAAGGAGATCGTCGACATCGAAGTCGATCGACGCCGTGTCGCGCGGAGAGAGACGCGGTTCCGGAACTTCGATCTCGTCGGCGACGTCGTCATGATGGGCATGCGTCGGCGCCGACGACCGGTGCACCGGCGGCGTCTCCGTCGCGGCGAGCGACGTCGGCTCGAGGTCGAGCATGGACTCGGGCGGCGGCAGCTCGAGCTCGTCGACCTCGCTGAGCTGCGTCGACTCGAGCCCGAGGAGCGAGGCGGTCGGCGTCTCACTCGGCCGCGGTGCGTCCTCCCCGATCCGTTGGATGCCGCTGAGCGAGGGGCGTTCCGGCGCGGTTAGTGATTCCCCATCAGGGATCTCATGCGGGATCTCATGAGGAACCTCATCGGGGACATGATGCGGGATCTCATGTTCCGCGTCGCCGGACACCTCCCGAGCGCTCTCATCCAGGATCGCATCGAGGACCTTCGCCGCGCGCGACTCGGCCGCTTGGCGCTCCGCCGCCTCGAGCTCCGCGGCCTGCCGTTCGGCGGCGGCGAGCGCTTCGTCGAGCGTAGCACCCTCCGCCGCATCGAGATCGTCCACGCGCTCGGGCGCGTCGAGCGCGTGCGGATCTTCGACTACCGATTCCTCCAGCGCCGCCGAATCGAGTGGCGTGAACGTCGGCTCGAGCTGAACCGAGGGCTCGATCGCGACTTCCTCGATAGGCGTGAGTGAGACGGGCGGCGTCGCGGCGGGAGCGGCCGAAGCAGGCGGCCTTACTGGCGGAGCTGGCGGGGCGGGCATGGCCGGCGTCGGGACACGAGCCTGTGAGCCCGACTGCACCGGGACCTGGCCACTCGGACGCACCGGCGGGGCGTCGAGATCCAGAAAGACCAGCTTCGGTCGGTAGCTTTTTCGCTGCTCACCACCGGTGCGCGGCTCAGCCGTTGGATCGATGGCGCGGATGCGGGCCGCCGTTGCCGAGGCTTCCGCGGTGCTTCCCTCCGAATCGTAGCGTTCGTGAAGAAGTTGAAGCTGCTCGAGCGCCTCACTCTTGCGGTCGATGCGCAGGAGCTGGTCGGCGAGCATGTGCCGGATCTCGACCTGGTCAGGGGAGAGGTCGGCGAATTCCTTGAGCGCGCGAAAGGCCTCATCGACCTTGCCGGCCTTCTGCATCCGGTCGGCGTATTCGAGGAAGTTGTTCTTTGCGTCGTTCTTGAAGCCTTTCGTCGCCGCGATCTTGCCGAGCTTGTAGTAGATCGACGTGCGCCCCGGCGAGGTGCGCAGGATCTTGTTGCAGAGGGCGATCGCGTTGTTGAACAGCTTGGTCTCGGCGTACCGATCGACCGCCTGCTCGTAGTAGTCGACGGCGTCCGCCACGTTCCCCTGGCGCAGCATCAAGTCGCCGACCCGATTGAACAGGGAGACGTCGAGCTCTTCGGCGTGCTCGTCGAACGAGTCGAGAAGCTTGACGTAGACCGCCAAGGCCTTGTCGAACTGTTTCTTTGCCTCGAGCTCGGCGGCCTGCTTCTTTAGCTTAGCGACGTTGGACATCAGCGCCTGGCCAGTTCGGACGCCCGCCTTCGAGCGGCTCGAACCAGGGAAAGTGAGAGCGTTAACTTATGCCTAAGTTACTCGTGTAACAAGGTTTGCCCCGCACGAACGTCGCTACGCATCGATTGTCGCCATACCAATACGGCAGCTCTCGAACGTCGCGAATATCGAACAGCGCAAGGTCGGCGGAAAAGCCCGGCGCGATCTGGCCCACGGCATCCGCAAGCCCGAGCGCCGCCGCGCCGTTGACCGTGGCCGCGACGACGGCCTCCCCCACACTCAGCCTGAGCTGACTCACCGCGAGGGTGAGAATGAGCGGCAGGTTCTGTGTCGGCGAGGTTCCGGGGTTGAAGTCAGTGGCCAGCGCCACGGGCACGCCCGCGTCGATGAAACGACGAGCGGGAGCCTGCTTTGGTTTTCCGAGAAATAGCATGGTCCCCGGCAGCAAGGTCGCCACGGTCGACCCGGCGGCGAGCGCGTCGATTCCGGCATCGGAAACCGCCGCCAGGTGATCGGCCGAGGTGGCGCCGATCGCCGCCGCCAACTCCGCCCCCCCGGACGAGGTCAGCTCGTCGGCGTGGAGCTTGAGCCCGAGCCCTGCTCGGCGCGCCGCCTCGAGGACGGTCCGGCTCTCGTCGACCGTGTAGACCCCCGTCTCACAAAAGACGTCGGCGAATCGGGCCAGACCGCCCGCCGCGACGGCCGGAATCATCTCGTTGACGATGAGGTCGACATATGCCCGCCGGGTCGCCGCCGATTCACGGTGCTCGAGCGGAATCTCGTGCGCGCCGAGGAAGGTCGGAACGATGCGCAACGGCAGCTCGCGAGCGACACGTGCGATCACGCGAAGGGCTTTGAGCTCGTCGTCGAGCGTCAGACCGTACCCCGATTTTACCTCCACGGTGGTCGTACCGAACGACGCAAGCCGTTGCAGCCGGACGAGCGTGAGCGCGAACAAACGCTCCTCGCCGGTCGCGCGAAGGTCCCGCACGGAGGCGTGGATGCCGCCGCCGCGCCGCGCGATCTCCATGTAGTCGAGCCCCGCGGCGCGCATCTCCTGTTCGTCCTGCCGCGGCCGGCCGAATACGCCGTGCGTGTGCGAATCGACCAGACCAGGCATGAGGACGCCGTTCCGGCAGTCGATCTCACGAGCGCGCGGAAACCGCTCGCGCAACGTCGCAACGTCGCCGACCGCCGCGATCGTTGCGCCGTTCGTGGCGACGCCGGCGCCAGTGCGGACGCCCGCCTCGAGCATCTCGGCGCCACGCCGCGCTCGACCGGCGCCGGCGCAGGTCACGACCTGCGCGGCGTTGACGAAGAGGAGCGTCTCTTCAGCCGGCACGCGATCTTGATCGCCCACGCTCACGCCATCACGTCCCGAACGCGCGACAGTTGCAGCGGGGCCTGTGCTTCGCCGCGGCACGCGTAATAACACGCATTGCAGTCTACCGGCTCGTACCGCTGAAAGTCACGCCAGTGGAAATCGGTCGGAAAATCCGGGCAGCGCTTCACGTGGCCGGTGGGATCGATGTGAATCGTGCGGAGCCCGGAGCGGCAGGGCTCGCGCATCTCGCCTCGAAGGTATCGCGGGATCTGCTCGAGGTAATAGTCGGAGTTGGTGATCACGCCGCGGCGTCGCCGTTTGTAGGCGAGCAGCTCGCCGACGACGGCCTTGGCGCGCGCCAGGTCGTCGCCGCAGATGAGGTGCTGGCGATTGCCGTTCTTCGCGTCGGTGTAGACGCTGAAGTTCACGCCGACGCCGAGCCGTTCCGCGGCACGCACGATCGGAAGGATCTCGTCGAGATTGTCGTTCTTGATGACGGTGTTGAATCGGATGCCGTCGATGCCCTGCGCGCGCATCGCGGGAATTGCGGCCAGGATCTTGGCGGCGAGCCCGGGAATGCCGCGCGCCCGGTCGTGGCGCTCGTCGAGATAGTCGAGCGAGATGTTGAACTGATTGACGCCGGCATCCCAGAGCGACCGCGCGCGTTCCGCACTGAGCATCGCGCCATGCGTGATCACCGTGATGTACTTGAGCGAGATCGCGCGGTCGACCTGCGCAACGAGATCCTCGAGATCGCGGCGCAGCGTCGGCTCGCCGCCGGTGAACGTGACGAGCATCGGATTGAAATAGCGCGCCGCGTCGGCGTACGCGGTCATCTCCGTCGCGCGCGCCGATGCGTCGGTCTTCCAGTAGTCGCAGAAGCCACAGTGTGCATTGCACCGCATCGTGACTTCGAAATGCACGAGCACGGGGCGCCGTCGCGCGGTGAGCCACGCGTACTTCCCGAGAAAGAGGGCGACGTGCCAGGGTTTGAATCGCGCGGAGAGCATCCGGCGCCCCGGCGCTCAGGTCCGCCCGATCATCGGCAGATCGATCTCGTGCTCGTCCGCGGTACGAATCGCCGTTTCGTAGCCGGCGTCCGCGTGTCGCGCTACGCCGATGCCGGGATCGTTCGTCAGCACGCGCTCGAGGCGCACGCGCATCTCCGGCGTGCCGTCGGCGACGATCACCTGACCGGCGTGCAGCGAGTTGCCGATCCCGACCCCACCGCCATGATGGAACGACACCCAGGAGGCGCCGCTCGCCGTGTTGAGCAGCGCGTTGAGAATCGGCCAGTCGGCGATCGCGTCGCTGCCGTCCTTCATCGCCTCGGTCTCCCGGAAGGGCGATGCGACACTGCCCGTGTCGAGATGATCGCGCCCGATCACGATCGGCGCCGACAGCTCGCCGCTCGTCACGAGATCGTTGAGCGCAACCCCGAACTTGGCGCGCTCCCCCTGCCCAAGCCAGCAGATGCGCGCCGGCAGTCCTTGAAACTGCACGCGCTCACGCGCCAGATTGATCCAGCGACGCAAGTGCTCATCGTGCGGAAAGAGCTCGAGCACCAGCTCGTCGGTGCGCGCGAGGTCCTTCGGATCGCCGGACAGGGCAACCCAGCGGAACGGACCCTTTCCTTCACAGAACAGCGGACGCACGTACTCCGGGACGAAACCGGGAATGTCGAACGCGTTGCGCACGCCGTTGTCGAGCGCCACGGTGCGGATGTTGTTGCCGTAGTCGAACGAGATCGCGCCGCGCTGCTGCATGGCGAGCATCGCTTCGACGTGGCGCACGATCGAAGCATTGGCGCGCCGCACGTATTCGGTCGGATCGGCGCGGCGAAGCTCCGCCGCTTGAGCCAACGTCAGGCCGGCAGGCACGTACCCGTTCAACGTGTCGTGCGCGCTCGTCTGATCGGTGAGCACGTCGGGCGTCACCCCGCGCGTCACGAGCTCCGGAATGATCTCCGCCGCGTTGCCGACCAGCCCGACCGACAGCGCGCGGCGCGCACCGGTCGCGTCGCGAATCCAGGCGAGCGCTTCGTCGAGGCTGCGGGTCTTGCGGTCGCAGTAGCGCGTCTCGAGCCGCTTGTCGATACGCGCCTCGTCGACATCGATGCCGAGGATCGCCGCGCCGTTCATCGTGGCGGCGAGCGGCTGCGCACCGCCCATGCCGCCCAAACCGGCCGTGAGGACGAAGCGGCCGGCGAGCGATCCGCCGAAATGCGTGCGCGCCACGGCTCCGAACGTCTCGTACGTGCCCTGCAGAATGCCCTGCGATCCGATGTAGATCCACGACCCGGCCGTCATCTGCCCATACATGATCAATCCGGCGCGCTCGAGCTCGCGGAAATAATCCCACGTCGCCCAACGGCCGACGAGATTGCTGTTCGCGATCAGCACGCGCGGCGCCGACGTGTGGGTGCGGAACACGCCAACCGGTTTGCCGCTCTGCACGAGCAACGTCTCATCGTTCTCGAGGCGTTTCAGCGTGGCGACGATCGCGTCGAACGCTTCCCAGCTCCGCGCGGCGCGGCCCGTGCCGCCGTACACGACGAGATCGCCGGGACGTTCGGCGACTTCGGGATCGAGATTGTTCATGAGCATCCGCAGCGCGGCCTCCTGCTGCCACCCCTTGCAGGAGAGCATCGAGCCGCGCGGAGCGCGAATGGTGCGCACGCCGCGCACGCCGCGCGGCATCGTATTGGTGATCGTCGGCGCCATCAGACAGCCATGGTTGGAGATGAGATCTCGTCGTCGGCAATCGCTCGCGCCAGTCGTTCGACGTCGGGCGAGAGCACGCGGTCGCAATCGAGCGGCGGCACGAGCCGTCGCACGGCGGCGTGGGCGCGCGCCACGCCGCGCCCCGGCTTGAGCGGTGCGCGATAGTCGATGCCCTGTGCGGCGCACATCAGCTCGATCGCCAACACGTATCGCACGTTGCGCACGACGCGCCGCAGCTTCCAGGCGGCGGTCATCGCCATTGGCACCATGTCTTCCTTGTTGCCATCGGTCGGGATCGTGTCGACGCTCGCCGGATGGGAGAGCACCTTGCACTCGCTGGCGATCGAGGCCGCGGTCACCTGCGCCATCATGAAACCGGAATTGACGCCGGCGTCGCGCGTGAGAAAGGGCGGCAAACCTTCGTTCAGATCGGGGTGCACGAGACGGTCGATCCGCCGCTCGGAGATCGTAGCCAGGTTCGTGAGCGCGATGGCGAGAAAGTCGAGCGCCATCGCCACCGACTGACCGTGAAAGTTTCCGCCGCTCAACAAATCGCCGCTTTCGAACACCAGCGGATTGTCCGTCGCCGCGTTCAGCTCGCGCCCGATCACGCCCGCCGCGAAGTCGATCGCGTCGAGCACTGGACCGTGCACTTGCGGCATGCAGCGCAGGGCGTATGCATCCTGCACGCGCGAATCGTTCTCGCGATGCGATTCGCGAATCTCGCTCTCGGCGAGCAGCTCGCGCAGGTACGCGGCGGATGCGGCCTGACCGAGCTGTCCGCGCGCATCTTGAATTCGCGAATCAAAAGCGACCGGCGTGCCGCGGAGCGCCTCGAGCGACATCGCGCCAGCCACATGCGCCGTGCGCCAGAGCCGATGTGCGTCGACGAGAGCGAGCGACGCGATCGCGGTGTGCGCCTGCGTCCCGTTGATCAGCGTCAGTCCTTCCTTCGACTGAAGGGACACCGGCGCGAGCCCCGACGTCCGCAGCATGTCGGCCGCGGGGCCGACGCGATCGCCGC
>DATNAT010000219.1:0-5053 GCA_035572355.1 Gemmatimonadaceae bacterium
GCGTCTCCGCCGATGCGGATCTCAGCCGGCAGGTCGAATCGGTCGGCTCCGCCTGCGTCACCACCCGCGTCGATGCCGTGAGCTCCGCACCGGACAGCTCCGCTGGGCCGCCGAGATGAGCCTCATCAGCGACGCGCTCAAAACCGCGGAGCGCCAGCAGCGCTCCCGCGGCAGCGCGCCGGCGGAGCATCCGTTCTTCGACGGATACTTTCCGCACGCTGGTAGCAATCGGCCCGCGCTCGCGCGCAAGATCTTGCTTGCCGCCGGCGCGGTCGTCCTCGCCGGCGCCGTCACGAGCGTCGGCGTCATGCGCCTTCGCGCCGAGCCGGCGACCATCCGCCAAGTCGCGCCGCGCGCGGTGAGCCCGGTTGCAGCTCGTCGGCCCGCTCGCGTCGCGCCGCGTGAGGTCACTACTCCGCCCGATTCCGCCTCGTCGAGCGATGTCGCGCTCCCCGCGTCGCGCCCGGCGACTCGCGCGCAGAGCGCTCCGCCCGCCGGCGACCGCCGCCACCTGAACCGCGCACCGGCCCGGGCCGCGGCTACGCCGCTCGCGGTCGTCGCGGACTCGGCTGCCGCGCCCGTCTCGATCACGACGCAATCGCTTGCCGCCGCGCCAGTCGCCGCCATACAGATCACGGTCGATGCCGCGGCGCCGCGGCCCGTCGATGCGATCATGTCGCAGGCGCTCGCCGCTCAACGTCACGGCGACTACGCCGCGGCCAAAGACCTCTACGACCACGCCATCAAAGTCGGCCCGGTGAGCACCGCGCTCTACAACAACTATGGCGCGCTGCTGCACGACATGGGCAACTCGCGCGACGCAGTCGCCATGCTTCGCCTCGCGCTCTCGCTCGACCAGACCTTCGCCAGCGCGTGGGTCAACCTTGGCAACGCCGAGGATGCACTCGGCGACCGAAGCGCTGCCGTGAGCGCGTACAATCAGGCGCTCAAGCTCGATCCGTCGAACCGCGACAGCAAAGTCGGATTGGCCTGGCAGTACATCGCGATTGGATCGTTTCTCGACGCACGCCGGCTGCTCACCGACGTCCTCCGCGCCTCGCCCGACTTCGCTCCGGCGCACTACGCGCTCGGCCAAGCGCTCGAGGGCGATAAAGATCTGACCGGCGCCGTCCGCGAGTTCTCTCGCTTTCTCGAGCTCGGCGGCGCAAGCGCCAAGCCCGCCCTCGAGGCCGACGTTCGCGCGCACATCACCGCGCTCGGTAAGTCCCAATGAGCAGACCGAGACCTCGTCGGCCGCTCGGCTCGCTCGCCGGCGTGGTCGTCGCCATCGGTAGCATGGCGGCGTGTCACGCGACCAACCCGTCGCCGGCGCGCACCACGACCGTGCCCGCGCTCAGCGCCGAGCCGCTCGCCGAACCGCCGGTCGCCGCGACGACCCGCGCCGACACCGCCCACGCGGCGCCGGAGCAGATGATGACCCTCACCGGCGACTGGGACGTTCGGCTCGCCCTCGAGGAGATCGCCAAGACCGCCGGTTACAGCCTCATCGTCTCACCCGCGGTGCCCGCGAGAAAAGTTCGATTGAGCATCGTCAACGCGCCGGCATCGCAAGCACTCGCCGCAGTGCTCGAGACGGCCCAGCTCACGCTCGAGCCGACGCGCGGGCCAAAGCCGCCCTGGAACCCGTCGGTCGTTTTCTACCAGGTGCCCGTCAACGTCGACTCGCTCTCCGCCGACGCGATCATGAAGCGGTTCGGCGTCAGCCGTGACATCGCCAACCTGATCGTCACGGGTCGACATCCTGAGTGATCGCCGCGCGACGCGCGGCGCCTCGATCCCTCGATCGCCCGATACAACGAACCGTCGATAGAAAACGAGCAAGCGCCGGGCGAGTACACCGCCCGGCGCTTGCTCGTTTCTGTTTGAATTGCCGCGCGACCGCGGTCGCTTATTGACCCGGCGTGCCCGGCATCAGCACGTACGCCACGTGGCTGTTCGCCGTCGTGCCGCACGCCGTGCCGGCCGTGTTCGCAGTCGCGTCGTAGCCGAAGCTGCCGACCGTGCCGCCGGTGCCGCTGTCGATCGCCGAATCGATCTGGTCGCAGGTGTTGTGCGCCGCGGCGTTGATCTTGAGCACCACGTAGTGCGTGCCGCCGATCGTCGAATCGACTAGTGCGTTCACGAGCGTGAGGCCATAGCCCTGGCTCGTGTAGGTCGCGGTTGGCGCGGTGGTCGCCAACGAGAGCTGGCTCGCGTACGGCGCGAGGTCCGTCAGGTTGCTCGGGAATTTCCGATTGACGGATACGTACGACGTCACCGCGGTGCGGATCGCGCCGATGTCCTGGAGCGTCGACGGGCCGTCGCCCTTCGTGGCGAACTGCGATACGGCCGGCACGACGACGGCCGCGAGCACCGCGACCACCGTGACCGTGACCAACACTTCGGGCAGCGTGAATCCGCCGCGGGCTTTCCTGTTCATCGATGTCTCCTAGGGGTCGATTTGCAAGGCGAACAGTCGTTGGCCACGCACCGCTCGCCTCCGCGGCGCGTGGCGAATCCGATCACTGATACGGAAGTGCGAGATATTTGAGCGTGTCTTTGGCGCCGGCGCCGTTCGATGCGTCGCCAGCCGCCTTCCAGCGGATCGAGCCGGTCGTCAGAACGCCGTCGTCCATCGCGTTGTCGATCGCGGTGGCCGTCGCCTGATCGATGCTCGATACCGGAATTACGAGATATTTGATGCCGTTCGGGCTCGTGTCGACCACTCCGTTGGTGCCCACGGTGATCAGATCGAACACGCCGATGCTCGCCGCCGGGCTTGTCGCGCTCGTCCCCATGCTGCGGCCGTACCCGGTCGCCGGCGCGGCGACGGAGTCCTTGGTCAGATACGGCCCGCGCCAGCGCGCCACTTCGGCCGCCGAGTACGCGGTGTTGAGGCCGAGCGGCAGCTCCGTCGTCGCCGGCTTGTTCGTGAGCTGGCCGATGCTGCGCGGAAAGCGGCGGACGTCCGTCATGAACTGTTCGATTCCCGTTCGCGTGTTCACGAGATCGGAGCTGACGCGTCCGAGATCGCCCTTGGTGATCTGGCTTGCCACAGACGGAATCACGACCGACGCCAACACAGCGACGAGAGCGACGGTCACCAACACCTCGCCTAGTGTGAATGCGCGCCTGTTCTGTAATCCCGAATACTTCATTGCGAATACCGAAATGCAGCGCACGCGGCGCAGGGAGGTGTCGAGCCACGGGTTCGGCGCGTGCGGCGAATGCGCAAACCCTGCTACGGTTGAGACGGGCAGGTTGGCCGGTCCGTCACCTTTTCGCGGTGGTCCGGCTCGGCCCGGTCCGACCACCGCGAGTCCCGTGCGGCAGCGTGTCGTTGGGGACCGATGTGTACAGATCGGGTCCGCGATTTCAGCTCAGCAACCCCAGGTGGGGACCTGAAACGTCAGCGTCCCGCGCACCGGCGTCACTCCGGCGCCGGTCGTCTGCGTCCACAGCACGACGCCGTTCGCGAAGTCGGTCGTGCCGCCGTCGATCGTCTGGTCCACCACTGTCGCCGTCGTCTGCTCGATCTTCTGAATCGTGATCTGCAGAAAGTTGCGGTTCGCCATGCTCGGCGGCGGCGTGAAGTTCTTGCTCAGCGCGATGTCGATCGTGTCGTCGTTCACGAGATAGTACACGCCGCTGCCGGCGGTCGGGATGGTTCGCGACGTGTACGGGCCGCGCCACTTGCCCTTGGACGCGGCGGTGAGCGCGGTACCGCACAGATCCGTCGGACTCGCCGGCAGCACGCTCAGATAGTCGAGGCTCGGAGGATACTTCCCCACGTCGCTGTGGTACGTCTGCACCGCTTGGCCAAGCATGCTCAGCTCCGCCGACAGCGCCTGGCCGTAGCCCGCGGTCATTCGTGATTTCACGGCCGGTACCGTGATCGCGGCAACGATGAGCACGATCATCAGCGCGGCGAGAATCTCGACGAGCGTCATGCCGCGCGCGCGGCGGGAACGCCGCATCAGCATCCGGCGACCACCGTCAGATAGTACACGATGCGTCGGGCCGGCCAACTCGGTGAGACGTCGTACAGCAAGCGCCCCGAGCTCGAATCCGGCGGCGACGTTCCGTCGACCAGCAGGTCGAGCAGCTTCGCGTCGTCCGCGGTGATCGAATCCATCACAAAACCCATATCGCCGTTCGGCACCTTCGCGTTCGCCGTCGGGAGGACCGTATCGCGGATCATTCCGATCGGCGTTTGCACCCCATCGCCCAGCGCGATGTACAATCCCGAGAACGGTCCGTTGTTATTCCAGTCGTTGATGTCGCCGCCGCCATACTTCGACCCGGAACACCGGCGGTCCGATGACGTGATCGGAATGACCAGTTGCGAGAGGCGCCCCGGCACCTTGTTGCCGATCGAGGTTCTGAATCCCTGCGCCCCGTTCGCCGAACCGGTGCCGTTGGTGATCGAGTACTCGAGCGATTGCAGAATCTCGCGCGTTTCCGTCACGTCTCGCATCTGTTCGTGACCGGCAAGCACGGGCACGACCACCGCAGCCGCCGCGGCAATCAATGCCAGCGTGACGACGACTGCGATCAGTGCGATGCCGCGGCGTTCGATCGGCGTCAGCACCCGACCGATCCGGGCAGCACGTACTTGATCAGGTGCGTGCCGGCCACCGTTCCCGCCACGTAGCGCAGCTGTCCGGACGTCGAATCCAGCGAGCCGTCGATCACCATGTCGAGATTCTCGGCGTCCGACGTCTGTACCGTGTCCATTTGCAGCTCGACCAGCCCAGCCGTGTTCCCCGAGCCTTTCACGATCGTGTCGTCGATCGTCCCCAGCGGGGTGATCACGCCGACGTTCTTGGTGATCAGAAGGGTGGAGAAGGGCGCGTTCGCCGCCCAGAGACCGCTGTCGCTCGACGAGCTGCCGCCGCTATAGCTCGCGCCCCCGCACTTGTGATCGCCCGTCGTGCCGTTGCTCCGAATCTGGATCACGAGCTGCGACAGGCGCGCCGGGTACTTCGGCGTTCCGGCCGTGATCGCGTTGATGAATCCCAGATTGCCCAACGCCACGTTGTGATTGCCGAGC
>DATNAT010000220.1:0-6783 GCA_035572355.1 Gemmatimonadaceae bacterium
AATCCGACCTGGAAGGATCCGGCGGGCGCGCGCGGCTTCGAGACCTACTTTCTCTCCGAAGCGCGCACGGAAGACGCGCGGCGCGTCGAGGAGATGGAGAACGCGGCCGTCCGCTACGAGACGGCGGGCCCGGCGGTGGACAAGAACGATCCGCTCAGCTTCATTCTCAGTGACATGCGCCAGAACGAGCACCTGCGGGAGTCGAGCGAATTGGCCGACGCGATCCAGCACCGGCTGGGCAGGATGCATCCGGGGCCGGACCGTGGGGTGAAGCAGGCCGGATTCCGCGTGCTGGTGACGGCGTACATGCCGGCCGTGCTGGTCGAGATCGGGTTCGGCACCAACGCGCGTGAAGCGGCGTATCTCTCCGACCCGGCGCGGCAGCGGGCGATCGCGTCGGCGATCGCCGACGGCGCGATGGAATACCTCGAGGGCTACGAGCGGCGCGTCGGCGCCCACGCGGGGGCGGGCTCGACTCCGTGACGACGGCCTCGCCGCTGCGGACCGTCGTACACGATCTCTCATTCCAGAACCCTATCGTCCTCGCTGCCGGCACCGCCGGCTACGGCGAGGAGCTGGCTGGCGTCGTGCGGCTGGAGCGTCTGGGCGGGTTGGTCACGAAGGCCGTGTCGCGGGAGCCGCGCGCCGGCGCACCGTCGCCGCGCGTCGCCGAGGTCGAAGGCGGCATGATCAACGCCGTCGGGCTCGCCAACCCGGGACTCGACGCCGTCCGGCGGGAGCATCTGCCCTGGTTGGCTCGGCACCTCCCTGAAACGCGCAAGATCGTCAACGTCGTCGGGTTCACGGTCGACGAATACCCGGCCGTCGTCGCGGGCCTCGAGGAGGCGCTGAGCGCGTCCAACGCAACGGCGGTCGATGCCTTCGAGTTGAACGTGAGCTGCCCGAACACCAAAGCGGGCGGCCTCGAGTTCGGCGCGGATCCCGCATCGCTCGCCGCGGTGGTTGCGACGGTGAGACGCGAAACGAAGCGGCCGGTGTTCGTGAAACTCTCGCCGACGCTGGCGGACATCGGCAGCGCGGCCAAGGTCGCGGCAGATGCCGGCGCCGATGCGATCAGCGTCGTAAACACCATTCCGGGTCTCGCGATCGACGTCGAACGGCGGCGGCCGGTGCTCGGATTCGGCACGGGCGGCGTGAGCGGTCCGGCGATTCTTCCCGTCGGCGTGCTGGCGACCTGGCGAGTGCGCCGTGCTGTGTCGCTTCCGATCCTCGGCGTCGGCGGCGTGTCGAGCGCGGCCGACGCGCTCCAGTACATTCTCGCGGGCGCCTCGCTGGTCGGCGTCGGAACGGCGGCGCTGCGCGACCCCCGCGCGCCGGAACGGATCGTTCGCGGGCTCGACGACTGGTGCCGCGCGCATGGAGTGGATCGGATCCAGGCGTTGAGCGGCGCATTGGAGTGGCCGGCGTGAGCAGTCGATCGACTACGCCCATCATCGCGCTCGATCGGTCGACCGCCGCCGATGCGTTGGCCGTCGTCGACGAGCTGGGTGAGCGGTGCCGGTTATACAAGGTGGGAAACGAGCTGTTCACGGCGGCTGGTCCAGGCGTGGTGCGCGATCTTCGCGCGCGGGGAGCCCAAGTGTTTCTCGACCTCAAGTTCCACGACATCCCAAACACCGTTGCGCATGGGGTCGCGAACGCCGCCGAGCTCGGCGCACACCTCGTTACGGTTCACGCCGCAGGGGGCGAGGCGATGGTGCGCGCGGCGGCAGAGGCCGCGCGACGGGCCGCCGGGGAGCATGGGATGTCCTGCGAGGTGCTCGCGGTGACGGTCCTGACGTCGCTCACCCCGTCCGAGCTCGCGAGCGCGTGGGGTCGCAGCGGTCCGGTCGACGCGATGGACGAAGTGCTCCGGCTGACCGAGCTCGCAATGCGGGCTGGGGCCAACGGCGTCGTGTGCAGCGGGCGTGAAGCCGCACCGGTCCGTGCGCGGTTCGGAGCTGAGGTACGCATCCTCGTTCCGGGAGTTCGGCCGGCCGGGAGCAGTCGGGACGATCAGGCGCGGGTGGTGACGCCGGCCGATGCTGCGGCGGCGGGTGCGAATTACATCGTGGTCGGCCGGCCGGTGACGGCGGCCCCGGATCGACGGCAGGCGATGGACGCGATCCTCGCCGAGTTGCGCCACTCGCCGAGCTGACCGAGTCGCCGAGCTGACGTCGCTCGCTCCCTATGGCGTCGCGCGAACTCGCAGTGACATGAACGCTCCGGCCATACCGAGCAGGCCCAGGAGATACCACTGGCTCTGTCCGGTGATGAAGAATATTGCGCCGCCGAAGAGCGCGGCCCCTTCGCCGACCGCCCACCCGGTGACCAACAGCGAGATCCGTCGCTGGAGATCGGACTCGGCAGCTACGCGCCCACGCATTGCCCTGGCGAACAGGACCCCGAACACGGCGCATGCAGCTTGGGCGTAACCGACGGCGGCCGGCAGGACGGCAGGTTTCCAGTTCGGGAGGCTGTGCAGGAACAGAATGACGGCTCCGAAGAGCACCACGCCGGCAATGAGCGCGTAGCGGATGATGTGAATGGGCTGCGGAGCCCGACTCAGCGGAAGCATGGGCGCTCTCGGAGGAAAAAGGGGTGGGGTGCCAGGCCTGCGACGTGGTACGGTACGCGTGATTACCAGACGTCTCTCGAGCGGGGATTGCAACGGCAGCATCCGCGGATCGGTCCCCTTGATTGAAGTTACTGTCCCAATTACTGTTAGGGTCTGGCCGTAAACGCCTAGCGCTACGGCTCGCCACACCATCTTCTCGAATTTTCTTCGTCGCTCGCCGTCGAGCGACTGGAGCGCCTGTGAAAGTACGCACCAGCGTGAAGCCGATCTGCGAGCATTGCAAAGTCGTGAAGCGCAACGGCGTGACACGCATCATTTGCAAGCGCAATCCCAAGCACAAGCAGCGTCAGGGTTAACTCATGGCACGAATTGCCGGCGTCGATCTCCCGCGCGACAAGAAGGTCGAGATCGGATTGACGTACATCTACGGGATCGGGCGCCACGCGGCGCAGGCGATCGTTCAAAAGTCGGGCATCGACGCGTCGCTGCGCGTGCGCGACCTGACCGATGCCGACGTGAACAAGATCCGCGGCGTGATCGAGCGCGATCACAAGGTGGAGGGTGCCCTGCGGACCGAGGTGGCCATGAACATCAAGCGATTGATGGACATCGGCTCGTACCGCGGCATCCGGCACCGCCGCGGGCTGCCGGTGCGCGGCCAGCGGACGCACACCAACGCTCGGACCAAGAAGGGCCCGCGCCGCGCGATCGCCGGCAAGAAGAAGGTCACGAAGTAGGCACGCGCCCGAACCTCATCATTCGCAGCCTCGCGAGAGTATCCTGAGATATGGCAACTGGTAAGAAAGCGAAGCGGATCGTGGAAGCGGAGGGCGTGGCGCACATCAGCGCAACGTTCAACAACACCACGATCACGATCACCGATTCGCACGGCAACGCCGTGTCGTGGGGCTCGTCCGGCAAGGCCGGGTTCAAGGGCTCCAAGAAGAGCACGCCGTTTGCGGCGACCGTCGCCGCCGAGCAGTGCGCGCGTGAAGCATTGGGGCTCGGCGTCAAGCGCGTGCACGTGCGCGTGCAGGGGCCCGGCTCCGGCCGCGAGTCGGCGATCCAGGCGCTGGCCACCGCGGGGCTTCAGGTAAAATCGATCAAGGACGTCACGCCGATTCCGCACAACGGCTGCCGTCCGCCCAAGCGTCGGAGAGTCTGAACCATGGGTCGCTACACAGGGCCGAGCTGCAGGCAGTGCCGGCGCGAGGGAACCAAGCTGTTCCTCAAGGGCAGCAAGTGCTTCACAGAAAAATGCCCGGTCGAGCGCCGGCCGTATGCGCCTGGCCAGCACGGGCAGAGCACGGCGCGCCGACGCAAGTCGTCCGAGTACTCGAAGCAGCTCCGCGAGAAGCAGAAGATCAAGCGCATCTACGGCATCAGCGAGCAGCAGTTCCGGAACACGTTCGAGAAGGTCACTTCGCTGCCGGGGATCACGGGCCACAATCTGCTGGCGGCGTTGGAGAGCCGTCTCGACAACATGATCTACCGGATGGGGTTCGCCTCCAGCCGAAAAGCGGCGCGGCAGCTGATCCGCCACCGGCACGTCGAAGTGAACGGCCGCTCGGTCGACATCCCGAGCTACATGGTCACCCCGGGTGAAGAGGTGAAGGTCCGGCAGAAGTCGCGCGAGATTCCCGCCGTGTTGTCGGCGATGGATCAGGCGTCGCGCGGCGCTCCGCTCACCTGGCTCGCCGTTGATCGCGACACGTTCAGCGGCCGAATGCTCGAGCGTCCATCGCGTCCGAACATTCCGATCGCGGCGCAGGAGCAGCTGGTCGTCGAGCTGTACTCGAAGTAAGTGAAAGTGTGAAGTAGTGTTTTCGCGTCGCGCCTGCGGCGCTCGCTGTAGTGACTGGTAACGGCGTGAATGCGGGACAGATCATCGCGCAGTGACAGGTCACGACAGCGACGACGGCAAAGCCGCCCGAAGCGAAAACACCGTCTAACTGCTGTTTGGGTCGGGACCCTTACTCCCATTCGAGTCTGCCGCGCGTAAGGGGCGGGGCAGAGCGATGCCGGGCAACCGGCAAGACCATTGGTGAATCCTCTCATGGCTACCACGATCGATCTTCGCGGACTCGTCCGCCCGCAGCTGGTCGAAGCGACCAAGCGCGATGACAACGTCAACGTCGCCGAGTTCCGGCTCCAGCCGCTCGAGCGCGGCTTCGGCCACACCCTCGGCAACTCGATGCGGCGCATGCTGCTCTCGTCGCTTCGCGGCGCGGCGGTGTGGGCCTTTCGCATCGACGGCGTCGTCCACGAGCATCAGACCATTCCCGGCGTCGTCGAGGACGTGCACCAGATCATCGGAAACCTCAAGACGCTGACGCTCACCCTCCCCGACGACGTCGAGGACGTGGTGCTGCACATTTCCCGCTCCTCGTCCGGCGCGGTCACCGCGGCGGACATCAACGCGTCGGGCGGCGTTCGCATCGTCGATACGAACCATCACCTGTTCACGCTGCAGGACGACCGCGATCTCAACGTCGACCTCTACGTCAACAAGGGCCGCGGCTACATCGAGGCCGACCAGCATCCGGTCGACCGCGGCCTGCCGGTCGACCTCGTCCGCATCGACTCGATCTACAATCCCGTGCGCCGGGCGAACTTCACCGTCGCCGAGACGCGCGTTGGACAGCGTACGGACTACGATCGGCTCGTGCTGACGGTCGAGACCAATGGCACGGTGTCGCCCGAAGAGGCGGTGAGCTACGCGGCGGCATTGGCACAGACCCACTTCCAGTACTTTGCCGACTTCGGCTCGCACTCGTCGGCGCCGATCGGCCAGTCGAGCGATGCGACGAACGGCGACGGCGCGCGATTGGGCGGCCTGCTGCGCACGCCGATCGACGATCTCGAGCTCTCGGTGCGCTCGGTCAACTCGCTAAAGAATTCGAACATCCGCTCGTTGGGCGATCTGGTGCGGCAGACCGAGAGCCAGATTTTGCAGGTCAAGAACTTCGGCAAGAAATCGCTCCAGGAGATCGCTGATCTGCTCGAGCGTGAGAACCTGAATTTCGGGATGCGGTTCGAGGAGGCAGGTGACGGCGGCGTACGCGTGCTCGATCAGGGCACGCCGCCGAGCCGCGCCGCCGCCGCGGCGCCCGACGACATGGAGGAGTGAGGCAATGCGGCATCGCAAAGCGGGGCGTCAGCTTCGCCGCACCAGCGAACAGAAGCTCGCGCTGATGCGCAACCTGGCGTCGTCGCTCATCGAGCACGGCTCGATCGAGACGACGGAAGCCAAGGCCAAAGAGCTCCGTCCGTTCGTCGAGAAGTTGATTACGAAGGCGCGCGCCGGCACACTGCACGCCCGTCGCCAGGCGGTGCGTCACGTGCACAAGCGCGAGACGGCAGACAAGCTGTTCCAGGAGCTCGGCCCCAAGTTCGCCAAACGGGCCGGCGGTTACACGCGCATTCTCAAGACCGGCCACCGCAAGGGTGACGGCGCCGAGATGGCGCGCATCGAGCTCGTCGAGGGCTGAGCCATGACTATTCCGAGAAACCGCTGCTACGCCTGCGGCAAGGGCGTCGCGTTCGGGAACAACGTGTCGCACGCCAACAACAAGACCCGCCGCACCTGGAAGCCCAATCTCCAGATCATGCGCACGCTCATCGACGGCAAGGTGACCAAGGTCAAGGTCTGCACGCGCTGCATGGCGGCGGGCAAGGTCAAACGCGCCCCGCGCGGACAGGCCGTGGCGTGACGGCAGTGCCTCGACTGGCCCGACGAGAGACGTCCAGAGGGGAGCCCGTTCGCGGCTCCTCTTTTTTTTCATCGTACCGGCGCGCATTCGAACTCTGATCCCGATCCGTCTATCTTGAACGCCATGCCAACCGCTCTCATCACCGGTATCACGGGCCAGGACGGGTCGTACCTCGCCGAATTGCTGCTCGCCAAGGGCTATCGCGTCGTTGGCATCGTGCGCCGCAGCTCGACCACGCCCTACGAGCGCATCGGACATCTCGTCGACAAGGTCGAGCTGGTGTCCGCGGATCTGCTCGACCAGACGTCCCTCACCGACGTCGTTGGCGAGTTCGCGCCGAGCGAGATCTATAATCTCGCGGCGCAGAGCTTCGTGCAGACGTCGTGGACGCAGCCCGTGTTGACCGGCGAGTTCACGGCGCTCGGCGTGACGCGCATGCTCGAAGCGATGAAGAAAGCGGCGCCCAAGGCGCGCTTCTACCAGGCCAGCTCG
>DATNAT010000221.1:0-8061 GCA_035572355.1 Gemmatimonadaceae bacterium
CGCCGAGATCCGCGACCGGCTCGCCCTCGTGCTCGGACAGGAGCAGATCGCGTTCGAGACCGAAGCGCTCGCCGCGCTCGCGCGTGCCGCCGACGGTTCGATGCGCGACGCGCTCAGTCTCACCGATCAGGTGCTCGCCGCAGGCGAAGGCGCGGTCACCGCGGCCCGTGTGCGCGACGCGCTCGGCCTCGTGCCCGAGGACGAGTTCATCGCCGTGCTCGACATCGTCGCCGACAAGCGCGCGGCGGATGTGTTCCCGGCCGTGGCGCGCCTCGCGGAAGCGGGTGTCGACTTCGGTGGCTTTCTCACCGGACTCGCCGACATGCTTCGCGCGCTCCTGGCGCTCACGCTCGGCGGACAGGCGATGGACGTGTCGGACGCGGCGCGCGCGGCCCTTGAGGCACGCCGTGAGCGATTCACCGCGGCCGATCTGCTGCGCATGCTCCAGGCGATCGCCGACGTGGAACCGCGCTTTCGAAAGAGTGGACAGCAGCAATTGCTGATCGAGACGCTGCTCGTGCGCTTTGCGCTGCTCGACCGGTCGATCGAGCTGGAAGATCTGCTGCGGAGCTTGGGCGGCGCACCGCGCCCGGCCGGACCCGACGATTCCGGCCGTGCGGCGCCGCGTGGCGGTCGGTCGGAGGCACGGGGCGAAGCACGCCCCGATGCACGACCCGAAGCGCGACTCGACGCGCATACTCCGCGCGCCGAACTTCGCGCCGCGCCACAGCGCGCCGATGCGCCACAGGCCGCACCTCGCCCGCAGCCGGCTGCCATGCCGCAGCAACCGCTCGACCTCGGCAAAGTCACCGGGCGCTGGGACGCCCTCGTCGAGTCGATGCGTGCCGCAGGCAAGCCGATGCTCGCCACCGCACTCGCGCACGCGTCGCCCGCCGCCGTCACGGCGAGCGGAGTCGTGACGATCGAGCTCGACGAGTCGAACGACATCTACGCGCACGCAATCACCACCGCGCGGTCGGAGATCCTGCAAGCACTCCGCGGTTGGTTCGCCAGCGTGGAGCGCGTCGAGCTGCGCCGGGATGACCCGTCGACTCCCGCGCCGCCGCCCAAGCGTCTCACCGACGAGATGGTACGCGCCGAGCGAATCGCCGCGCTCAAGAAGCGCGACCCGGTGCTGCGCGCCGCGATCGACGACCTCGACCTCGACGTCGCCGACTAACCGTCGCTTGCCACGGGTCTCACGCACCCGGTAGCTTTGCTGCACATGCCAGACTTCATGAAGATCCTGCAGCAGGCGAAAGACATGCAGGATCGCTTTCAAAAGATCCAGGAAGAGCTCCAGCAGTTGACGGTGACCGGAGCCGCCGGCGGCGGCATGGTGACCGCCGTCGTGTCCGGCACCGGACAGATCAAGAAGCTCAAGCTCGACGCGAGCGTCGTGAATCCGGCCGACATCGAGATGCTCGAAGATCTGGTCGTCGTCGCCGTGGCCGACGCGCAGCAGAAGGCGCAAGCCGCCGCGCAGGACCAGATGGGCAAGGTGACGGGCGGAATGCCGCTGCCGTTCAAGCTGCCCTTCTAGCTGGCGTCGAGCCCCCGGGTGCGATGTCCGCGATCGACGATCTCGCGACCGAGCTATCCCGTCTTCCCGGCATCGGCCGGAAGACGGCGCTGCGGTTGACCTACCATCTGCTCAGACAGCCCACCGACCAGACCAGGCGCCTGGCGCAGGCACTCATCACGCTCGGCGAGCGGGTGCGGCCCTGCGCGCGTTGCTTCAACCTGACGGAGGATGAGCTCTGCTCGATCTGCGGCGATCCGCGGCGCGACGGGTCGCTGATCTGCGTTGTGGAGCAGGCCTCGGACATTGGCGCGATCGAGCGGGCGGGGGAGTTTCGCGGCGTCTACCATGTGCTCGGCGGCCGGCTCTCGCCGCTCGACGGCGTGGGGCCGGACGATTTGGCGATCGCCCCGCTCGTGGAGCGGTTGCGCGCGGGAGGCGTGCGCGAAGTGATCGTCGCGACCAATCCGAGCCTCGAGGGCGAGGCGACGGCGCTCTATCTCCAGAGCCAGTTGGGTCCAAACGGTCCGACCGTCACCCGGATTGCGAGGGGGCTGCCGGTGGGGGGCGACTTGGAGTATGCCGACGGAGTGACGATCGCTCAGGCGTTGGCGGCCAGGAGGGCCATGTGACGCGTCTTACCGAAGGAAATCAGGCAAAAGCGGTGACAATCGGCTTCCTTGGCGGTCTTGTGTTGGGGGCCGCGGTCTGGAATAGCCAGATGCGCCGGTCGCGGCGGGAGCTGTTCAGCAAGAGCCCATGGAAGCGCTTGGCAGCGCTCGGGTACTTGAGCGGGCAGCCCGGGCTCGAGACCGCGCGGCTCCTCACCGACTATGTCGGCTGGGAGCGTCACGCGGGGCTGAAACGCCGCGCCGAGCGCGTGCTTCGCCGAATCACTTCCGACCTCGACTAGGACCGAATCTCGATGCCCGTTCGCGCAGCAAGCTGGTCGTTCACCGAAGACGATTTCGGCGCGATCACGCGCGCGTTGGAGGGCTTCCTCACCGAGTGCAACGCGCGGTGCGCGCTGCTCGTCGACCGCACGGGGCAGCTCGTCGCCACGGTGGGCGAACGGCCGAGCTTCGATCCGACGACCTTTGCCACGCTCACGGCCGCCGATTTCAGCGCGAACGATCAGCTCGCCAAGCTGGTCGGTGAGAACGATTTCAGCACGCTCTTTCACCAGGGCGAAAAAGAATCCATGTACCTGGCGGACGTCGCCCGGCGCGTGATCCTCGTCGTGTTGTTCGACACGCGGACCACACTCGGCCTCGTCCGCCTCAAAATGCGACAGACGGTGCTCGAGCTCACTCAGCTGTTTGAGCAGGTCTTTGCCCGCGCCGAGGCCAACGCCGCTGCGGCACCCAACATTCTCGCCGGCGCCGACGACGAGATCGACAAGCTGTTTCAATAGGGGACGACAGCCATGTCGATGATCAACTACGCGTCGCGCGAGATCAACTGCAAGATCGTCTACTACGGCCCGGGCCTGGGCGGTAAGACGACCAACCTCGAGCACGTCTACGGCAAGGTGGCGCCGGACACGCGCGGCAAGCTCATCTCCCTCGCTACGGAGACCGAGCGCACGCTCTTTTTCGACTTCCTTCCGGTCGACCTCGGTACGATCCGCGGTTTCAAAACGCGCTTCCATCTCTACACGGTACCCGGCCAAGTTTACTACAACGCCAGCCGCAAGCTCATCCTGAAAGGCGTCGACGGCATCGTGTTCGTCGGCGACTCGCAGATCGAGCGAATGGAAGCGAATCAAGAGGCCATGCAGAACCTGTACGACAACATGGCCGAATACGGGTACGATCTGACGAAGATGCCGTTCGTGATTCAGTACAACAAACGCGATCTGCCGAACGCGGCGCCCGTCCGCGAGCTGCAGTCGGCGTTGAATCCCGGATGGGAAGTGAACGAACCCGCGAAGATGCGGCCGCTCCCCGATCCATTCCATGCCGGACAGATGCTCACCGAACAGCTTTCGACCGGCGAATGGATCGAGCACGCACCGTATCTCGAGGCGGTGGCCGTGTCCGGCGAAGGCGTGTTCGACACGCTCAAGGCGGTCAGCAAATTGGTGCTCAAAGCGCTCGCGTAACGCCTCGTTGGGATCCGCGCGATGAACCTTCCGAACGGTCTGACGGTTGGACGCATCGCGGCGACACCGCTCATCGCGGTGCTACCGTTCGCCAACTCGTGGGGCCTGCGACTGGTCGCGTTCGCGCTCTTCCTGATGGCCGCGATCACCGATTACATCGACGGCCACCTGGCACGCTCTCGAAAAGAGGAGACGGACTTGGGCCGTCTGCTCGACCCGCTCGCCGACAAGCTGCTCCTCGTCGGCACTTTCGTGCCGATGTACCTGCTCGGCCGCCCCGAGGGAACCTTTCCGTTCATCACGCCGCTCGGCGCGATCGGCTTGGCTTGGTGGGTGCTCGTGATTGTGATCGGGCGCGAAGCATTCATGACGGTGTTCCGACAGGCGGCCGCGCGGCGCGGCGTCGTGATCGCCGCCATCGGACCCGCCAAGTGGAAGACCGGGTTCCAACTGGTCTGGCAGGGCTCGGCGTACTTCTGGTTTTTCGCCGCCACGCTCGCCGCGTCCAAGGACTGGAACGGCGGCTGGTGGCGGGCGTTCGCGCTGTTCAATGGAACGGTCGGCACGCTCGTCATGGCGGCGGCAGTGGTGCTGACGGTGTACTCGCTGGTGGTGTACCTGAGGAGTTTTGGGAGGGTGTTCGCGGTGCAGCGGTGACGGGTGGCCGCGGGACACTGCCTGTCGAGGCCTGAGTCATTCCAATCTGGGACTCGGCCGCCGTTCACGCTCTGGCTGCCAAGGGAAATCGGATGTCGGACATCGGTTGTCGGAGATCGGACCCGGCGGTCCATCGTCACGCTCGGTCCGACGTCTGATATCCGCCTTCCGACGTCCGATTTCCTCTTAAAGCCGAACCCTCCAGCGAGCCGAGTCTCAGCGTGGCAGCAACTCAAGCCACACGCCTGACTCCTTAGTTTCTCCTCATGCCTCCCTCGCCATTTACGCGGCGCATAGAGCTCGTCACCATCGGCGACGAGCTCCTCCTCGGCTTCACGATCGACACCAACGCCGCCCATCTCGCGCGCGAGCTGTCGGCGATCGGCGTCCAGATCGTCCGCCGCGCCACCGTCGGCGATGTCGCCGAGGACATCGTGGACGGCGTGCGCGAAGCCCTCGACCGCACCGGCGCCGTGATCACCACCGGCGGCCTGGGGCCGACCTCGGACGACCTCACCAAGCCCGCCATCGCGTCGCTGTTCGGGCGCGAGATGCGCCTCGATGAGGACCATGTCCGGTGGATGGAAGACCGGTGGCGGACGCGCTTCGGCCGCGAGATGCCGGCGGCCAACCGCCAGCAGGCGATGCTGCCGCAGGGCGCCGTGAAATTAGAGAATCGGCATGGCTCGGCGCCCGGCATCTGGCTCGAGGACGAGCGCGGCCGCTGGGTGGCGATGCTGCCCGGCGTGCCGCGCGAGATGCGCGGCATGCTCGCCGACGCGCTCCTGCCGCGACTCCGCGAGCGGCTGAGTGGCGGCACCGGTTCCGTCGTCCGCTCGCTTACCCTCCGCACGACGGGCATTGCCGAGTCCATGCTCGCCGACCGCATCGATGCGATGGAAGGCGGTCCGCTCGGCGCGTCGCTCGCCTATCTGCCGTCGGCGACCGGCGTCGACCTGCGGATCACCGTGCGGGATCTCTCATCAGATGATGCTGACGACGCGCTCGGGCGAGCGGCCGGCCGCCTGCACGCCCGCCTCGGTGACTGGATCTATGGCGAGCAGGACGCCGACCTGGCGGCCATCGTGCTCGAGATGTGTCGCCGGCGCAAGCTGACGATCGCCGTCGCCGAGAGCTGCACCGGCGGCCTGCTCGGTGCGCGCCTCACCGCGGTGCCCGGGTCGAGCGACATCGTGATGGGGGGCGTGATCGCCTATCACAACGATGTGAAGCACGCGCTGCTCGGCGTCGACAGCGCCGTGCTGCGCGAACATGGGGCAGTGAGCGAGGCGGTGGCGCTCCAGATGGCGACGGGTGCGCGCCGCGCCGTGCATGCGAGCGTCGGGCTCGCAATCACCGGCATCGCTGGGCCAACCGGCGGCACGCCCGAGAAACCGGTCGGCACCGTCTGGGTCGCCGTCGACGTGGAGGGCGTCGCCGAAGCGCGGCTGTTCAAGCTGATCGGCGACCGCGACGAGATTCGCCAGCGCGCGGCGCAGTGGGCGATGGAGATGCTACGGAAGCGGCAGCTGCCTTAACGGCAGCCCCATGGGGCACGCCCGTTGCACCTGGTCCCCGGTCCAGCGAACATTCACCAAATCATGGAGCGCACCGCCACGCGAGTGCGGCTCCGTCTCGTTCGATTGTTCCTCCCGCCCTCCAATGGCGCACCGTAAGAACCCCGACTTCGATTCATCCGACGACGGCGAACCGGAATCCGACGACGCGTTCGCCCGCGGTGCCGGACGTGATGCAGCGGACGACGAGCTCGACGCCGTCGTCGCCGATCCCGCCGACGCCTCCGATCCCGTGTCGTCCGCGCCGCGCACCACCGGCACCGATTCCGATTTGCAGCGACGCCTGACCGAAGAGCACGACCGCTACCTGCGCCTTGCCGCCGAGTACGACAACTACCGCAAGCGCACCATGCGCGAGCGGAGCGAGCTTTCGGCGCGTGCTCAGGCCGATCTCGTCAAACAGCTCATCGACCCGATCGACGACCTGGCGCGCTTTGCCCACGTCGACCACTCGACGACCGACGCGCTCACCATTGCGCAGGGCGCCGAGATGGTCGAGAAGAAGCTGCTCAAGGCGTTGGCCGCCGCCGGGCTCGAGACGGTCGATCCGATCGATCAGACGTTCGACCCAAAGCTGCACGAGGCGGTCGCCACCGAGCCCGCGCTCTCGCCGGAGGATGACCACGTCGTATCGCGCGTGTACCAGGTCGGCTACCTGTTCGGCGGGCAGCTCCTGCGGCCCGCGCGCGTCGTCGTGAAGCAGTGGAACGGCTGAGCACGTACTGACCATATGGCTCAGACGAAGGACTTCTACGCGGTCCTCGGTGTCCCGGCGTCGGCAAAACAGGACGAGATCAAGAAGCAGTACCGCAAGCTGGCGTCGAAGCACCACCCGGACAAAAATCCGAACGACCCCAAGGCCGCCGAGCGCTTCAAAGAAATCTCGGAGGCCTATCAGGTGTTGGGCGACGCCGAGAAACGGAAGCAGTACGACCAGATGCGCCAGCTCGGTGCGTTCGGCGGCTTTGGCGCAGGCGGCCAGCGTCGACCGGGCGGACAGCCGGGCGCCGGCTCGCCCTTTGGCGCGGGCGCGGGCAACGCACAGAACTTTCGCTTCGAGGATCTCGGCGACGTCGGCCTCGGCGGCCTGGGCGATCTTTTCAGCTCGATGTTCGGCGGCGGCTCAGGGCAGCGCGGTGCGCGCCCGCGAGGACCCGAGCGCGGGCAGGACGTGGAGTCGCAGCTTCAGATTCCGTTCCGCACCGCGGCGCTCGGCGGCAAGGTGCCGATCGAGCTCGAGGTGAACGAAGAATGCGGCACCTGCCACGGCAGCGGAGCCGCGCCCGGTGCCAAGATCCAGACCTGTCCCGAGTGTCAGGGGCGCGGCACGATCTCGTTCGGCCAGGGCGGGTTCGCCGTGCAGCGTCCCTGTCCGATGTGTCTCGGCAAAGGCACCGTGCCGAGCGAGCGCTGCCCGACCTGCAACGGCGCGGGCGAGATCCGTGCCCGTAAGAAAATGATGATTACAGTTCCGGCAGGGGTCGACACCGGGACGAAGATTCGACTCAAGGGCCAGGGCGCGCGCGGCGCGCGGAACGGTCCGCCGGGCGACCTGCTGATCAACTTTCAGGTCGAGCCCGATCGCTTCTTCAAGCGCGAGGGGCTCGACGTGATTGCGCCCGTGCCGATCAACATCGCGCAGGCCACGCTCGGCTCCCGCATCAGCGTCAAGACGCTCGACGGCAAGAAGGTGGCGATCCGCATTCCGCCGGGCACGCCCAGCGGCAAGCGCTTTCGCGTACGCGGACAGGGAATCAAGAAGGACGACCAACTGGGCGACCTGATCGTGCAGGTCGACGTGAGCGTGCCGGACAAGCTCACCGAGGAGCAGGAGAAGGCGATGAAGGAGTTCGCGGAGGCAAGTGGGTTGAAGTACTGAATGTGGGACGTGGGACGTGGGAGGTGGGACGTGGCAGTTTGCCCGTCAATCGGTCGGCACTCAGGATGCCCGCAAAATCTCGACGGGGTTGGCGCGGATCGCTTGGCGAACGGGGCCGAGGCAGGCCAACGCGGCAACGACCGTGGTGTTCACCGCCAGCGCCAGCGCGAGCGAGACGATCGCGACGGCGGTAAAGAGCGGGCTTCTGGCTAACGCGCGAACGGCGTAGCGGAAGGTGGGCATCGCGGCGGCACGCGTTCCGGGGGAGGGATGGCCTTCCTTGGAGACGAGCGACGCGCCGCACGCGGCACGGGCCTGGGCC
>DATNAT010000222.1:0-7042 GCA_035572355.1 Gemmatimonadaceae bacterium
CTTCTTGAACAACGCGAGAAACTCCCCGTAGCCGTCGGCCTGCAGGCTGTCGAGCGGGACGAACCGCATCGCCGCCGAATTCATGCAGTACCGAAGCCCGGTCGGCGCCGGCCCGTCGTCGAATACGTGGCCCAGGTGCGAGTTCGCCGCCTTGGAGCGCACCTCCGTCCGATCCATCCCGATCGAACGATCGTCATCCGTCTTGATGTTCGCCGGCACGAGCGGCTTGGTGAAGCTTGGCCAGCCGGTGCCCGACTCGAACTTGTCCAGTGAGCTGAACAACGGCTCGCCCGACACGACGTCGACGTAGATGCCGGCCTCGTGGTTGTTCCAGTACTCGTTGTGGAACGGCGTCTCCGTCGCGGCGCGCTGCGTCACCTCGTACTGGAGCGGCGTCAGCCGCGCGCGAAGAACGGCATCGCTCGGCTTGACGAAGGCTGCGTGGCTCGCGGCCGACGCGACGCCGTGCGTGGACGCCTTCTGCGCGCCAGCAAGCGATGGCAACACGGCGCCCAACGTCACGATCGTTCCAATCGCTGCGATCCCGGAAAACCCAAACTTCTGCGAACGGTTGTGCATCACGACCTCCTCATTGTCCGGTTTCCTCATTCATCTATTCTAAGGCCGCCATTTCCTGAGCGCCGCCAGACTCTGCTCCAGCGCCATCCGCTGCGCGGTCTGCGTCGACTCGGCGAGCAGTCCTTCGTACACCGAGATCGCCAACTTGAGCGCCACGGGATCCGATTCGTCGTTGGCCAGGCTCGTCGCATTGTCGGCGAGCGCCGCGCGGGCCAGCTGATCGGCCGGAAAGCGCTTCGTCACCTCGAGCCAGCGGTCGACGCGCTTTCGCAGATCCGACTGCGCCAGCGCCCACAGATGCCAGGCCCCGCGATTCTCCGGATCGATCGACTTCGCGCGCTCGGCGAGCTGGCCGACGACGGATGGACCGCGTCCCGTAAGCCAGTACGAGTTGGCCAGTACGACCATCGCCTGGGCGTCGTCTGGCGACACCGACACGATTTGCTCGTAGAGGGGTATCACTACCTCGGGCATCTCGCGGTAAGGCTCCGCCGCCCGCTTCAGCGCATCGGGCGCGTACCGCTTGGCGAGCGCTCTCAACCGGTCGATGAGGGTGCCAAGGTCGCCCAGGCGATGGTACTCCTCCACATGCGAGGAGAGCTCGGCGGCCGGGTCGTAGAAGGGCGAGGGTGCCGACGGTTGGCTTCCGGAACGGGTCGAATGCGGTACGTCCATACCGAAAAGGTACGGACTCGGCACGAACTTCGCAGCGTTCGGGGCTCGGGACGGCGGACACAGGGTTGCGCCAACGTGCGATTGTTGCGATACTCTTGGCGTCCGCCGGCACGACCGCGACGTCGTCCCTCCGGCTAGTACGTCAGGGTGTTCCGGGTTCCTCGGTTGTCGAGCAATCTGGATTGGCGTCGAACGCCGCGCCGTAGCGCCAGCACCGTTGGAAGCGCGTGAGGGTTCCGCGCCCCGACGGTACCGACAGCAGAGCACGCGTCGCGACGCACTTAATTCCCGTCATACATCGATTGCTTCGCGCGCCAGGCCAGAGCCGGCGAGCGATTTCCGAGGAGCGTTTGTCCGGCCCGACGTGCATTCCGGGCTCGAAGACCATAGGGACACGACGCCTCGACTGAAGAAGAGGCAGGGCCCGCGATGACCGCGGGCGGTCTTACATGAATCACCTTTTTACACCCCCATTGCATGACTGAAAGTCGACGCCCACCTCGTCGCGGACGTGGCCGACGTCCATCCACACGGCAAACCGGCGACGCGGTCGACAATCCGTACCGCGACGAGGCTGAAGCGGGCGCCGCGACGCTCCCCGAAGGGCCGCCGAACAACGAAAGCGAAGCCAAACCAGCGCGTCCGCCGCGAGACGCCGAGCCGCGCGTACCGCTCGCACCGCTCGCACCGCGCGACAGCGACACCGAACAACGGCCCGTCGAGTCGTCAGCCCCGCCGTCGCAGTCGGCTCCGTCGGTTCCGGCCGCGGAGCGCGACGGTGGCTCGGGCGGCGCGGACGACGCCGGCTCGAGCAACACGCCGTCGATGAACGAGCGAAATCCGGCGCCACCGCGCTACCAGGACAGCGCACCAGGTACGCCGAGTAGCAGCTATCAACAACCGCAAAATCCGCCATATCGCGATCGGGGTCCGGATCGCGGCCCCGATCGTGGGCAAGATGGTGGCAGCGGCAGCAACAATTTCAACGATCGCCGCAATGGCGGCGGTCGAAGACATCGCCGCGGACGCGGTCGCGGTGGACCGCGACGCGACCATCAACAGGGTCCGGGTGGCAGCGGAGGTGGCGGCGGCGGCGGCGGTGGACCGCAGCAGCCGATTCAAATCGTCGCCACGGGCGAGATGCGCGGGTGGTTCGACCCCGCGCGCGATGCCGGCTTCGTGCGCCGGCCCGCGAACAGCTACCTCGCCGAAGCGGGCGATGCGTACGTGCCGCCCAACCTGGTGCGGCAGTTCGCCCTCCGGCGCGCCGATCTGATCGACGCGTCCATCGGCGTCGACCAGCGCGGGCGATCGACCGTCGTGGAAGTGCGCACGATCAACGATGCCGACCCGCAGCTCGCCGCCAAGCGGCCGGAGTTCAATTCGCTGCCGGCGTCCTACCCCGAACGAAAGCTGTTCATGGAGACCGGCCGTCCCGCGAAGGGCGGACCCGAGCTCACTCGACGCGCGATCGATCTCATCGCGCCGATCGGCTACGGACAGCGGGCGCTGATCGTCGCCCCGGCCCGCGCCGGCAAGACGACCCTGCTCCACGCGATCACCGAAGGCGTGGCGGTGAATCACCCCAACGCAGTGCTGCTCATTCTTCTCGTCGACGAACGTCCCGAGGAAGTGAGCGAGGCGATCTCGTGGGGCGTCGGCGAAGTCGTGTCGTCGAGCTTCGACCAGCCGGCACAGCGACACGTCGAAGTCACGGAGATTGTGCTCAACCGCGCGCACCGTCTGGTGGAGAGCGGCAAGGACGTCGTGATCGTGCTCGACTCGCTCACCCGCATGGCGCGCGCGCACAACACCGCCGAACGCGGCACCGGGCGCACGCTGTCGGGTGGTCTCGACGCGACGGCGATGGCCAAGCCAAAGGCCTTTTTCGGTTCGGCGCGCTCGATTCCCGATACGTCTGGCGGCGGCTCGCTCACGATCATCGCGACTGCGCTCGTCGAGACGGGATCGCGCATGGACGACGTGATCTTCGAGGAGTTCAAAGGTACGGGCAACTGCGAGATCAAGCTCGATCGCGGCCTCGCCGAAAAGCGCATCTATCCCGCGATCGACATCGGCACGAGCGGAACGCGTCGCGAGGAAAAGCTCTTCCGGCCGGACCAGATCGACAGCGTGTACACGTTGCGGCGCGGGCTCAGTCAGATGCCGCCGCAGTCGGCGATGGAATGGCTGATCAAGCGCATCGCCGCGACGCCGAGCAACGACGCATTGCTGGCGGGACTGTAAGACTGTAAGGCTGTAAGGGCGTGGACCGTGGGGCTTTGGGGCGTGGAGCCGCGCCCCAAAGCCCCACGATCCACGCACTCCACCGAGCCCAGCCGTAGCGCTGCGCATCAGGCGGTCTAAGCCTTGCTTGTCTGCGCACCGACATGCATCGCCCAATCTCGTGGCGGGTGCGGGCATGCGCGGTGGTGGCGATGGCGCTTGCGCTGGGACCACGCGTCGCGCGCGCCCAGAATACCCGCGACCAGCAGCGCGAAGCCCCCGAGGTCCGCAAGCTCTCGCTCAGCGGCGTCAAACACGTTGATCAGCACGACCTCGAGAAGAGCCTCTCGACGCAGGCCTCGAAGTGCAGAAATCTGATCATCGAGCCGTTCTGCCTGTTCAGCCATTCTCCGCTCTTCGTCGACAAGCACTACCTCGACAGAGCGGAGTTCCGGCGGGACGTGCTGCGGATCCGGCTCTATTACTGGAAGCACGGCTACCGCGACGTCACGGTCGACACCACCGTCGCATCGTCGGGGCCGCGCCAGGTGCACGTCGCCTTCGCGATTCACGAGAACGACCCGACGGTCGTTCGTAAGATCTCGATCGTCTACGATTCGACGCTGATCACGACCAAGCAGCGCGATCGCCTGACGCTGCTCCACGCGAAGGACCCGCTCGACCTCGTCCTCCTCGACTCGATGCGCGTGCTGTTTCAGAACGCGCTCTGGGACAAGGGCTACGGCGACGCGGTCGTCGACACGACGGTAGTGGTGAACGACGCGGTCCGGGCGGGGGACGTGACGCTCACGCTCACGCCCAACCGGCGCACGACGATCGGGCGCGTCACGGTGAGCGGAACCAACCGCGTATCGCAACGCACGGTCCTCAACTCGCTCACCTTCACGACCGGCGATCTCTATCGACAGAGTGACATTCTCGAGAGCCAGCGCAATCTCTACGAGTCGAACCTGTTCAAGCTCGCGGCGATCGACGTACCGGTGCAGTACGACAGCGTGAAGAACGTGAACATCGACGTGACCGAAGCGCCGTTGCACGAGGCGCGGTTCGGGCCGGGACTCAACAACGTCGATTTTCTCCAGTTTCAGGGTCACTACACGAGCTACAATCTGTTCGGCGGCGCGCGCCGGCTCGACATCGACGGCACAGTCGGCAACCTGCTCTCGTCGTCGCTGCAGGGCCGCGGCTTCTTCCGCGACGTGGCGGCCGACGTGCCGGACAGCAACGCGGCGCCGTATCTCCAGCCGACCTACACGGCGAGCATCGACCTCAAGCAGCCGGCGTTTCTCCGCCGTCCGAGCAACTCGGCGGCGATCGGCGCCTTCGCGCACCGGTCGATCAATCCGGGCGTGTTCATCGACCGTGGCTACGGCGGGCAGGCGACGCTGACGCATCAGATCGCGGCGCGCGCGCCGATCAGCCTCAATTACCGCTACGAGCTCAACCGCGTGCAGGCGAGCGACGTGTATTTCTGCGTCAACTTCGGTGTCTGCGACACGCTCACCATCGGCACGCTCCGCTCGCACCAGTCGCTGTCGCCGATCACGCTCACCGGATTCGTCGACCGGTCCGACATTCCGTTCTCGCCGACGAAGGGATACGTCGCGCGGCTCGACTTCGAGCACGCGTCGTCGTTCACCCTCTCCGACTATCGCTACAACCGCATCTTCTTCGACGGCGCGCTCTACACGCACCGGAGCGGCACGCAGAACGTCTTCTCGTCGCATCTCCGGTTCGGCTGGGTCGGCGCGCTCGGCACCGGCGTCGATGCCGGCGTCCTCCATCCGCGCAAGCGCTTCTATGCCGGCGGCGCCAACTCGGTGCGCGGCTACGCCGAGAATCAGCTCGGCCCGCGCATCCTGACGATCGACGGACCGACGCTGCTCAAGGGCGCGACGAGCACCGGCGGCGGCACCTGCGCGCTGACGGTCGAGGCGATCAAGTTCTGTAATCCCAATTCTGCAAATCTTCCGCAGAGCGCGTTCATTCCGCAGCCGCTCGGCGGCACGACGTTGCTCGAAGGGAGCGTGGAGTACCGGGTGCCGCTGCCGCTCGGCCCGACCCTCAGGCATTTCGTCGCCGCCGTGTTCGTCGACGGGGGCATCGTCGGGCGCGGCCAGATTCGCGGCATTCAAACGATCGGCGGCATCACCAAGGGGACCGGCGCCATCACGCCGGGGTTCGGCGTGCGGTACGAATCGCCGGTCGGACCGATCCGCGTCGACATCGGCATCAACCCCAACCGCGCCGAGGATCTGGCCGTCGTCACCGCGGTGCGCGACAGCACCGGCCAGATGCACATCGTGCCGCTCGCCACGCCGCGCAATTTCACGCAGGGCCGCACGCTCCTCGATAAACTCGTGCTCCACTTCTCGATTGGAGAAGCGTACTAGTGACGGCCTGGCGCGAGCAGCCGGGCAGCGGCGGCGACAAGGACCCGGTTCGCCCACTCGGCGCGGCGGAGCCGCGCGAGCCGGGTGACCGCGACCACATCGTGGTCGTGCCGGGCGGCGATCGTCTCAACTGGCGGCGCGGCATTCTCGTCGGCGCATCGCTCGTCTCGGCGCTGATCCTGATCGTGATGCTCGCGGTGTGGGTGCTTACCGGCACGGATTGGGGACGCGAGCGCGTGCGGCGGTACGCCCAGACGATGCTCAACGGCATGATCCACGGCCGCGCCACGATCGGGTCGCTGTCCGGGAATCTGCTCGTCGGGATGACGGTGCACGACCTGACGATCACCGACAGCGCGGGCACGCCGTTCGTCGCCGTCGAGTCGTTTACGGCGCATTACTCGATCCTCGCGCTCCTCCGCAAACGTATCTGGCTCGATCACGCCATCGCGGTGCGTCCACTGATCGTGCTCGACCGGCCGCCGGGCGGAAGCTGGAACTGGCAGCGTATCTTTCCGCGCGACACCACCCCCAAGCCGCCGTCGACGCAGACGCAGTGGGGCGACTGGCTTCGCTTCACCGATGCATCGGTCGTGAACGGCCAGCTGATCGTGCGGTCGCCGTGGTCGCCGAGCGCGCGTCTTTCGCCGGCGGCGCGCGACAGCGTGGTGCGACAGGCACTCGGCGGCGGCACTCGCCTGATGATCGAACGGGTGAAGGGCGGATTCCAGAAGCGTGTGCAGCTCGACTCGGTGACGGCGACGATCCCGTTTCTGCGGCTGTCGCAGCCCGGCTTCAAGGATCGGCTTCTGCAAGTGTCGGCGCTGTCGATGAATGCGTTTCCGTTCCGGGCGCCGGGTGCGGTCGTTCGGAACCTCATGGGCACGTTTCCGTTCACCAACGACTCGGTCTGGTGGTCGGGCGCCTACGCCGAGCTGCCGCACTCCAAAGCGTCGGGCGACGGAAGCTATGTGTTCGGCACGGGCGACATGACGCTGTTGGTGCACAGCGATCCGGCGAGCTTCTCCGACATGCGGTGGGTCTACCCCCGCCTGCCGGCGGACGGCCACGGCAAGCTGGACCTGGCGCTCGAGTGGCGCGGTGCGTTGCAGGATTATCAGATCTCGAATGCCGACATCGCCATGGGC
>DATNAT010000223.1:0-9627 GCA_035572355.1 Gemmatimonadaceae bacterium
TTGGAGGTCGCGTCGTGCGCGCGTCGTCGACGCTTCGTCGGTCGCGTGCCGTGCCGCGTCGACCACCTGGCGCAGGTGCTCGCTCAGGCTCACGAGCTCGAGACGGAACCGGTCGGACGACGACGTCGGCGGATTGGGCGCTGCTTCGACGAGGCCCGGTGCGCCGTCGGCGTAGAACAGCTCTTCGATCGGGACGACGCGCTCCTTTCCCGCCGCTCGCTGCGCCCACGCGGCCTGCGCCGCAACGAACGCATCACGCGCCGGGCTGCCCGCGTTCACGTCGGCGCCGCCACCGCGAAGCGACGCGCCGATCGTGCGTAGATACACCGCGCAGCCTTCCATGAGCGGGCGCGCTTCGGGGGTGACCGCGTCGCCGCCGTCGTGTACCGCGGTCACGGCGTCTTCGGCCGCTTCGAGCGCATCGAAAAGCGGTCCAACCTCCTTCACGCCGGCCACGCCGCGCAGCGCCTGGATGCGCTGCAGCAGATTGGCCGCGGTCGCCGCGTCACCGATGCGGGTGATGAGCAGCTCGAGGCCGGCCGCGATATTGCCGGATTCGGTGGCGAGGAAAGCGTAGGGCGAAGCCGCGGTCCCGTGTGGCGTGACTGGCCGACTCGGCGCCGCCGACCGCGCCGGTGCGTAGCGGGCGAGCTCGCCGGCGCGGGCGCGTGCGCGCTCGTCCTCGGCGGGCGTCCAGCTGCGCGCGGCATGAAGCAGCGACTTGAGATCATCGATCGCCGAGACGACGGCGCCGCGCAGCGATTGATCCCACGTCAACGATCGGTCGTTGAGGGCCCGGCCGACGCGTTCGATCGCGCCCGCGAGCTCGGCGAACGCGGGCAGCTTGGCCATCGTCGCCGTACCGCGAAGGGCGCGCGCGATGCGCTGCGTGGCGTCGACGTCCGGTGCGCCGCCGGCGGCGGCGAGCACCAGCCCGTCGAGTTGCTCGACGTACTCGCTTGCTTCGAGAATGAAAAAGTCGAGGAACCCGGCCGGTCCTGTCATTCGATCTCCATCAGACTGCCTGACCGCGCGACGATATGGCCGCGCCGCGCATTCACTCCTGTGTGACGAACTTAGGAAGACGCGCGAGCGGCGTCCATGGCGCGACGCAGCTCGCGAACCGCTTCCGCCAACCCGACGAACAGCGCCCGGCCGACGACGGCGTGCCCGATGTTGAGCTCCTCGATCTCGGGGATCGCCGCGACCGGTCCGACATTGTCGACGTCCAGCCCGTGTCCGGCGTGCACCGCCAACCCAATCGACGCACCGTGCCGTGCCGCGTCACGCAGCGCGGCGAGGGTGCTCGGTGACCGCGGCGCATGCGCGTACTGGCCAGTGTGCAGCTCGATCGCCGCGGCGCCGAGCTCGCGCGACTGTTCCACCGCGGCGAGGTCCGGCCCGATGAACAGGCTCGTGCGAATCTTCGCCGCGTTGAGCCGTGCGATGCCGTCGAACAACCGGGGCCGGTCGCGCGACACGTCGAGGCCACCTTCGGTCGTGATCTCCTCGCGCCGTTCCGGAACGAGCGTCACCTGGTGCGGAGCGAGGCGAAGCGCGATGCCGATCATCTCGTCAGTGCACGCCATCTCGAGGTTGAGCACGGTCGAGACCGACGCCGCCAGCCGCTCGACGTCGCGATCCTGAATGTGTCGGCGATCCTCTCGCAGGTGCGCTGTGATACCATCCGCACCGCCTTGCTCGCACACCAGCGCGCCCTCCACCGGGTCGGGGCGCGCGCCGCGCCGCGCTTGGCGGACGGTCGCGATGTGGTCGATGTTGATGTACAGGCGCTGCCGCTTCATGTCGCCGATCTCGCCGTAGGTGCCGCGTGCGCGCGGCAGATGTTGCTGCGATGGAAACCAGTCGTGTACGTTGCAGCGACGCCCCGCTCACGCACCCGAGGCCGACGTGAAGAAACTAATCGCCGCAGTTGCCCCATTCGCGCTCGCCGCCGCCTGCCACTCGTCGGCGCCGCCGCCAACTCCCGCTCCAGCCCCCGCCGCCACACGCGGCGTGCTGTCCGGAAACCTCACCGGCGCCCCCGACGCGACGTCCGCCGTGCGCGCGTTCATGGCCGCGGTGAAAGCGACCGACCTCCAGGCGATGGGTGCCCTGTGGGGCGACGTGCAGGGTCCGGCGCGCGACGCCCTGCCGCGCGACGAGCTCGAGAAGCGCGAGTTCATCATGATGTGCTCACTGCGCCACGACCGCTTCCAGATCCTGCCCGACGCGCCAGGCCGGAACGGTAGCCGCACCGTGCCGGTCTCCGTGTCGCTGGGCAGTCTCACGCGCACCACGACGTTCACGGTGGTGCAGGGGCCCGAGCGCCGCTGGTACGTGCAGAACGTCGACCTGGAGCACATGGAAGAATTCTGCTCCCGTCGGCCGTAGCGCCCTCGCTCGTCAGGCCTGGATGAGCTCGACCAGGACTCCGGACGTAGATGAGGGATGGATGAATGCGATCGGCTTGCCCTCGGCGCCGATCCGCGGTTCGTCGTCAATGAGACGAATGCCGTGCGCCCGGCACCGGTCGAGCGTGGCGCCGAGATCGTCGACGGCGAAACAGACGTGGTGCAGCCCGGGGCCGCGCTTCGCCACGAACTTGCCGATCGGCGACTCCGTCGAGCGCGCCTCGAGCAGCTCGATCAGCGAATCGCCCGCGGCAAAGCCGGTGATCGCGGCGCCGTCTGCGTCGTCGAGCTCAACCTCCGCGAGTCCGAGCACGTCGCGATAGAACGTACTGCCTGCGGCGAGCCCGTCGACGGCGATTCCGATGTGCGCGATGCGGGCTCCCGCGAGCCTGGACGGCGTGGATTGGGGAGGGTTTTGCATGCCCTTAGCTTAGTGCATCGGGCAGCGATTTCGAACACGCGCCACGCTTCAGCCGGCCAGGGGAGAGAGACCAACTCATGTCGAATATCATCGCGGTCACCGACGCCAACTTCGAGCAGGAGGTCGAGAAGCACGACGGATTGACCATCGTCGACTTCTGGGCCACCTGGTGCGGCCCGTGCCGCATGATCGCGCCGATCCTTGATCAGCTCGCGACCGACTATGCGGGTAAAGTCAAAGTCACCAAGCTCGACGTCGACGCGAACATCAAGACCGGTTCGCGCTTCAACGTGCGATCGATCCCGACGCTGCTCTTCTTCAAGGGCGGCAAGGTGGTCGATCAGATCATCGGCGCGGTGCCGCGCACGCACATCGAGTCGAAGTTGCAGCAGCACGTCGCCGCCGCGTAGCTCGCGCGCTGCGACCGTCCTAGAGCCAGGACCAGACGAGCGCGCCGCCGGCGGCGGTCATCAGCGCCGCCGCCAATCCGCCGAGGATGTTCAGGGCGCGTCCGTTGCGGTGCGCGCCCATGATCCGTGGATTGTTGCACACCACGAGAATGATCGCGATCAGCGGCGGCGCGAGCAGTCCGTTGATCACCGCCGACCAGATCAGCAGGCGAATGGCGTTCACGTGCGCGAAGTTGAGCGCCATGCCGCCGAGCATCGCGACGATGATCACGCCGTAGAATTGCGCGGCGGTGTGAATTTTCTCGTCCATGCCGGTGCGCCAGGCGGCGGCTTCTCCGACCGCGTACGCCGCCGAGCCGGCGAGCACCGGTACGCCGAGCATGCCGGTGCCGACGAGACCCAACGTGAAGAGCAACGCGGCGGCCCGCCCAGCGAGCGGCTCGAGGGCGTCGGCCGCCTGCGCGGCGGTCTGGACGTCGGTCTGGCCGGCGCGGTGCAGCGTCGCCGCCGCCGTGAGCACGATGAAATACATGATCGCGTTCGAGAAGAACATTCCCGCGTTCACGTCTCGGGCGGCCGAGCGAAGCTCGCGTTGCACGGCGCGGCGCGGGCGGCCGATCAATCGCGTGCGCCACAGCGCATCGTGTTCGGCGTTCTGCGCGGCCTGCCAGAAGAAGAGATAGGGCGAGATCGTGGTGCCGAGGATCGCGACGAAGGTGAGGAGATAGGCCTTCGACCAGGTGATGTGCGGCAGAAAGGTGCCGCGCAGGACGGCGGCTGGATCGGGCTGCGCCAGCAGTCCGGCGAGCACGTACGAGAAGAGGGCGAGGGTCATCCACTTGAGGACCTTCGTCATCCGGTCGTACGAGGCCAGAATGAGCAGCGCGAGAATGAGCACCGTGAACGCTGGCACGAACCAGATCGACGGGACACCGGTGAGGAGGCTCGCTCCGGCTGCCATGCCGCCAAGGTCCGCCGCGATGTTCACGGTGTTGCCGAACATCAGCAACGCGCACGCGACCCAGAGCAGCCACCGCGGGTAGTGCGCGCGCAGCACGCTCGCCAATCCACTCTTGGCGACGATTCCGACCCGCGCGCACATGAGTTGGACGGACGCCATGAGCGGCAGTGTGACGAGCGCAATCCAGAGCGTGCCGTAGCCGAACGCGGCGCCGGCTTGCGAGTAGGTCGCGATGCCCGACGGATCGTCGTCCGCGGCTCCAGTGATGAGTCCCGGCCCGAGCTCGCGCGCGCGCGATTGCAACCGATCGCGGTGCCGCTCGGGGCGTGCACGGTACGGCCGGAGCGCCGCGCGTCGATCCGCCGGCGTCGCCGGCAGCGCGGGCTCCAGCGGTAGGTCGTCGGGCCGCGGGTGGCGAATCGGCTCCATGCACGTCTTAAAGGCACAACATGAGCCAGGTGGTCGAAGCATCCGCCTCGCGCGCCACCGAGCCCCGTTGCATCTTTCCACGCACATGCTCGCCTTTCCCGCCAGCCTGCGGTTTCCCTACTCCCGCGTGCTTCTCCCGCGGACCCGGCTCGCCTACATCCACCTGCGCAACCTGCTCACGGATGCCAAGCGCGACCGCGCCGCGCGCATTTCCGGGTACGTAGCGGTCTCGCTGCCCGACGAGCTGGTCGTGCTGTATCTCGTCGGTGGCGAGGTGGCCAACGCGACCGTGCGTCTGGCGCACAGCGCCCGACCGGTGGCGATCGCCAGCGCGCTCGAGCTCGTTCCGCACGAGCCGGAGTACGGCGAGATCTGCTTCCACGAAGCCGAGCAGGAGCAGCTCGCGTGCATGTTCGCGACGCATGCCATCCCGACCGAGCCCTGGCCGGCGGGAATGTCGCCGCAGGATCCCGCCGCGCTGTTTCCGTATCTCATGTCGACGACCTTCGACGGCTTCGTCGAGATCATCGCCAACGAGGGCGTGAACTATCTGATCTTTCGGAACGGCGCCGTCGTTCGCGCATACCTCGCCATGCCGGGGCAGGGAAAGCTCGTCGATCGTGTGGCGCAGCTCTTCAACCGCGAAGGCCGCTCCTCCGAGGTTCGCGTGGCGCGTTGGGGTGTACCCGGACCGTTGCCGGTGCAGGCGGCTCCCGCGCTGGTGCAGGCCTACCGTGAGCTCGCATCGACACTGGTTCGGCGCCTGACCGAATCGGGTCGTGCGGGCGCGCCGGATCTCGCCGAGCGCGCGCGGCAGACGCTGGTTGCAACGCACCCGGTGCTCGACTGCTTCGCGTTCGACGGACGCGAGACGATCGAGCCCCTCTCCGATACCCGCGGTCTCACGGCGGGAGTGGCCGCGTGGATTCGCGAAGTGATGTGGACGGCGGCCGATCAGGAAGTTGCGCCCCCTGACGCGCTCTTTCGAGAGCTGACCTGGGACCGACGGCACATGTTCCAGTCCGCCGGTTTGTTCGATCAGATGCCCTGGAAGGTGCTGTGAGCGACGCGGACGCTGATGCGGATGCTGATGCTGATGCTGATGTCGACGTTGATCGTAACGGCGCCTCCGGGACCCTCTATGTGGTCAGCACCCCCATTGGCAACATGGGGGATTTTTCTTTCCGCGCCGTCGAGACGCTGAATCGGGTCGCGCTCGTGTTGGCGGAGGACACGCGCCATACGCGGCACCTGCTCGACCAGTACGACATCAGGACGCCCGCGGCGCCCTACCACGAACACAACGAGGCGAAACAGACGCCGAGTCTCGTGCGGCGTCTCGTGGCCGGCGACTCGCTGGCACTGGTCAGCGATGCGGGCACGCCGCTGCTCTCCGATCCGGGGGCGCGGCTCGTCCGCGCGGCGATCGACGCCGGCGCGCCGGTGGTGCCGATTCCGGGCTCGTCCGCGCTTCTCGCCGCGCTGGTCGCATCAGGCCTCGAGACGGGCCGGTTCACCTTTTTCGGATTCCTTACACGGACGGGGGCCGATCGCCGCTCGGCGCTCGACGAGATTACGTCGATGCAGCACACGGTCGTGCTCTACGAGGCGGCCAATCGCCTGGCGTCGACGCTCGCCGAGCTCGAGGAGCGCGGAAATGGCGATCGGCCCGCGGCAGTGGCCCGCGAAATGACCAAACAGTTCGAGGAGGTCAGGCGAGGAACGGTTGGCGAGCTCCGAGCGTACTACGAGGAGAGGCCTCCGCGGGGTGAGATCGTGCTGGTTGTCGGCGCCGCACCGGCTCGCGCAGTGAGCGACGAGCTGGTCCGCGAGCGAGTGCTCGCGCTGCGCGACGCCGGCATGAGTGCGCGCGACGCCGCGGCGTCGGTCGCCGGGGCGCTCGGCGTACCGAAGCGCGTCGCGTATCGGCTGGCTCAGTCGGCCGGGTCTCGCAGCAGGGGAGAGACGGAACGATGACGAGCATCGCGAGACGAGTGGGCAGCACGATTCGGCGGACGCGGGCGGCCGTGCCATTCGTGGCGCTGCTTCTCGTGGCGCTGCTTCCCCTGGCGGCCATGACCGGCGCGCGGTCGTCGGCGCGGGCCAATCCGCCGACGCTCACCATCGCGCGCTTGCAGTACGACGGCGGCGGCGACTGGTACGCCAATCCGTCGAGCCTTCCCAACCTGCTCGCCGCCATTCGCCAGCGGACGTCGCTCCAGGTCGACAAGACCGAGGCGCGCGTGACGCTGATGGACGACAAGCTGTGGGATTATCCGTTCATCCATCTCACGGGTCACGGCAACATCCATTTCAGCGATGCCGAAGTCCTGCGGCTGCGCGAGTACCTGGAGCGCGGCGGATTTCTGCACGCCGACGACAACTACGGGCTCGACCCGTCGTTTCGCCGCGAGATCAAGCGGGTGTTTCCCGATCGTCCGCTCGTCGACGTCCCGTTGACGCACCCGATCTACCACATCGTGTACGATTTCCCCAAGGGCATCCCGAAGATTCACGAGCACGACGGGCTGCCGGCGCGCGGGTTCGGCATCTTTCTCGGCGACCGCCTCGCCGTGTACTACAGCTTTTCGAGCGACCTCGGGAACGGCTGGGAGGACCCCGAGGTGTACCACGACCCGCCGGCGCTACACGAAGCGGCGCTGCGCATGGGCGTGAACCTGTTCGTCTACGCCGTGACCAGCCGGCCGACTCCGTGAGCGTATGACCGTTCTCGAATTAGTAGATCGTGAACGCGCGCGCCTCCGCCGCCTTCACCTGATCGCCGGGCTCACGCTCGCCGTCGCCGCCACCTGCCTCCTGCTCGCCGCCGGCGCCTCGGCGCTCGGCGCGGCGCGCTGGCTCGCCCTGCCGCGAACCGTGCCGTTCCTCGTCTGGGTCGCCGTCGCCGCCGCCGACGTGGCGGTCGTCTGGTGGACCGCGCGTCAGCTCGGCCGCCGCACGTCGCGGCAGCGCGTGGCCGCCGCGATCGAGCGCGAGCAGTCGCTGCGCGCCGGCGCGTTGCGCGGCGCAATTGAAGTCGCCGGCATGGGCACCCTCGGCCGGCATGCGGCCGACGCCGTCGGTGCGCGTCTCGCGCCCGCCGGCTCGCGCCTCGCGCCGGTCGAGCAGCGGTCGGTGCGGCGGGGAGCCGCGCGCGCCGGAGGGGCCGCGCTCGTCGCCGTCGGCGCGCTCGCGTTCGTTGCACCCAACTACAACGACGGGATGCTCGCTATCATGCGCCCGGTGAGCGCCTGGCGTGGAACCCTCCTCAGCCCCATCACGTTCGAGAATCTTCCGCCCGCCGTCGTGCGCGGCGAATCGGTGCGCCTTCAGATCGCCGCGCCGCGCCGCGGCGCCGTCGTGCTGTCACAGCGCATGCCCGGCGAGGCCTGGTCGACCCAGACGATTCCCGTCGACCACCGCACTGGGCGCGCGACCGTCGAAGTTGGACCGGTGCGCGGTGACCTGAGCGTCGTCGCCGGCGATGGCCGCTCGGCCACCGACACGGCCGTCGTGCGCGTCACCGATCGGCCGTTTCTCGGTGCCGTCTCGATGCGCGCGACCTATCCCGCGTATCTCGGACGCCCCGCCGAAGGTCTGCCGATCGGCGAGCCGGCGCGCGTGCCGCAGGGTACGGTGATCGACGTCGCCGGGCACGCGTCGACGACGCTGCGCGCCGTCCGCCTTACCGCGGCGACCGACACGATTTCGCTCGGCGTCAACGACCGTTCGTTCGCGGGCCGATTCGCCGCTCGCACGAGCGGCAAGTACGCCTGGATCGCTGCCGGCGCCGCCGGTCCGATCGCCGACCTTCCGCTTCCCGTCGAGCTCGAGGTCGTTGCCGACTCGGCGCCGCGCGTGGAGCTCGTGTCGCCGACCACCGACACCCTCGTGGCGGGCGACGATCGCGTCACCCTTCGTGCTACGGCGAGCGACGACCATGGTCTGGCCCGGGTCGAGATGCTGAGCTGGAAGCAGGGTGCAGCGGGCGGCGAGCAGTCCGCGACGCGCCAGCGCCTCGCCGACGCCACGGCGAATGTCTGGGATGGCAGCGCGGTGCTCGACCTCGCGCCGCGCGGACTGCAGCCGGGCGACGCGATTCACGTGAAGATCGTCGCCACGGACAATTCGCCTTGGGCGCAGCATGGCGAGAGCCGTGAGCTTTTGCTCAAGATCCCGACGATGGAAGAGCGTCGCGAGATCGCGCGCGACATGCTCGACTCCGCGGTGAGCCAGGTGCGCTCGGCGGCACAGGCTGAGAAATCGATCGAGCAGCGGACGAGTGATGCGGCGCGCGATCGCCAGCGGTCCGCAACGCCGGATTCGCCGAGCAACGCCTCCGGCGGCGACAAGGGAAACATGAGCTACGACGCGGCGGAGAAGGCCAAGGCCGTCGCGAAAGATCAGCGGGCGCTCACCGATCAGGTGAAGAACCTGCAGCAGACCGCCGCTGCGCTGCAGCAGCAGCTGAAACAAGCCGGCGCGCTCGATTCGAGTCTGGCGCGCCAGCTCCAGGAAGCGCAGGCAATGCTGCGCGACGCATTGAGCCCGGAGCTGCTCGCGGCAATGCAGAAGCTGGACAGCGCCACGCAGCAGCTCTCGCGCGAGCAGTCGCAGACGTCACTCAAGGATTTGCAGGCGATGCAGGAGAAGCTTCGCGAGCAGCTGGAGAAGAGCGCCGAGATGTTGAAGCGCGCCGCGCTCGAAGGCGCGATGCAGACGCTCAAGGATGAGGCAAAGGACATCGCGGATCGCGATCGCAAACTCGCCGACTCCGCGGCCGCGAAATCGAGCGCGGAGCAGAAGGGCGAAGCGAAGAATCTCGCCGATCGCTCGCAGCGGTTCTCCGACGAGCTGAAGAAGCTGGAAGATCGGCTCGAGAAAGACAAAGCGGACGCCGGCGCGGCAGGCACGAAGGAAGCGAAGAAGCATGCCGACGCATCGGAAGAAGCAATGCGAAAGTCGAGCGGCCAGCAACAGGCGACCGGCCAA
>DATNAT010000224.1:0-3947 GCA_035572355.1 Gemmatimonadaceae bacterium
AAGCACGATCTCGTCGCCTCAGTCACCGCGAGCGGCCAGGTCCGCCCGGAGACCAAGGTCGACGTCGCCTCCGACGTCAGCGGCAAGATCACCAAGCTCTCGGTCAAAGAGGGCCAGATGGTCACCGCCGGACAGTTCCTGCTCCAGATCGACCCGGCGCTCGCCCAGGCCGATGTCCAGCGCGCCGAGGCGGCAGTGGCGTCGAGCCGCGCTCAGCTCACGCAGGCACAGGCCAATTTGGATGGAGCACAGAAGTCGTACGACCGCACGGCACAGATCAAGAAGCAGAACCCGCAGCTGATCGCCGAAGAGCAGATCGAACAGCTCAAGACGGCCGTGGACGTGGACGCGGCGGTCGTCGAATCAGCCAAGCACTCGGTCGACCAGGCCGTGGCGTCGTACGACAACGCCAAGAGCTCGCTCGACAAGACGACGATCTACGCGCCGATGGCGGGCCGCATCACGCGCCTCAACGTCGAGCAAGGTGAAACCGCGGTCCCCGGGACCTTCAACAAAGACGCGGCTACGCTGCTCACGATCAGCGACATGTCCGTGCTCGAAACGCGGGTCAAGGTCGACGAGACCGACGTCTCTCGCATCAAAGTGGGCGACTCCGCGCAGGTGCAGATCGACGCCTTTCCGGACACGACGTTCGTCGGCCGGGTGACGCGCATCTCGAACAGCTCGGTCAATGCCGCGGCGACAACGACGACGACGGCCGATCAGGCCGTGGACTACGAGGTGACCATCCAGCTCCTCAACGCGCCGTCCGACACGCGCCCGGACTTCTCGACTACCGCCAAAGTGATCACGGACAAGCGGACGGGTGTGCTGGCAGTACCGATCATCGCGCTGACTGTGCGCGAGAATCAAACGCTTCAGCAGGGCGACACGGCGGTCGGCCTTGGCAAGGCGAAGCCGGCGAAGGACTTGAACAAGAAGGACGTCGAAGGGGTGTTCGTCGTTGGTGCGGACAACAAAGTGACCTTCCGGCCCGTAAAAGTAGGGATCGCTGGCGAGAAAGATTTCGAGATTCTCAGCGGTCTCAAGGAAGGCGACAAGATCGTTGCCGGCACATACCAGGCAATTCGCGACCTGAAGGACGGCACGCTCGTGCGCGAAGCCAAGGTCGACGCGAAAAAGCCCATCCCGGGACAAGGAACCAAGTCGTGAGCTCACACACCGTAGAAGCGCCGCTCAGCGAGACCGCCGAGCGGCGAGCCGTCACTGGCGCGCCGGGCGCGACGCCCGACAATCGTTGGGTCATCGTCACACGCGGCATCAAGCGCGAGTACGACATGGGCGGCGAGGTCGTGCGCGCGCTGCGCGGCGTCGATCTCGCGATTGCCCGGAACGAGTACGTCGCCATCATGGGCCCATCCGGCTCCGGCAAGTCGACGCTGATGAATATCGTCGGCTGCCTCGACACGCCGAACGCCGGCGAATACTGGCTCAACGGCCAGCTCGTCTCGACGATGACGGACGACGCGCTGGCCCGCGTACGGAACAAGGAGATCGGTTTCGTCTTTCAGACCTTCAACCTGCTGCCCCGCGCCACGGCGCTCCACAACGTCGAATTGCCGCTCGTCTACGCGGGCATCGGCTCCGACGAGCGCCGCCGCCGCGCAAAGCTGGCCCTCGAGAAGGTCCAGCTCGAGAACCGCATGGACCATCGCCCCAACGAGCTGTCCGGCGGTCAACGCCAGCGCGTCGCCATTGCCCGCGCGCTCGTCAACGATCCGTCCATGCTCCTCGCCGACGAGCCGACCGGCAACCTCGACTCGCAGACGTCGGAAGAGATCATGCGCGTGTTCGAGAGCCTGGCCAGCTCCGGCCAAACCGTCGTCATGGTGACGCACGAGCCGGACATCGCGGCCCACGCGCGGCGCATCGTCGTGCTGCGCGACGGACTCATCTCGACCGACGAGAAGCGCGAAGTGTTCACGTCCCGGCTCGGCGCGTCCTGAGCGGCGCGCGCACTTCCCTCGTCCCCGCCCCTTCGTGTCCCTGCTCCAAGCCGTCCGTCTCGCCTGGGAGACCATCCGCGTCCAGAAGCTGAAGAGCTTCTTCACCGTGATCGGCGTGACGATCGGCGTCACATTCCTCATCGCGGTCGTGTCGATCGTGGCGGGGATGAGCCGGTATATGAAAGACGATCTGATCGGCAAGATCATCGCCGTCAACTCGTTCAGTCTGCGCCGCACGCCGGATTTTCAGGTGGGCGACGTGACCCAGGCGACGCGGGCCGAGTGGCGGCGTCGGCCGCGCATCTACGACAGCGACGTGCAGCCGGTGGCCGACGCGCTGCCCTCCGACATCCTCTGGGCGACGCAGAGCGAGGACAACGTCACGCTCGAGTCGAGCTACGCCAAATCACGCGTCTCCGATGCGTCGGCCGTGTCGTCGGGCTGGTTCGCGCTCAAGCACATGGGCGTCACCGACGGCCGGTTGATCAGCCCGCAGGAATATCAACTCGGGTCGCCCGTGGTCGTGATCGGCAAGGACGTCGCCGACCATTTCTTTCCGAATCTGAATCCGATTGGCCGGGTGCTGACGATCCACGATCTCCCGTACACGGTCGTGGGAGTGGCCGAGTCGCAGGGCAGCATCTTCGGTCAGTCGCTCGATAAATTCGTCGTTGCGCCGGAAAAATCGCCGCTCAAGCGGCTGCTCGTGCAGCACGGAACGATCGACGCCCTGATCGTCCAGGCGCCGACTGACGCCGAGATGCGCGACGCGATGGAGTCGGTGCGCGCCGTGATGCGCGGCCGGCATCATCTGCACCCGTCGCAGCCGGACAACTTCGCGCTCGAGACGTCGGAATCAGCATTGGATTTCTGGAACAACATCCAGAAATATCTGACGATCGCCGGCGTGGCCCTTCCGACGGTCGGCCTCGTCGTCGGCGCGATCGTGATCATGAACATCATGCTCGTCGCGGTCGCCGAACGCACGCGCGAGATCGGCATCCGCAAGGCGCTCGGGGCGCGGCGCAAGGACATCCTCAATCAGTTTCTCGTCGAATCGGCGACACTGTCGACGCTCGGCGCCGCGATCGGCGTGGGGCTGGGCATCGGGTTCGCCAAGCTGCTCGCCGCGGTGTCTCCGCTGCCCGCCGCGGTTGCCGTCTGGTCGATCTTCGTCGGCGTCGGCATTGGCGCGGGCGTGGGAATGATCGCCGGGATCTATCCGGCGAGCCGCGCCGCGCTGCTCGATCCGATCGCCGCCATGCGGCAGGAGACCTGAGCCGTGGCCAGCCGCTTTCGCGGGTTCGTCCTGCTCGAGGGCGTGATCATCGCGCTCGATTCCATTCGCGCCAATCGCGTTCGCGCCGCGCTGACGATCCTCGGCGTCGCCGTCGGCGTGTTCGTCGTCGTCGTCATCTCGGCGGCGATTCACGGCATCAACGCGAGCGTGGCCCGGGATTTCGAGAAGGCGGGTCCGACGACGTTCTTCCTCAGTCGTTACCCGATGACCTTCGAGAACTGCGATGGCTCGGACGATACCTGCAAGTGGCTGCACAATCCCAAGCTCGCGTTCGCCGACGCCAAGGCCATCGATGCGCTGCCGTCGATTCGTGCCGCGGAGGCACAGCTCGGGATGTCGAGGGAAGTGCGCTACATGGACCGGGACCTGAGCTCGACGCAGGTCATCGGCGCGACGTCGAACTGGACGATCATCGACCACGCAGGCGACCTGTATCCCGGTCGCAGCTTCACCGATGCCGAAGAGACGAACGGCGCGAACGTCGTGATCGTGAACGACGAGATGGCGACGAAGCTGTTCGGCGACTCGGATCCGCTGGACAAGGTGGTGAACATCTCGAACACGCCGTTCCGCGTGATCGGCGTCTATCACTACGCGGCGAGCTTCCTCACGGGAGGCAACCGCCCGCGAGCGATCATACCGTTCGAGACGGCGTGTCGCTCGCTCCATGCATACTGCGC
>DATNAT010000225.1:0-17387 GCA_035572355.1 Gemmatimonadaceae bacterium
GTCGAAGCCGGTCCACACGAAACCGCCGGCGAGCCACCGCCGCGCGTCGAATCGACTCCACCATTCCTCGGCGGTGGCGCCGTAGCCCTGCGGCTTGTTCACGTCGTAGGCGCTCATGTAGCCGCGCTCTGCGTCATTGGCATAGATGCCGCGCGTCGAGAAGGTGCTCGCCACCTCGGTGCCGAGCATCGGCAGCGCCGGGTGCGAGGCATGAAACGCATCGAGGTTGGACTCGGGGCGCTGCGGGCGCTCGTAGTTGCAGCCCTGCACGTCGACGGCGAGCGAGATGCCCTTGCCCCAGCTCGAGTTCATCGCCGCCGTGACCGGGCGCGACGGGTCGAGCGTGTGGGCCAGCCGCACGAGCGACTCGGCGATGCGCCGGCCGTGGTCGGTGCCCTGCTCGTAGAACTCCTCGTTGGCGATCGACCAGGCGAAGATGCTCGGGTGATTGCGATCACGCCGCACCATTCGCTCGAACTGGCCAGCGCCCTCCGGCTCCGACGAAAAGAAGCGCGTCTCGTCTAGCACGAGCATGCCGAGCGCGTCGCAGGCGTCGAGCAGCTCGGGGGTCGGCGGATTGTGCGAGGTGCGATAGGCGTTCGAGCCCATCGCCTTGAGTCTTTCAATACGGTAATACTGTAACCGATCGGGAAGCGCCGAGCCCACGCCGGCGTGATCCTGATGATTGCAGGTTCCCTTGATCTCGACGCGCTTGCCGTTGAGCAAGAATCCTTCGTTGACGTCGAAATGCACCGAGCGGGCGCCGAATCGCGTCGAGACACGGTCGACCTCCTGGCTACCCGTGCTGACTGTCGTGAATGCGGTGTAGAGATGCGGGGCGTCGGGCGACCAGAGGTTGGCCCGATCTATTGCGAGTTCGCATCTGACCGTCGCACGGCCGCGCGGCGGGATTTCGACGCGCCGGCTCGCCGAGGCGCTTCCCACTTCGACCCGTACCATGCCGAACGTGGCGCGGTCCTGCTCGTTCTCGAGCTCGGTCACCGCGGTGACCACGGCCCGGTTGCCGGAAAGCTGCGTCGTGATGAACGAGCCCCCGTGCGCCACGTGAACCGGGTTCGTCTTCTCGAGCCAGACGTGGCGGTAGACGCCGGCGCCCTCGTAGAACCATCCTTCGCGACCGGTGGCGTCGACGCGCACGACGAGCACGTTCGGCCCGCCGTAGGTGATGAAATCGGTGACGTCGAATCGAAACGGCGCATAGCCGCTCATGTTGCCGCCCAAGAGGTTGCCGTTGAGGGCGACGAGGCAATCGCGGAAGACGCCGTCGAACTCGATCGCGATGCGCCGGCCCGCATCCGACGCGGGGATGTCGAAGGTGCGCCGATACCACCCGATGCTCGTCGCCGGATAGTCGCGGCCGAGCGGTTTGCAGCCGTAATCGATCAGCTCTTTCGCGTTCTCGAATGGGAGCTCGACCGCCCAGTCGTGCGGCAGGTTGATGGCCCGCCACTCCGCCGTGTCGAAGTTGACGCGCGACGGCGCGAAGACTCGGCCGGCCTTGGAGAACATCTCCCCCGCGCCGTAGCCGAAGTCCCGCGCCGGATCGCTCGCGTGGCCCAGGTGAAAGCGCCAGCCAAAGTCGAGGAGCAGCCGCTCGCGCGGCGCCGTGGTCTGGGTGCGGCTGACCCGTGCGAGCTCGGCGGTCAGGAGTCGCGGCGAAAGCAACGACGTCGCGGCGGCAGCGAGGCCGGTCTTCAGGACGTCACGGCGGTGCATGGTCGCTTTGGCTGAGGGCGAGTCGGAAGAGGTAGCGCAGCGATGGAATCAGGACCGCCGCGCCGACCGCGACGCCGATCAAGAGAAGTGTCAACGTCACGTCCGGTGCGGCCGTTGCGCGAATCGAAAGGGTCGGCGGCACGATGAATGGAAACTGAGCCAACGCCCAACCCCAGAGAATCAGGCTGACCTGCGCCGCTGCGGCGAACCTGGCGAGCGCGAAGCGCCGCGTCCAGAGCGCAACGATCGCCGTGATCGCGGCGGCGCCCGTCGCGAGCTGGAGTACGAGCGCCCACGGCGACTCGACTACACCATTCATGATCTGCGGAGCGCCACGCCACGCCGTTGCGAGCGTGAGGGCCGCGAACAGAAAAACGGCAATCGCCGAGAGGAGCGCACGCCGTCGAAAGTCCTCGCGCAACGCGTCCGCGGTCGCGGCGATGGCGAGATACACGGCAGCGAGAAAGGCGAACAGCGCGAGAGTCAGCGCACCGACGGCGATCGGAAACCAGTCGAGCCACGGCGATACGAACACGTCGACGAACGAGCGATCACCCACGTGGCCGAACGCGTTCGCCGCCGCGCCGCTCGCCACAGTGCCGATCGCGACACCGAGCACGAAGGGCGTGATCGCGCTCGCGACGGCGAAAGTCAAGCCCCATCGGCGTCGAGCCACCCTCGTGCCGCTGCCGTAGCTGCGGAACACGAACGCCGATCCCCGCAGCACGACGCCGAGCAGCATGATGGCGAGCGGAATGTGAAGCACGATGCCGACGGCGCTGAAGGCAGCTGGAAAAGCTGTGAAGAACAGCACGACGGCAACGATCAGCCAGACATGGTTCGCTTCCCAGACCGGTGCGATCGACGACGCGATCAGATCCTGCTGCTCGTCGCGCCGGGGGCCGGTCGCGAGAAGATCCCACACGCCGCCGCCGTAGTCGGCGCCGCCCGTGAGCACGTAGCCGTTGAGGGCGAGCACGATCAGGCCGGCGATCACCTCGGGCAGGCCGATCGTCGCGAACGCCGCCATCATGCCGTCTCCCGCACCATCGCGCGAATGAGCACGACGACGATCGCGGCCAATCCGAGATACACGAGCGCGAAGACGACCATCGGAACGACGAGGCCGGGCATCGGCGTCACGGCGTCGGCGGTGCGCAACACTCCCTGCACCGTCCACGGCTGCCGCCCGACCTCGGTGACCGTCCATCCCGCCTCGGTGGCGATGTAGCCGAACGGCGTGACGACGGCCAGGGCGCGCAGCAGCGCGCGCCCGGTGATTTCGCGTTTTCTAACGAGCGTGACGAGCGCCCAGATCGAGACGACCGCCATGATCGTGCCGAGCCCGACCATGATCTGGAACCCGAAGTGCACCGGCAGCACCGGCGGCCAGACGTCGCGGTCGAACGCCTGGAGCCCGCGCACCTCCGCGTCCGGATCGTGAAAGGCAAGGAGCGAGAGCCCGCGCGGGATCTCGATCGCGTACCGCGTGTGCTCGGCCGCGACGTCGGGCCAGCCGCCGATGCGCAGCGGCGCGCCGCGCTCGGTGTCGAACTGTCCCTCGAGCGCCGCGAGCTTGATCGGTTGCCATAGCGCGACGGTGCGCGCGCTCAGATCGCCGGACAGCGGCTGGAGAATCGCCGCCGGCGCCCCGACGACGAGCGCGAGCGTCAGCGCAGCCCGGTGGAACGGCGCGGCCGACTTTTTCAGCAGCATGCCGGCATGGATGCCGGCGACGGCGAGCCCGGTCGCGGCGTACGCGGCGAGCAGCATGTGCAGCGCCTGCTGCAGCGTCGACGGATTGAGCGCGCCCGCGATCGGGTCGATGCGCACGATCTGCCCGCCGCTCATCGTGAGGCCGGTGGGCGTGTTCATCCACGCATTGACCATGATGACGAAGATCGCCGAGGCCGCCCCGCTCACCGCCACGATCGCGCCGGCGGCGAGGTGCGCGCGCGGCGAGATCTTCGTCCAACCGTAGAGGTAAACGCCGAGGAAGATCGCCTCGGTGAAGAACGCGAACCCTTCGAGGGAGAACGGCAGACCCACAATTGGGCCGGCGAACTGCATGAAGCGCGGCCAGAGCAGGCCGAGCTCGAACGACAGCACCGTGCCCGACACCGCGCCGACGGCGAAAAGAATGGCCGTGCCCTTGGCCCACCCTTGGGCGAGCTGCCGATAGGTGTCGTCGCCGGTGCGGCGCCAGCGCCATTCGGCGAGCACCATCATCAGCGGCATCGCGATCCCGATCTCGGCGAACACGATGTGAAAGCCGAGTGACAGCGCCATCTGCGTGCGGGCGGCGAGCAGATTCGACACGATCGGGAATCTACGACGGATGGCCGCTTGCCGCTCCCGCGTAGATTTCGCCATGCGCTTCGCGTTCGACGACTCAAATGGCGATGACGATCAGGACTTCGATCTCGATCGCGACTTCCCACTCGGCGACGGCACTGCGGACACGAGCGCCGTCGTGGTCTGTCCGTATTGCGGCGAGTCGAGCGACGTCAGCCTCGATCCCGGGGGCGGCGCCGTGCAGGAGTACGTCGAGGACTGCCCGGTCTGCTGTCAGCCGTGGCGGGTGACCGTACACTATCGCGGCAACGGAACGGCGACCGTTCGCGCCGCTGCGCTCGACGAATAAACTGCACAGGGCGCGCGAGGCGACCATGAGCGACATCAACGGCATCCACCACATCACGGCGATCTCCGGCGACGCGCGCGAGAACCTAGACTTCTACACCGGCGTGCTCGGCATGCACCTCGTGAAGAAGAGCGTCAACCAGGACGCGCCCGACACCTATCACCTGTTCTACGCCGACGCGGCGGGACATCCGGGGACCGATCTCACCTTCTTCCCGTTCCAGAATTCGCCGCCGGGTCGGCTGGGCGTCGGACTCGGCGCGGAGATCGCGCTGGCGATTCCGAGCGGCTCACTCGAGTACTGGCGCGCTCGTTTGACTACGCGTGGGGCGCAGGTCAGCGGCACAGAAGAGCGGCGCGGCGAGCGCGCGCTTCTGTTCGACGACCCGCACGGCCAGCACTTGGCGCTGGTCGAAACGGCAGACCGGCGCGAGGCGGAAGCGTGGGACAGAAGCCCCGTTCCCGCGGACCGTCAGATCGTCGGCTTGCACGCGGTGCGGCTCTGGGAGCGGGACCGAGCGCTGACGGCGGCGTTCGTCACCGAAGTGCTCGAGTTCACCGACTTCGGCGAATCGGACGGTTGGCATCGCTACGGAACGGGTACAGGCGGGTCGGGCGAGCACTTCGAGATACGCGAGATGCCGAACACGCCGCGCGGCGCGTGGGGCGTCGGCACGATGCACCACGTCGCCTGGCGAGTCGCAAACGAAGAGGTCGAGCTCAAGGTGCGCGAGCGCATCGCCCGCGCGCATCGCCGCCCGACCGAGGTGATCGACCGGTTCTGGTTCAAGTCGGTCTACTTTCTCGAGCCGGGCGGCGTGCTGTTCGAGTTGGCGACGGAAGGCCCGGGCTTCGCGGTCGATGAGGATCCTCAAAAGCTCGGCGAACAGCTCGTGCTTCCGCCCTGGCTCGAGGAGCACCGGCGGGAGATCGAAGCGGGGCTGCCGCCGCTCGGCGCGGCGGCGGCTAGAGATTGACGTCGCCGCCCGGGTCGCGCTTGGCGCTCTGACGCCGAATCGACGCGACCTGGGCCGCGGAGGCAGCGAGCGCCTGCTTGGTCGCGGCCTCGTCGATCTCGATGGTCAGAGTGGCGCGCTTGCCGTCGGGCGACATCTCGCGACGCACGGCGAGCACGTGCCCTTGCTTCACGCCGGCGGGAAGCGTCGCCAACGGAACGGTGATCATCTTGTCGCCGTCGACTTCGATCGACGCCATGCGCTCCTCGATCGCGTCCACGACCCATTGCTGCCGTTCGTCGCTCATCGTCGGTGTGACGTGAAGGTCATGGAATCGGGTTGCACTCGGCCTGCGTCGAGCGCTTGTCGGAGGGCCCGGACATGTTCGTCGTGCCGCGCTGTACGTGAACGGTGTAGCCGCCGTGAGGCGTGCCCGGGCTCTTGAATTCGATCGTGCCGTTCTGATCGGTACGATACCACGGGACACGACTGGCGCGATACAGGTCTTTGGCCTGCTCGTGCATATGACCGTAACTGTTGATCGCGCCGACCGACGCCGTGGCGATCGCCGGCCGCAGCGCGTCCAGATAGGCGCTCGTCACCCCGTTGCAACTGCCATGATGATCGGCCTTGAGCACGGTGACGTGCATTCCGGGCTGCCGATCATAGTGCGCGACGGCCAGGAAGTAATGGATCTCCTCCTGCTCGGCGTCGCCGGCGATCCACATCGTGAACGAGGCCGAGTCGGGGCCGACGAGCTTGACGCCGGCGGATCGATTGTTCGGGTTGACGCCGTGCGCCGGCGGCGGCATGGGGCGCAAGAGGTGAATCTTCGCCCCGCCCTTGAGTGCGATCGTGCACATCGGCGTTCCGTTGGCGCAGGGATCGTCGGTGTCGCGATAGACCAATTCTCCGCGCGCGACGCGCGCCGCGATCGAATCGCGCAGGTGGCGGATGTTGGCGGCGGCGTACGGATCCTGATTCTCGAAGAAATAGCGAACCGTGATGTGCCGGTTCGAATCGAACAGCGCGCGGAGGCCGACCAGGTGGTCGGCGTGGGGATGGGTGAGGATCACGACGTCGAACGTCGCGCCGTCGAGATGGAGCGAGTCGAGGAGGTGAGCGAAGCGCGCGGTGTCGGGGCCGCCGTCGATCAACACGCGGCTGCCCCCATTCTCGATCAGCGTCGCGTCGCCCTGCCCTACATCGAGCACACGAACGATGAGCTCGCGGCTGGGCTGCTGCGCCGCGAGCCCGCTCGAGCAGGCGAGCGCGGCGGCGACGACCGCGCACCGCGCCCACCGCTCCGGGTTCATTTCGCCGCGGCGAGCATCGAGTCGCGCTTCGCCTTGAACTCGGTCCCTGGTTTCCAGGTGGGCAGCGCGTCCGCGTTGGCGACCGTATCCCCGACCTTGAACAGCACGCGCAGGTCCTCGACGGCGCCGGAGAGATCCCAGTCGGGCTTCACCTCGTCCGACGGCTGGTGATAGTCCTTGGTGGTGTACTCGTCGCGCTTCTGGATGCCGTAGTTCGCCGGCTTGCCGATGAACGTGACCCCGGCGTCGGGGTCGAGCGCCGGCACGCCCTGTTTCGCGAACTCGAAATGGTCGGACCGATAGTAGAAGCCCTTCTCCGGCTCGGCGTCGGGCCGCACGGTGCGTCCATCGGCGGTGAGGACGTTCGACAGCACGTCGTCCAAGGTCGAATTGCCGAGTCCGATCACGGTGAAGTCGCTGGTGCGGCCCCACTGGTTGACGCCGTCCATGTTGATGTCGGCCGCCGTCTTGGCGAGCGGATAGAGCGGATGCGTGGCGTAGTACTTGGCGCCGAGCAGGCCCTTCTCCTCCGCGGTGACGGAGAGGAAGAGGATCGAGCGGCGAGGCGGCGTCGGCAGCTTCTTGTACGCTTTCGCGATCTCTAACAGCGCCGAGCTGCCCGACGCGTTGTCGGCGGCGCCGTTGTAGATCGAATCGCCGTTCACCTTGGGGCCGATGCCGAGGTGGTCCCAGTGCGCGGTGTAGATGATGTACTCGTCCTTCTTGTCGCCTCCTTCGAGCTTGGCGACGACGTTGTGCGATTGAACCTTCCGCGCGTCGATCTTGACGTGAAAGGTCGCCTTGGCGTCGAGCGTGACGGGCTTGAAGTCCTTGCGCGCCGCTGCCGCCTTGAGCGCGTCGAAGTTCTGGCCGGCGTCTTTCAGCAGCTCCTTCGCCTTGTCGAGGGTGATCCACCCTTCGACGGCGACGCGCTTGTCGGCGTCCGGCGTGATGACGTCGAACTGTTCCTGCGAGTTGCTGCTCTTCACCACGTCGTAGGGATAGCCGGCGGGGCCGGTCTCGTGAATGATGATCGCGGCCGCGGCGCCCTTGTCGCTCGCGATCTCGTATTTGTAGGTCCAACGGCCGTAGTAGGTCATCGCGCGGCCCTTGAACATCGTCGTGTCGAGCGCGGTGTCGTTGGGCGCGCGAACGGGCGGATCGTTGACGAGCATGAGGATCGTCTTACCCTTCACATCGACGCCCTTGTAGTCGTCCCAGCCGTACTCGGGCGCCACGACGCCGTAGCCGACGAAGACGACGTCAGAATTGTCGATATCGGTCTCGGGCCGGTTGTGGCGCGAATTGGCGATGTAGTCGTCGGGGTACTTGAGTGCGACCGTCTTGCCCTTGGCGGTGAACGACGCCGTGGGGTGCGCCATGTAGCCGATCAGATCGACGTTCTGCAGATACGTTCCGTCCGGATTGCCGGGCGCGAGTCCGAGCGCCTCGAACTGGCCCTGCATGTAGGCCACGGCCTTCTGCTCACCCGTCGTTCCAGGGGCGCGGCCTTCCATGGAGTCTGCCGAAAGATCTTTGATGTGTTGAAGGAGCGAGGTGTCGTTGATCGCGTGTGCCGCGGCGTCGACGGCGGCGGGCGACGCGGCGGACGTCGAACTGGACGTGCGTGAAGAGCAGGCCGCGATGGCGGCACATGCGACGGCGGCCGTGCCGAGCGCGGCGAGAGAACGGGTCATCGGAGGGGTGCGGTGGAGGGGGAAAACAACGAACGGCCGGGGAGAACAGAGTGGAGGAGTAGTTCAGGTCATGGCTCGCGCTTCTGCTGCCAGGAGCCGTACATCGGATTTGGAAGTATGAAATAGCGTTTGCCAAACTCGGCGAGCTGCGCCGGATCGTTGCGAGCCGCCTGCGTCAGATGTGGGAAATCCATGATGTTGTCGCCCAGCCACTCGACGATGTGCAGCGGCGGCAGCCCGGCAGCGGCGGAGCCGCGCTCGATGCGGTCGAAGCGCGGATTCTTGTCGCTCTCCCCCGGCGGCTGGCAGAGCACCGCGTCGGCCTCGACGCCGATCGACGCGAGGTTGGCTCGCGTCGGCGCGCAAAGCGATTCGGCGCGATTCGTCACGACCACGACGCGCCCGCCCAGCGAGCGCACGCGCTTCGTGAAGTCGACCGAACCGGGGACCGCCGCTGCGGCGCGCTCGTTCACCCACGTCATCCAGCTCGCATCGGTGTAGCCGCTATCGGCCATGAATCGCCGGCGCTCGTATTCCGAGTTGTCGAGGATCGTTTCATCGGCGTCGAGGATCACGCCCCAACTGCCGGCGGCGAGGCCGCGCGACAGCTCCGGCAACCGCTCGCCGGCGAGCCCGTACGCTTGGCGGGCCAGCGCGCGGTACTCAGCCGAGAGGCGAAACCACTTGAGATCGTTGGGCAGCGGGCGCGGCGCCGCAGTCGCCGGCCCAGGCGCCGCGGCAGGCTGCGCCGCGGTCGAGGGAATCATCGACGCGCCGCGCGAGCAGGCCGCGATGAGCGCGGCGCCGATCGACAGCCGAGCGAGTTTGGATATCCGGATCATGACGCCGCCAGGCAAGAACGCCACAGAGCCTTCATGCATCGTACCACCATCATCGAGCAGCGTCACGCCGACGCCACCCGCGGCATGATCGCGTCGATCGCCTTCTGGACGCGGCCGATCTCGTCGTCGTTCACGAGGTGAGGCATTCCCGGATACAACACTCGCGTGACGTCGGCGCCGAGGCGGCGGAACACCGCCTCGCTCTCCAGCACACGGTCGGCGGGGATGTGCGGATCGACGTCGCTGCACCCCAAAAAGACCAGAGTTCCCTCGAGGTCGCCGCTCACCTGGTCCCACGTCGTGCCCGGCGGGCCGATCAGGCCGCCGCTCAATACCATCACGCCGGCGTATCGCCGCGGATGGCGCATCGCGAACTCCGACGTGAGACAAGCGCCCTGTGAGAAACCGAGCAGAAGGATCTGACGCGATGCGAAGCCGCGCGATCCGAGCATCTCGACGAGTGAACCGATCACGCCCAACCCCGAGCTGATGCCCGGCTCGTTCCGTTCGCGCTCGGCCATGAAGCTGTTCGGGTACCAGGTGCCGCCCGCCGCCCCCGGCGCGAGATAGGCGATGTCCGGCCGATCGATCGCCGGAACGAGATCGAGAATGTTCGCCGGCGACGCACCGCGCCCGTGCACCATGATCGCCGCGCCGCGCGCCGTGTCGAGCGACGCACCGGCGAGCATGATCGGACCGCCTTCGTGAGGTTTCATACGATCAATATCGCACACCAGGCAGCGCGGCTTCGATCGTCGCGCGATTCGGCTCTTCCCAGGGCGGCAGCTTGAGCCCGCGGCCCAGATCCGCAACCGGCTCGTCGACGTCGAACCCCGGCGCTGTGGTCGCAACCTCGAGCAACACGCCGCCCGGCTCGCGAAAATAAATCGATTGGAAATATTGCCTGTCCATGACAGGCGTGACCTGCACGCCGCGACGCACGAGCTCTTCGCGGAGCCGAAGTTGGTCGTCGGCGCTCGCGATCGCCATCGCGACGTGGTGCACGGTGCCGAGGCCGTTCTTCGCCTGCGGCGCGTCGGGCGCGGCGACGATCTCGAACGTCCGGCCCGGGACGTCGCCATTCATCCCGACGCGGGTGCGGCCTTGCATCTCGTTCACGATTTCGAAGCCGAGCAGGTCCTCGAGCAGCGCGATCGTCGGGCCGGGATCGCGTACGCTCAGCGAGACGCTGTGCAGTCCGCGAACCGCGTTGGCCGAGTCGACGCCGGTCGACAGCCAGGGCGCGCGTGTGTCGCGTCGATTGGCGACGAGCTCGATCGCCAGACCCGACGGATCGGTGACGACTATCGATTCTTCGCCGAAGCGAGGCGGCGCGTCCGTCACGACGAACCCGCGACCGCGCAGATGGCGTTTCCAGAATTCGAGCGAGCCCTCCGGCACGGAGAACGACGTGGTGGTGACCTGTCCGGCCCCCTTCGTACCGACGACGACGTTCTTGCCTTTGTACGGAAAGGTCGTCCAGATCGTCCCCGGCGTGCCTCGCTCGTCGCCATAATAGAAGTGGAATACGCCGTGATTGTCGAAGTTCACGGTCTTCTTCACCAGCCGCAGGCCGAGCGCGCCGGCGCTGAAGTCGAGATCCGCTTGCGCGTCGTCGACCGTCGCCGTGACGTGGTGGAGTCCGAGAATCGGAAAGTGCATTGGGAACGCGGTGGACCTGTTGGCGTGTGAGCCTGTGGGTGTGTGAGCGCGGGGCGCGACGGCGCGTTGACAGACGATCGATCCGCCGGCGACATTAGCCCGCCCTTTCCAGCGGAGCAAGTGCCTGCGGCCGATCGAGTTTCTGTATCGTGGCGCGGCGCGCGACCCGAGCGCCGTCGCCGTCGCCGGACCAGGCGCGCCGATCGCGTATCGCGAGCTGGTCGTCCAGGTCCACGCATTGGCGGCCGCGCTGCAATCGATCGACGCGCGGCCTGGCAGCCGGGTGGGCATTTGTGCGCGAAATACCCCGGAACACCTGCTCGCCCTACTCGCCACGTACGCGGCGGGGAAGACGTGGGTGCCGCTCAATCCGCGAAACGGCCGCGCCGAGTTGGCTGCGATGATCGCTGTCGCGCGGCCGACGCTCATCATCGCCGATCAGACCTGCCTCGACCGGTTCACGCCGACCGGCGTGCCGATGATCCTCGCGCAGCGTGCGGCACCGAGCGAGGTGCCGTCCGTTGACGAGTTGATCGCGCGCCATCGCACGCGGGAGCCGGTCGCGATCGACCGCGCGCCCGGCGATGAACAGATCATCAAATTCAGCGGCGGCAGCACCGGTGCGCCGAAGGCGGTGGTGCAGCCGGTGCGAAGCCTCGACGCGCAAGCGCGCGGACTGGGCGATTTCTTCGAGCTGAATGCCGGCGACGCCAATCTCGTCGCCGCACCGCTCACCCACGGAAGCTCGTGTTTCGTGCTGCCCATGCTCGCCGCCGGCGGCCGGCTGGCGCTCGTCGAAGATCCGAAGCCGAACGCAGTGCTCGACGCGCTGACCAGACACGCGATCACGACGCTCTACGCGCCGCCGACGCTCATCTACGCGTTGATCGACGCTCTGCCCGCCGGCGAGCGCTTCGCATCATCGCTCCGGCATCTCATCTATTCCGCGGCGCCGATGAGCGCCGAGCGTATTCGCGAGGCGCAGCGCGTGTTTGGCCCGGTGATCGAGACGGCGTATGGGCAGGTCGAAGCGCCGCAGATCATCTCGGCGATGCGCGCCAGCGAGATGGCCAGCGATGAGAACCTCGCGTCGGTCGGCCGACCGTCGCCCGTGGCGCGCGTCGAGATCGTCGATGCAGCTGGCATGCGGCTCGACGCCGGCGAGGTCGGCGAGATCGTCGTCCAGGGCCCACTCGTGATGGCGGGCTATCTCGACCGACCGGATCTCACGGCGAGCACGATCGTCGACGGCTGGCTGCATACCGGCGACCTCGGGTGCATCGATGAACGCGGGTACCTCTACATTCGCGGCCGCGTGCGCGAGGTGATCAATTCCGGCGGCTTCAAAATTTTTCCCGGCGATGTCGAAGCCGCCCTGCAACGGCACCCGATCGTCGCGGAAGCATCCGCCTTCGGCGTACGCGACGCAAAGTGGGGCGAAGCGGTTCATGCTGCCGTGCGTCTCGCCACGGAAACGAGCGCCGCGGACGCCGCAGACGAGACAGAGTCGCGCCTCATCGCGCACGTCAAACGGCTGCTCGATTCGGTCAAGGCACCGAAGCGCATCCACTTCGTTGACTCGCTCCCGCGCAACCCCGCCGGGAAAGTGAGTCGCGCCGCGGTGCGCGCTTCACTCGGCCTCGATGCCCCCGACTGAGCGGGCGTGATGCTCACATCCAGAACATCCAGCGCTGCGTGAAGATCACGTAGAGCGAGAGCGCGAGGTTCGTCGTGCCGTGCACGAGCACCAGGTCGGCCAGCGAGCGCGTACGGCGCATCCACCAGTTGTAGAGAATGCCGCAGAGGAGTCCCACCTCCCAGAACGGCCCGTGCTCGGCGGCAAAGAGCACCGCGGTTGCCCAGAAGGCGAACGGCGTGTAGTTGCCGAGCAGCACGCGGTCGAAGCGCGAGTTCTGGAGCCAGCGCGGGAGCCAGCCGCGCCAGAAGATCTCTTCGATCACCGGCACCAGGACCACCGCGCGGAGCGTGCGCAGCACGAGCATGAGCGGCGACAGCTCGGCCGGCGGGATCGAGGCGCCGATGCGGCCGACGACGACGTTCTGGAACCACACGTGGTCGCGCCAGCCGGGCACGAGCGCATCCGGCGCGATCCAGATCGCGCAGACCGCGAGCCCGAGCGCTATGCTCGCCGTCCAATGTTTCACACGCGCTAGGCGGCGAAGAACGACACGCCACGAGAAGCCGAGGATCGCGACCGCGAGCAGGATGTCGCGGACGATCTCCTTGATTGGATACTCGAGCGGAATGAATCGATCGAGCGCGAGCCAGACGATGAAGACGGCGAACGGCCCGATCCAGGGAATCGAGCTCTCCCGCTGCGGCGCTTTCGGTACGACGTTGGCGGCGGCGCCGCCGATCACAGCCCCTCGCGAATCTGGGCCGCGTGTCGCGCGACGTGCGTGCCGGCGAACGCGATCCAGTCGTACCCGGTGAACTGGCCGAGCGCCGGATGCGGCGCCGAGACGGCGCCGAGCGCCAATCCGTCGGCGGCGGCTATCGCCGCCGTCAGCTGCCGGCGCGCATCCATCAGCTCGTCCCATACCCGCGACGGATCGGTGTTGCGCGGCTGGCCCGCCTCCCCCGTCTTGATCCGCATCGAGCGATCGATCGCCCGGGTAGCCGGCGATGTCGCGAACACCGGCGAAGATTCGTCCTCGGGGTCCAGCGCGCGAGCCTGGTCGGCCAGTGCGGTGATTCGCGCCGCGAGGCGCCGCTCGGTGATGGCGATGTGGTGCACGTTCTCAGCGGGCGACCAGCGGTCCGCCGCCGGGCGCACGGCGCGGCGCTCGGCGGGGACGCTGTCGTACAGCCGGTTCAGCTTTTCGGTCTCGGCGTCGAGGTAGGCGACGAGCTCGGCAATGCGAGGGTGCATGAGGCTTTTCTTACAGCCCCTGCGTCTGGAACTGCGCCGCACCCTCGCTGCTCAGCAGCACCCACAGCCCGTACACGCCGACGATCGTGCCGAGGGGGAACCGAATCAGGGCGAGGATCGACAGGATGATGATGACGATGCGCGCCCACGGCCGGCGGTTGAGCAGACCCCACCCGGCAATGATGCCTGGAATTGCCATCACCGCCAACACCACTGCCGCCACGGTGCCGCCGAGGATGCCGCCGAACGTTCCCATGATGCTGCCCGAGAACAGACTGCCGAACGTGGCCGCCGCGAACACGCCGACGGCGCCGAGCAAGCCGAACAGCCCGTAGATGATGTGCAGCCAACCGAGAACTTTGATGTGGGTGGACACGCGCCCTCCGTGGCAGGGGAAGAGACTGACTCGGGCCCTATTGTAGCGCCGAATCGACAGTTCGTACACATCCATGGGGTGAGCCGGCGCCGCCAACGGCCCGCCGCGGCGCCCCGTATCGCTTGTGGCCGGCCTCGCGCCGCGGTTTGCGCGCTCGCGGCCCCACCGCCAGGTTCCGAACAAGGTCCCTTCGTCTCAGCCCCTTACACCTGAGCTCGACCATGGACATGCCTCCCACATCTCGATTCGCTCTCGCCGCCGCGGCACTCGCCATTGCCGCCATGGCTCTCACCACCCCGCTCGCCGCGCAGCGCAACACCGCGCTGAGCCGCAGCAATCTCGATACGACCTGCGACGCTTGCACGGACTTCTACGAGTTCGCGAATGGCAATTGGTTGAAGAAGAACACGATCCCGCCCGACAAGACGAACCTGGGCAGCTTCGGCATGCTCGGCGACAAGAACCAGGAGGTCGTGCAAAAGATCGTCATCGACGATGCGAACCTCGTACGCGACGGCGAGGCCAAGCTCGGCTCGAACGATTGGAAGATCGGCACGTTCTACGCGGCCTGCATGGACACGGTGTCCATGGAAAAGGCGGGCTTCGGTCCAATCCGGCCAGCGCTCACCGAGGTCAGTGCGGTCAACAGCACCGACGACGTGATCAAGGCATTCAGCGCTCGGTCGGGCGGCGGCGGGCGCGGCGGACGAGGCGGCGGTGGGCTTGCCCCCTTCTCGCTCAATCCGTCGACCGATCCGCGCAACAGCAAGATGGTCATCCTCTCGGCGAATCAGGGCGGGTTGGTGCTCAACCGTGAGGACTACCTCGCCACCTCGCCGCGCGCCGAGAAGCGACGTGCCGACTACGAAGAGCACATCGCCCGGTCGCTCGAGCTGATCGGCGAGACGCCGACGCAGGCCAAGGAACACGCGAGCACCATCCTCGCGCTCGAAACATCACTTGCCAAGATCAGCATTCCGCAGGCGGACATGCGCGATCCGGTGGCGACCTACCACAAGATGACGCTCGCCGAGTTCGGCAAGATGACGCCGCACTTCAACTGGCCGCGCTATCTCAAGGACGAGGGCGCGCGCACGACGGCCGACGTCAATGTCCGTGCGCCGAAGTATTTCACCGCACTCGACTCGCTCGTCGCCGCAACGCCCGTCGACGCCTGGCGCGCCTATCTGCGCTGGCACACGCTGAACGGGGCGATGCCGTCGCTCAGCTCGCCCTTCCGCAAGGAGGCGTTCCGCTGGCAGCAGACGACGACCGGCGTGCAGCGCGAACAGTCGCGCCTGAAGTCGTGCGCGGCGGCGACCAACGGCGCGCTTGGCGAGGCGGTCGGCGAAGAGTGGATCAAGCGCAACTTCACACCTGAAGCGAAAGCCCGCGCGGCAAAGATGGTTGACAACCTGGTGTCGGCGCTGCGCGACCGCATCCGTGGTCTCGATTGGATGAGCGCCGCGACGAAGACACAGGCCGTCGCCAAGCTCGACGCGTTCATGCGCAAGGTGGCGTATCCGGACAAGTGGCGCGACTACTCGACGCTGAACATCAAGCCGGGGTCGACTACGCGCAGCAGCGCGCTGTGGCCGAGTGGAACGCGGCGCGGAGCTGGGCGCGGCTCGGGCACGCACCGGACCGCACCGAGTGGGGCATGACGCCCCCGACGGTGAACGCATCGTACAGCCCGTCGCTCAACCAGATCCAATTCCCGGCGGGCATTCTGCAGCCGCCCTTCTTCGATCCTAATGCTGACGACGCTGTAAACTACGGCGCACTCGGCGCCGTGATCGGCCACGAGATGACGCACGGCTTCGACGACCAGGGCCGCCAGTTCGACGGCCAGGGCAATCTGCGAGACTGGTGGACGCCCGAAGACGCGGCCAAGTACAAGGCCGCGGCGCAGAAGGTCGTCGACCAGTTCAACGGCTACACGGTGGTCGACAGCGCGTCGCACGTGAACGGTCGCCAGACACTCGGCGAGAACATCGCGGACTTGGGCGGGCTGACGGTCGCGTATTACGCGATGGAGAAAGCGCTCGCCGCAAAGCCAGCGTCGGCGCGGAACAAAATTGACGGATTCACGCAGGAGCAGCGCTTCTTCCTGGCGTGGGCGCAGATCTGGCGCGGACTCTCACGCCCCGAAGCCCAGCTGCAACAGATCAAGTCGGACGCGCACTCGCCGGGTAAATGGCGCGTCAACGGACCGCTCAGCAACATGCCCGAGTTTGCCAAGGCGTGGGGGTGCAAGGAAGGCGATCCGATGGTGCGGCCGGACAGCCTGCGCGCGCGGATCTGGTAGCCGGAGCGTTACTGGACAGGACTCGAAGGGTCAGCCCGGAGATCGGGCTGACCCTTCGGCGCGTTTGGACCCGCCGCGATCTTTCGGTCGCATGCATCTCCTGGCTCTCAGCGGCAGCCTGCGGCGCGGGTCGTCGAACACCATCCTCCTCGAGGCGTTGGCCGGGGTGGCGCCGGAAGGCGTGGCGGTCGAGCTCTACACCGGACTCGCCGAGCTTCCGCCGTTCAATCCCGATCTCGACACCGGCGACGAACGGCTGCTGCCGCCGAGCGTGCGTGATCTTCGCGCGCGGATCGGTGCGTCAGATGGTCTCCTCATCTCGACGCCGGAGTACGCACACGGACTTCCCGGATCGTTCAAGAACGCGCTCGACTGGCTCGTCGGCTCGCTCGAGTTTCCGGGAAAGCCGGTCGCCGTCGTGATGGCATCGTCCCGCGCGGCGTACGCGCGGGCCCAGCTGCTCGAGATTCTGTCGACGATGTCGGCGTCGATCGTGGGAGAGGCGTGCGCGACGATCGAAGTGCCGCGCGGAGCGGAGCGCGCCGCCGAGCTGGTGGACGATTCGGCGATCGCACCGTCGCTTCGCGGGGCAATCGACGCGTTCGCGGCGGCTGTCGCGCCGCGCGCCACCTGATCGGCGATGGGACACTTCCCGCAGTTCGCGCTCGTCACGTTGACCTCGGTCCTCTTCATCGTCGACCCGATCGCCGTCATCCCGACCTATCTCGTGATCACGCACGACGAGACGGCGGACCAACGCGCGATGACGGCACGCCGCGCCTGCATCGCGGCGACCCTCATCCTCGTCATCTTCGCACTCGGCGGGTCGCTCATCTTCGAGCTGTTCGGCATCACGATCGACGCCTTTCGCATTGCCGGCGGTCTGATTCTCTGGGTCGTGGCAATGGACATGCTGCACGGCCAGCGACGCACGCAGGAAAGCTCTCCGGAAATCGC
>DATNAT010000226.1:0-4590 GCA_035572355.1 Gemmatimonadaceae bacterium
ATCTTGCTCAGCGGCGGAATCGAAGATGAGGCCCGCGCCCAACTTCTTCGCGAGGTGTTGGACCGCGCGTCCGCGCTGCCGGGAGTCGTCGCGGCCGGCATGACGAATCGGTTGCCCGTTCGCGACCTCGGGTATCAGACCACCTTCGGCGCGGAAGGACATCCGGAGCTCGTCGGCGACAAGCGTCCGACGGCGCTCTATCGGACCGCGACGCCCGGCTACTTCGCGACGATGGGAATGCGCATCGTCGAAGGGCGGGGGATCGACTCGACCGACATCGCGAACGGGCCGCCCGTTGCCGTCGTGAACGAATCCTTCGCTCGCGCGATGTGGCCAGGTGCCAGCGCAATCGGCAAGCACGTCACCGAGGGCTGGTCGGGGAAAAGTGTGTCGCGCACGGTAGTTGGAGTTGCCCGGGACGCCCGTCTCGTCGGACTCTTGCGGCCGCCGCCGATCACGCTCTGGCTGCCCTTTGCTCAAAATGCGCCGGCGCAGTACGGTGCGGTTCTCACGGTGCGCTCGAGTGTGCCGGCCGCGTCGATCATGCAAAGCGTGCGCGCGACGGTCGGCGAGTTGGGTTCGCAGGTGGCGATCGCGCGAGCACAGAGCATGAGTGACGCCGTCTCCTCGTCGCTCGGCGCGCAGCTTCGGCTGCGATTCTTCTTCAGCATCTTCGCGGCGTTTGCGCTCCTGCTCGCGGCAACCGGCGTGTACGGCGTCGTGTCGTACGCCGTGGCCCGAAGACGTTCGGAGTACGCGGTGCGCATGGCGCTTGGCGCGTCTCCACGAGCCGTTTTCCAGCAGGTGCTTCGATTTGGACTCACGCCCGTGCTGGTCGGAGTCGCGCTTGGTGCGTTAGGAGCGGCTGGGGCCGGGCGGTTGGTGAGCAGCATGCTCTACGCGGTGACGCCGACTGATCTCGCCAGCTTCGTGCTGGCCGCGGCCACGTTGCTCGGCGCGGCAGCCGCTGCGGCATTGCTTCCGGCAGTTCGGGCCGGGCGAGCGAGTCCGGCGGAGGCATTGCGGGCGGACTCGACGTAACGCGTCGTTCGATACGTGGTCGGATGGCGCCTCTTGCTGCGGGGCGCCATCTTGCTTCGACACACGCCACCGCGCCGGTCTCATGCCCACGGCTCTCCGCCAGACCATCCGCTCGCTCGCCCGCGCGCCGCTTTTCACTGCGGCCGCCGTGCTCACCCTCGGCCTCGGCATCGGCGCCAGCTCGGCCGCGTTCACGGTCGTCGACGACGTCCTCCTGCGCCCGCTCCCGTACCCCGATGCCGGCCGGCTCGTCGTTCTCCGCCACTCGCTGATCGGACTCGGCATCCCCGACGCCGGCCAATCGCTCGGCACTTTCTACTTCTATAGACACAATTCTCATACGCTCGCCGCGGTCGCCGCCTACTCGCCGGCGCCGGTCAACCTCGCCGGACCCGCCGGCGGCGACGCCGACGCCGAGCGGGTGAACGGCGCGTCGATCTCGGCGAACCTCCTCGGCACGCTGGGGGTGGCACCGGCGCGCGGGCGCGGCTTCATCTCGGCCGACGAAGCGCCCAACGTCCGCGTCGCCATCATCAGCGATGCGCTGTGGCACCGGCGGTTCGGCGGGGACGCACGGATTCTCGACACGCAGACGCGCATCGATGGCAGCGACTACCGCATCGTCGGCGTGATGCCGCCCGGCTTTCATTATCCCGGCGCGGCGACCGACCTGTGGCGGCCGCTCCAGCTGGACTCGCTCACGCCGCACGCCGGGAGCTTCAGCTATGCGGGAATCGCGCGCCTCGCTCCGGGCGCCACGGCTGCGTCGGCGCAGGCGGAATTGAACAAACTCTTGCCGCGTCTTCCGGAGTCGTTCCCCGATCTCTTTCCGGAGCTTCCTACGGCGCGGCTGCTGCTTCAGGCAAAGGCCGCGGCGGTGGTGCAGCCGATGCGCGACGCGGTCATCGGCAGCTTCGCCCGCGCGCTCTGGGTCGTCGCGGCGACAGTCGTGCTGCTTCTCGCCGTCACCTGCGCCAACGTCGCCAATCTGCTGCTCGTGCGCGCGCAGGGCGTCGCCCACGAGCTCGCCGTGCGCGCCGCGCTTGGTGCATCGCGCGCGCGGTTGATGGGAAGATTCTTCACCGAGTCGGGCGTGCTCGCCGCGGCGGGCGCCGTGGTGGGAGTCGGCCTGGCGTTCGCGGCGACCGGGCTGCTGGTGCGGAACGGCCCGGCGAACTTTCCGCGCCTCGCATCGGTGCATGTCGACGTGATCACCATCGCCTTCACCATTCTCGTCGCGCTGCTCGTCACGGCGGCGTGCGGCGTGCTGCCGGCGCTGCGGCTCGAGTCGGCATCGCTCACGACCTTTCTCCGCGAAGGCGGCCGATCGGCGACCGGCGGGCGCGCGCGCCACCGTGCGCAGCGCGCGCTCATCGTCGTCCAGGTGGCGCTTGCTCTCGTGCTCCTCGCCGGCTCGGGCTTGCTGGCGCGCACCGTGCAGCGGCTCGGCGACGTGCAGCCGGGTTTCGACCCCGCATCGACGTTGTCGTTCACGCTCTCGCTTCCCGCGGCGCAATATCCGCATGCCGGCGACATCGGACGCTTCTATGAAGACGTGCTGAATCGCATCTCCGCGCTTCCCGGCGTCGTCGACGCCGGCATCGTGTCCAAGCTCCCGCTGAGCGGTCCCGATCCGCTCGCCCCGATCAAAGTCGAGCGCGCACCGGCCGCGCCAAACACGCTACCGCCCGTCTTTCCATTTCCGATGGCGAGCGCGGGCTACTTTCGCGCCATGCACATCGCGCTCGTCGCCGGCCGTCTCTTCACGGAACCGACCGACCCGAACGGCGCCAACGACGCGATCGTGAGCCGCGCCTTCGCCGAGCAGTACTGGCACGACTCCACCGGCCGCGCGGCGATCGGCGAGCGCATTCAGGTTTTCAGCAATCGCTGGTCGACGATCGTCGGCGTCGTCGAGAGCGTTCGCGACACGTCGCTCGAGGCGGCTCCGATCGGCCAGGTCTATGCGCCGTTCAGCCTCGTGAGCTCGTCGGTGCCCGACTCGCTCGCTCCGTTCACGCCGCGGGTCGAGAGCGTCGTACTCCGCACGCGGGGCGATCCCGCGTCGCTCGGAAGTTCGGTTCGGCGCGAGATTCGAGCGATCGACCCGACGGTGCCGGTCTACGATCTCGAATCGCTCACCGCGGTCGTGGATCGCGCGACCGCGCGGACGCGCTTCGTTCTCATGACGCTCGGTTCAGCCGCCGCGATCGCGCTCGTCGTTGGCGCGGTCGGGCTCTACGGCGTGATTGCGTACGTCGTGACGCTTCGCACTCGCGAGCTGGGTTTGCGTCTCGCGCTCGGGGCGGCGCCCGGCGGCGTACTGGGACTCGTCCTCCGCGAGGGCGTCGTGCTCGGCGTGGCCGGTGTGGCGGCGGGCTTGGTGGCGTTCGCCGCCATCGCGCACTTTCTGCGCGGCCTGCTGTTCGGCGTCGGCCCGACGGATCCGCTCACGCTCGCCGTCGTCGCCGGCACGCTCGTCGCCGTGGCCGGACTGGCCAGCGTCGTCCCCGCCTGGCGCGCGTCGCGCATCGATCCGCTCGAGGCGCTGAGGGGGGAGTGACTACGGGCTGCGCCGCTCGGTCTCCAACCGTGTTGCCAGGGCGTCGCGCGCGTTCTTCACGAACGTGCGGCACGCGTCGCGGTCGACCAGCGCGGTCGTATCTCCGGCGTCGCGCTTGGCTACCCCCTGCCATAGCGACGACGCGCCGGGATGCGGGGTGAGCAGCAGGTCGCAGGGCAAGTGTTCGATCACGTCGAAGCCGCGCTCGAAATCGCGCACGCCCGTCGTGTAGCGCGTGCTCTTGGTGTAGAAGAAACCGTCGGCCGAAACCGGCGTCTGACTGTCGGCATACACGACGTCGACGCATCGATCGCGCTCGCACGAGCGCCAGGTCCAGGTCGTACCACTTGGCGTGTGCCCGGCGGTCTGATGCGCGACGAGCGCGAGCGGGCCAACGCGCACCGTGTCGCCGTCGTGAATCACTCGCACGTGCGACGCCGGCGGAAAGGACTTGAGCACGCCATACTGCGGATCGTCCATCGCTGGCGTGCCCGTCTCGATGACGTGCGCGCTCCAGGGCAGTGCTTCGACTGTTGCGCCGGATTCGCGCTGCAGCAGGGCGATCCCGCCGGCGTGATCGAAGTGCGCGTGCGAGTTGAGGATCACCTTCACGTCGCTCAGGTGGAAACCGAGCTGCTCGATGTGCCGCTCGATCTCCGTCGCCGATTCCGGCAGGCCGCCGTCGATCAGCGCGTCGCCCGCCGGAGACGTGACGAGGATGGACGCGAGCTCGGTCGTCCCCACGTAGTAGGTGTTCCCGAACAGCTGGAGAGGCAGCTGCGCTGAACGCGACGGAGCATTCTGCGCCGCCGCCGCCGCCGCCCCTCCACCGGCGACGAGCGCCACGCACAGTCCGAGCGAGCGAAGGCTCACTGCCATGCCGCGAGCACTGCCCCCATGATCACGAGGGCAACGAGGTTGGCGCCCGCGTTGATCACGAGGAGCTTGACCGGCCGCCTCGCCGCCGCCCAATCGTCGAGCAGCAC
>DATNAT010000227.1:0-20217 GCA_035572355.1 Gemmatimonadaceae bacterium
GCCGCCGATGCGAAGCGCGCAGGTGTGCGCGCCGCCAACGCTCACCGACTGCCACGAGCTGTGTCCGTCGTCGGCCAACGTGGGAAAACGGAGCGGCGGCTGCGTAGCTTCCATACATGACCCGAGCATCGCGGCCGCAGCCAGCGTGACCAGCGGCGAACCGGACCGAGACCAGCAGGCGACGGCCCGCGCCAACCGGCGCGCGCGTTTGGGATTCAGAGCGGCGCTCATCTTCGGCTTCGTTGCGGCGACGATCGAGATGGCGCTGGTGCTCTGGTTGGCGTTCTGCTGAACGCCGGCTAGTCGTGCGGCGTCGGCCGCCGAACGAATGCTCCCTGCCCTTGCCGTCCGCGGCCAAAGCCGCCGAGTAGCTGGTCGCATTTGAAGTTCGGCGGAAAATGTTTAGAAGTGTCGGCAACGAGCAGCGGGCAAGCCGAGACCAACCGCATCGCGGCTTGGCGAACGCGCCGCTCGAGGTTGATGCTGTCAGCCGCCTGCGGGTAGAGCTGGTGCACGACAGCGACCTCGGACTGCACGTCGCGCAGCTCACTGCGAGCGTGCGGCACGTCGGCTTGGGAAAGATACCGTCCGGCGCGCGCCATGTGCCCCGCGACTTCGTCCGTCACGAGCTGAATCCGTTGCGCGTCGGTCGCGTTCGCGGGAAGCGTGGGCGCCGCGCCGGAGTCGCCATTGGCGCGCAGCCATGCATGCGCACCGGGCGCTTCGCCCCGCCGAGTGCGGCGTGGATCGGGTGGCTGGGTCCCCGGAGACGACGGTGGCGTAGTAGACGCAGCCGAAGGTGACGGGGCCGTGGACAGCGGTGGCGTCGACAGGGTGTCGCGCGGCTTCGCCTGCGGCACCACCTGCGGCGCTGATTGCGGCACCGACTGCGAAACCGCTTGGGTTGCGGCAGGAACGGCCGGCTTGGACGTGCTCGTCTCCGCTGCCGTCTGTATAGGTGGAGTCGCGGCGACGATCACCGAGTCCGGCTTCGGCTTCACCTGCGTCGCCGTGTCGACGCCGGAGCTCGAGCGCGTGGTACCGGCTTCGGTGCCGGAGCGCGTCCGCGTCGCGACGTATGCGCCGCCCGCCGCCGCAAGTGCGATGAGCAGCACGCTGGCCGCGCCGAGGGCAGCGCGGTTCGGCTTTGCGCGCGGTTGGAGTTTGCGAATGCTCGCCGGCGTCGGCGGCACGACGCGCTGCGTCGGCTCCGACAGACGCATCGGTCGCACCGACGCGATGCGCACGGTCCGATCGGTGTCGCGCAGCTCGGCGCTCGCGGCAACGACGTCGCGCCCGAAGTCGACGACGGTCGAATAGCGCTCGCCCGGCTCCTGGGCCAGCGCGCGATCGAGCGCGGCCTGGAGCCGCGTCGGCCAGTTGCCGTCGGGCGCGACGTCGGCGAGCTGCCGCGGCTTGGACGTCAGCCGGCGCACGAGCGTGTCTTTCGACGTCACGCGTGGATAGGGCAGGTCGCCGGTGAGCATGTTGAACAGCACGAGGCCGAGCGAGTAGAGATCGGTGCGGCTGTCGAGCCGTTCGCCGGCGAGCTGCTCGGGGCTCATGTACTCCGGAGTGCCGAGCGACACGCCGGCCGTGGTGACGGTCTGCGAGCCGGCGCCCGACTCGCCGCTCCCCTGCACCGTCTTGGCGATGCCGAAGTCCACGACCTTCACCCAATCGGTGCCGTCGTGGTGGCGCGCGATCATGATGTTGTCGGGCTTGAGATCGCGGTGGACGATCCCCAAGTGATGCGCCGCGGCGAGCGCGCTGGCTACCTGCTTGGTGATGTCGGCGGCGCGCGGCGCGGGCATGGGCCCATCGCGCTCGATGAGCTGGCGAAGCGTCTCGCCCTCCACGAACTCCATCGCGAGATAGAGCATGCCGTCGCTCGTCTCGCCGAAGTCGTAGATCTGGGCGACGTTCGGATGGTTGATGCGGCTGGCGTTCGATGCTTCGCGGTTGAACCGGCTGATCGACTCGGCGGAAAGGGCGAGGTTTGGGCTCATCACCTTCACGGCGCTCTTGCGGCCCATGCGCACGTGCTCGGCGAGGTAGACGCGGCCCATGCCGCCCTCGCCGAGAATCTGGAGCACCTGGTAGCGGTCGGCGATCACCTGCCCGATCAACGGATCGTTGCTGCCCCGAGGGCGCAGGGGCGTGCCGTCGTTCGGGCAGAATCGCTGCTCGGGGTCGAATTCAGCCCCGCAATGGGTGCAAATCTTCGCGCTGTTCAAGGCTGCTCCAAAGGACTCCAGTCAGTGCCGGCGGGCCGCACGGTTTAGACAGGAATGAGGGCGTGGAGGTCACGACTTTTCTGTGATTTCCAGCGATGCGCCCGTGCGACACCGGGCATTGGGGCCATTTGCGCTGGCCAGGCTTCGGGCGACGGCCGCCAGCCAACGATTCCAGGGCCCGGACTGTCGAATGCTCGGCTGGGCGGCTAACGTCGGCTCACCCTCTTTCTTGGCGTGAGCGTCGTCATGCTTCGGTCCCTTCTCCGGTCAGTCGTCACTGCCGTCGCGTATCTGTTGCTGGTCGGGCCGACCTCGGTCATCGCCCAGCGCCGACCGCCCGGCGCCGACTACGTCATCCACAACTTCAAATTCGCCGACGGCGAAACGCTGCCCGAATTGCGCATCCATTACCTGGCGTTCGGTCAGCCGAGGCGCGACGCCAACGGCGTGGTACGAAACGCGGTGATGGTGCTACACGGCACCACGGGCTCCGGCGCCGGTTTCACCAGCCGGACCTTCGGCGGCGTGCTATTCGGGCCCGGACAGCTGCTCGACACGAGCAAGTTCTTCGTCGTGCTGCCGGACGGGATCGGCCACGGCGGCTCGACCAAACCGAGCGACGGACTACATGCGCACTTCCCCAAGTACACCTATGACGACATGGTCGACGCGCAGCACGAGCTGTTGACCAAGGGCCTCGGCGTCAATCACATGCGGCTCATCATGGGGACATCGATGGGCTGCATGCACTCGTGGGTGTGGGGCGAGCGATATCCCGATTTCATGGACGGGTTGGTGCCGCTGGCCTGCGCGCCGACACAGATCGCCGGCCGCAATCGTATGATGCGCACGATGATCATGGACTTCATCCGCAACGATCCCGGCTACCAGAACGGCGACTACACGACGCAGCCGGCCGGCCTGCGTCCGGCCATGGGAATGCTGTTCGTGCTCACGTCGGCGCCCAAGGTGCAGCAGCGGCAGGCGCCGACGCGCGACAAGGCTGATTCGGTGATCCGCGCCTACATCGACAATGCGGCGCGCACGCATGACGCGAACGACGTGGTCTACGCATTCGATGCGTCGCGCGACTACGACCCGTCGACGAAGCTGGAGTCGATCACGGCGCCGGTGCTGGCGATCAACTCGGCCGACGACTTCGTGAACCCGCCCGAGCTCGATCTGATGTCCCGCCTCATGCCGCGGGTGAAGCACGGCAAGTTCATCCTGCTGCCGATCACCGACCAGACGCGCGGCCATGGAACCCACTCGCTGCCCTCGGTGTGGGGCGGCTACCTCGCCGATTTCCTCCACCAGCTCCCCGAGCGGTGATGCGCCGAGTGTCGCGCACCGCGCTTCCACGATTGCTCATTTCACTATGATTATTTCCATCGGCCGCGCCGCGTTCGGCGCGGCACTCGCCGCCGCGCTGCTCCTTCCGGCGGCGCCGCTCGCCGCGCAGGCTGACCGATCGTATCCTGCCGTGCTGCTCCGCCTGCCGGCGAGCACGCGCATGCTGGCCCTCGGCGACATGGGCGTCGTCGGACGCGACGACGACGTGCTGTTCTACAACCCGGCGCAGCTCGTCGTGGCGCGCGGCACGAGCCTGTCCGCCGAGCGCTTTTCGGAGAGTGCGCACGACGCGGCGCTGTCGTCGGTCGCGCGATTCCACACCGGTGGCATCGCGGTCGGCGCGTCGTACGCCGAGTTCTCGAGCCAACCCGGTGTGTATCCGGTCGATCGCCCGTCGTTCGGCGACGGCGGCCCGACGCCGGACATGGACGCCGAGCTCGTGGCGGGGATCGGGCAGGTGTTCTTCAAGACGCGGCTTGGTGTGGCTGCCAAGTACGTCGCCGAACAGATCGGCGATGCTCGGGCCGGACGCGGCGCGCTCGACCTGGGCGCGTCGCGCGACTTTTTCGGTTTCGACTTCGGCCTCGCCGCGCAGAACATCGGCGCCGGCCTCACACCGGCGCCGCCCTTTCGAGCGATCGCTCTAGAGCAAGGCGTGAAGGCGACGAGCGACCTGCCCTTTCGCGCCACGCTCGGCGCGTCGCGGGGCTGGCAGACGACGGCGCTCGACTTCGCGGCGACGGCCGGCGTGACGAGTTACGCGAACGGCTTCCTCTCTCCGGCCGGCGGCCTCGAGATGGGCTACAGCTGGCTCGACGGGTACACGATCGCGTTGCGCGGCGGCGCGCGTCGCCCCGAGCGCGGCGAGAGCCCGGTCACGGCCGGTGCCGGCTTCACGATGGACCGTCTCTCGATCGACTACGCGCTCGACACGTCGACCCGCGGCCACGTCGCCCACCGCATCGGCCTTCGCATCCGCTGATCAGACCAATCGCGACGCTCGCCGGTCGTGTCGCGCTCTCCGTTTCGACTTCATCGCCTCCCTCCCCATGCGTCGCTTTCTGATTCTCATCGCCGTCGCTGCGACCGCCTGCACTCAGGCGCTCGAGCTGAGTAAAGACGATTCGCCGGTCGTGCTGTCGCACCAACTGATCACCGCGCCGAACCCCGGAGAGCCCGGGAGCTTCACCGTGAAGACGATGTACTACGGCAGCGGCACCGACAAACGGCGCGCCGCCTTCCGCGATTCGGTGACGATCAAGACCAAGACGGTTGATGTTTCGCCGTTCGTGTCGCTCCCGCCGGAGCAGGCCAAGGCGCGGCAGAAGGAATGGGGCTTCGGGATGAGCAAAGTTCCGATCAACGGGCGGGTCTGGTATCCGGCCGGGGATGGGCCATTCCCGCTCGTGCTGATCGTGCACGGCAACCACGACCCCCTCGACTATTCCGATCCCGGGTACGGGTACCTGGGCGAGCTGCTGGCGTCGCGAGGGTTCATATTGGTGTCCGTCGATGAGAATTTCATCAACGGCGGCATCCGCGGCGAGAGCGACGGGCGGGCCTGGCTGCTGCTCGAGCATCTCGCGGACTGGAAGCGGTGGAACGACAGCGCCGGCGGACCGTTCTACCACAAAGTGGACATGACGAACATCGCGCTCATGGGGCACTCGCGCGGCGGCGAAGCGGTGGGGATCGCCGCGGCGTTCAACCGCCTGAGCCACTACCCCGACGATGCGAATGTGAAGTTCAATTTCAACTTCGACATCAAGTCGGTGTTCGCCATCGCGCCCGTCGACGGCCAGTACAAGCCGGCCGGCGTGTTCACGCCGATTCACAACGTGAACTACATGGTGATTCAGGGCTCGCACGACGGCGACGTGTCGTCGTTCAACGGGCTCCGCGCCTACGACCGCGTCAAGTTCACCGACGGCAAACCGTGGTTCAAGGCGGCGTTCTACGTCTATCGCGCGAATCACGGGCAGTGGAACACCGTGTGGGGAAACAAGGACAACGGCCCGCGGAGCGGCCGCTACCTCGATCTGCGCGGGCTGCTTTCCCCCGAACAGCAGCGGCAGTTCAGCAAGGTCGTGATCGGGGCCTTTCTCGAGGCGACGCTGCACGGCAAGTCGGAATACCTGCCGCTCTTCCGAGATCATCGGGTCGCGGGGGCATGGCTTCCCAAAACGATGTACATCACCCGGTTCGAGGAGAGCGGGTTCAAACCGCTCGCGACGTTCGACGAGGATGTCGACGTCACGACGGGCACCGCGCCGGGCGTGAAGCTCTCCGGCGACAGCCTGAGCACCTGGAAAGAGGTGGCGCTCGTGCTCCGCACCGGCAACGACCCGCTCAACACCAACGCCGTGACGCTCGGCTGGAACAATCACATTCGCGGCGACGACACCACCAAGCTCGGCCGGCCTGCCTCGTACACGCTCACGCTGCCCGACTCGCTCGACACGGCGTGGGACCTCGGCGCACAATCGGCGGTGTACCTGTCGCTGGCGCCGACCGACGCCAAACCGGGCCCGCGCGCGCCGGCCCGCGACACTACCAAGAAGGCCGACAGCACGAAAAAGGGCGCCAAGCCAAAACCGGCAGCAAAGAAGCCGAATGCCAAAGCTGAAAAGGACACCACGCCCGTGGATCTCACGGTGGAGCTCGCCGATGCGAGCGGGCACACGGCCCGTCTGCCGCTGAGCCATTTCGGGGTGCCGCGCCGGCCGCTCGAAATTCACATCCTGCGCCGAGCTGACGAAGAGAGGCAGCGCTATCCGACCCAGTACGAGCTCGTGCCGCAGACCTACGTCATGCCGATGAACGACTTTCTGCGGGTGTCGCCGCAGTTCGATCCATCGCACCTGCGCTCGATCCGGCTCGTCTTCGACCGGCTGGCCGCCGGCACGGTGGTCGTCGACGACATCGGGCTGTCGTCCAAGGCCGGGCCGTTCGTCACGCTCGGCGAGCCGTAAGGAGCGCCGACCGTGCGCTGATGCCGCTCAGCGGCGCGATGCGAGGATCGTTTCCGTCGCGCCGCGAAGGCGGACCAAGTAGCGCTCGACCGACTCGTCGTCGCGGCGCAGGGGAAGTACGAAGCGCTTGTCGTCGGGCTGCGACGACTGCTGCGTGTTCACCATCGAGTCGCCCCCCGCGCGCGACCGCGCCAGATCAAACGCTTCGAGCGCATTCGAGAGATCGACGAGCTGTTCGTCCGTCTCCGAGCCATTGAGGGCGACGCCGCCGCGCACGAGCCGCCCTTCGAGCTCTTCGCGAACGCGTTGCCGCTCGTCCGATCGCTTCGCGGGGTCGCCAATCGATGAGTTCCAGGGATTCGACATGTCAGCTCCTCGGGGAGTTGGCCTACCGGCCGGTCGTCTCACGCCGTAGCCTTTTTCAGGTAATGGCTTTGCTGGCAGGGCGCGTGCCGCGCTGAGCCGCAGCCACGGGAACAAGCCATGCCGGAGGCTTGGAAGGGGGGAGTCGCCATGCTTCTCGTGGGATTCGTGTTCGCCGCGCTCCAGCTCGTGGGCGCCGACCAGAGTGCGCGACCGCGCGCACTCGACGCCGCGGATTCCGTGCACATCGTGCGCGCCGCGCGCTCGGCCCAGATCTCGTTCGAGGCGTTTCGGCGCGCCCACCTTCCCCCTGGCGATTCGTTTTCGGGGCCGTGCGACGTGACCGTCGGGCGCTACTGCTACTGGCGCGGCGATGGCGACGACGACGATCGGCCACCGCCGCCCGAGCGTGCCGACGTCCGCGAGCGGCGCGCGGCACTCGTCCGACAGCTCGACAGCGCGACGTCTGCGCTCCCCGGCGACCAATGGCTCGCCGGCCAGCGCGTTCGCTACCTCGTCGAAGCCGACCGCACCGACGACGCGCTTCATTTCGCGCTGCACGACTGTCGCGCCGGCGTCGCGTGGTGCAACGCGCTCGGCGGTTACGCCGCGCAGCAGGCGAGCCGATTCGCGCTCGCCGACAGCGCCTACAACGCCGCGCTCGCCGCCATGGACGAGGCAGAGCGCTGCCGCTGGCTCGACATCTCGAGCGATCTCGACGGTCCGGTCGCCGATCGATTCGACGCGGACGGCTGCGCGCGACGCGAATCGTTCGTCCGCCGCCTCCTCTGGCTTGGCGCGCCGCTGTACAGCGTGAGCGCGACCGATCTCTTCACCGAGCATCTGGCGCGTCTCACCCGGGCGCGGATCGCCGAACATGCGGCGACCACCGATGGCGACGCCTGGGGCGACGATGCGCGCGAGCTTGCGCTGCGCTACGGCTTCACGCGCTGGTATTCGCGCGTGCTTCCCGACATCGGCTCGATGCGCGACCCGATGTATGTGGGGCACGACGCGTCGCTGCCGTTCGATTTCATTCCGTCGCTGCGCGCGGTCGATCACCTCGACTCACTGACGAACGACGACTGGCAGCTCGACGCGCCGCGTGCGCAGTCGGGCTACGCGCCGGCCTACGCGCACACGATGCACGATCTCCCGGCGCAGATCGCCGCCTTTCGCCGCGGCGACTCGACGCTCGTCGTGGCCGCGTGGGACGCGCGCCGCGATACGTCGCTCGCCGACCGCCCGCTCGATGCGGCGCTCGTCGTGGCGTCGTCGCCGGCTTCGATGTGGATCACACGACGCGACTCGTCTGACGCGCGAGGGCGCCTGAGCGTGAGCGCACGCGTCGACTCCGGACTCGTGAGCGTCGAGCTGCTCGCGCCCACGGATCGCCACGCGGCTCGCCGGCGCATCGGAATCCCGCCGCGGACGACGGGGCGCGTGGCGTTGTCCGACCTGCTGTTGTTCGCGCCCCCAATGTCGGGGCCCACGGGAGCGACGCTCGATCAGGTCCGCGACAGCGCGCTCACCAGCGACGTCATGTCACTCGCCCGTCCGACCGGGGTGTACTGGGAAACCTACGGCTTGCGTTCCGCCGGCGAACCGGTGCGCTACTCGCTGCGGGTCGAGCCGGTTGCCGCGAGCTGGCTGCACCGTGCCGCCGAACGACTGCATCTGGCCGGCGCAGCGACGAGCGCGCGCGTGCAGTGGCAAGAGGTGCCGCGCCCAAGCGACGGCATCGCGGCGCGGAGCGTTCGGCTCGACCTCACCCGGCTGAACAACGGCCGCTACCGCATGGAGCTCACCGCGACGGTGGATGGCGAGGCGACGGTGATCGCACGGCGCGAGATCGTCGTGCAATAGCGTGGTAGGAGCAGTCGTCCGTGAGCGGACAGGATTCACAGCGCGGCTGGCTCGTCTTGCACAGCTCCTGGCCGTGATGGCGCAACAGAACATGCGCATCGATCAGCCAGGCGTAGTCGGCGACGAGCTCGGGGCGGGCCGCATTGGCCACGCTCCGGTACATCGTCGTGTAGCTCTTGTGCTCGGCGCCGTAGCCGATGCGGCACATCGTGCGCGCACCGTTCGAGTCGAGCGGAAGCACCTGATGCGAGCGCGTGAGCAGCAGAATCTTCTCGGCCCCGGGCTCGCCGATGCCATATATCTTCTGTAATGAGCGTTTCGCATCGCGAAGCGGGCGGCCCAGCTCGCGGTCGAGCGAGCCGTCGAACTCGCCGAGCACCAGCTCCGCGGCGTCGCGCATGCGCCGCGCGCGTTCGACGACGCCGACCTTGCCGCCGAGCGCGGCGATCTCGCGCAGCAGATCGGGGTCGGCGGAGACGATGTCGCCGGGCGTGAGGCCCACCCGTTGCTCGAGCGCGCGGAAGGCGGTGAGGCGCGTCGCGTCGTCGGCCAGGTAGGCGACCTTCTCCCAGAGCACGAGGGCGAAGGCGGTCTTGGCCGGCGGCGGCGCGACGCGCCCGTAGTGCTGCCGCAGCGCGGCGACGATACGTGAGAGTCTGGAAGGCCGGGTTGCGCCCATGGAACCAGGGGACCAGGGACTGTGGCGCCGCCATTAGTTTATTCCGATGGCCACAGCCATGACTCTACACTTCCCCCTTGTCCCCGGGGAGAGTTAAGACTTACGTTGGATTGGATAATGGGTGCCAATCGACCGAGCGAGCATTGACCAATCCCGATAGCCATCCCGTCGAGCGTTCCATGAACGCCGTGCGCAGCATCGTGCGCGCGCTGCGCATCAACACGCGCGCGATCGAGCTGCAGATGGGAATCAGCCTCGCGCAGCTGTTCGTGTTGCAGCAGCTCGCCGAGCGCCCCGCCGATTCACTCAACGAGCTCGCCGAACGAACGGCAACTCACCAGAGCTCGGTGTCGGTGGTCGTGCGCCGGTTGGTCGAGCGCGGCTACGTCTCGCGCAACGCCTCGGCCGCCGACAAACGCCGCATCGAGATTGACGTCACGCCGGCGGGCCGCTCGCTGCTCGCCGACGCGCCGACTACCGTGCAGACGCAGCTGGTGACTGGGCTCCAGCAGATGGACCGCGGCGAGCAGTCGACATTGGCTTCCCTCTTGGAGCGGTGGCTCGCCCAGGCGAACATCGATCTCGCTACGCCGCCGATGCTCGGCGAGGAAGATACAGAGGCGAAATCGACGAGTGTCTGACGGTGAGCAGGTGGCAGTGAATCCGACGGGCGGACTTCCGGTCTCGCCGTCGCTCGAACCCGCACTCGAATCGGTCCAGGCGCCGCCCCATTACTCGCCCGTCGATCGGCGGGTGATCGTCATCTCGCTCCTCGCGATGGGCGTCGGCGCCGGCGGCGCGTTGATCGCCTGGATATTGACGCGGCTGATCGGGATCATCACGAATCTCTCATACTTCGGCCGCCTGTCGGCCGAGTTCACCGCGCCGAGCACCGACCGGCTCGGCGTCTGGTCGATCTTGGTTCCGATTGCCGGCGCCGTCATCGTCGGCATCATGGCGCGGTACGGCGCGGCGGCCATTCGCGGACACGGCATACCGGAAGTGATGGAGCGCGTGCTCTACAACCGGAGCCGCATCTCGCCGAAGATCATGTTTCTCAAGCCGCTGTCGGCGGCGATCGCCATCGGCACCGGCGGCCCGTTCGGCGCCGAGGGCCCGATCATCGCCACCGGCGGCGGACTGGGCTCGCTGATCGGCCAGCTCATTCACGTCACGGCCGACGAACGAAAGACGCTCCTCGCCGCTGGTGCCGCCGCCGGTATGGCGGCGACTTTTGGCAGTCCGGTGTCGTCCGTCCTGCTCGCCGTCGAATTGCTACTGTTCGAATATCGGCCGCGCTCCGTCATTCCGGTCGCGCTGGCGTCGTCGGTCGCCGTCGGCGTCCGGGCGCTTCTCGTCGGATCCGATCCCGTATTCAGCATTCCGACGCTCCAGCAGCCGACGATGAAGGCGCTCCTCGCCTACGTCGTGCTCGGTGCGATCATCGGCGTGTTCGCCGCCGGGACGACCTGGTTCGTCTACTGGATCGAAGACGTGTACGAGGAGCTGCCGATTCACTGGATGTGGTGGCCGGCGGTCGGCGCGGTGTTCGTCGGCATCATCGGCCTCATCGATCAGCGGACGCTCGGCGTCGGGTACATCAACATCGACCACATTCTGGGCGGCGATCTGATCGGGTGGACGCTGCTCGTGCTCGTCGTGCTCAAGTTCCTCTCGTGGGCGATCTATCTGGGCAGCGGCACATCGGGCGGAACGCTGGCGCCGTTGTTCACGGTCGGCGGCGGATTGGGCGCGCTGCTCGGCAGCGTCGCGGCGAGCCTTGCCCCGAGCATCGGGATCGACGTGCACGTCGCGGCGCTGGTCGGCATGGCGGCGATCTTTGCCGGAGCGTCGCACGCGTTGCTCGCCGCGGTGATCTTCGCCTTCGAGACGACGCGCCAGCCAATGGGCCTGTTGCCGATTCTCGCCGGGTCGAGCACGGCCTATCTGATCGCGCTTTTCCTCATGCGGAGCTCGATCATGACGGAGAAGCTGGCGCGCCGCGGCACTCCGGTGCGCACCGAGTACATGGCCGACTTCCTCGATCGCGTGCAGGTGCGCGACGCGATCACGCGCGAGGTGGCGACGATCGCCGGCTCGCAGACGGTCGGCGAAGTCCGCGCCTGGTTGAACACGCGCACGGCGCCCACGGTGCATCAGGCTTTTCCGGTGGTAGACGGCGAAGGGGCGCTGATCGGCGTCGTCAATCGCTACGAGCTGCTCGACGCCAAGCGAGACAACGCCGTCCTCGTGCGGACCCTCGTGACGTCGGCTCCCGCCGTCGTCTACGAGGAGAACACCCTGCGTGAGGCGGCCGACCACATGGTGCGCGCCAAAGTCGGCCGCCTGCCGGTGGTGACGCGCGACGATCCGCGCCGCGTGGTGGGGATCATCTCGCGGAGCGATCTATTGTCGGCGCACGCGGGGCGGTTGGACGCGGCGATGGTGACGGAGAGTCCGCCGATCGGGCGCGGGTGGTTGCGGCGGCAGGAGAAGCGCCGGCGAGAACGGCAAGGCCGATAGCGATCACTCCGACCGCATCGCGACCACCGGGTCCACGCTGCCCACGCGTCGCGCCGCCAACCATGCGGCGACGAGCGCCGCGCCGCCGAGCACGACACACGCAACCACGAACGCCGCCGGATCGAGCGGCTCGACGCCGAACAGCAGATCGCGCATCGCGCGCGTCGTGACCGCCGCGCCGACCAGACCGAGTGCGAGGCCTCCCGCGGTGAGCCACGCGCTGCGCCGTACGATGCGTCGCACGACTTCGTCGACCGTGGCGCCGAGCGCGAGCCGGATTCCAAACTCGCGCGTCCGCTGCGTCACGGTCTGCGACACCACGCCGTAGATGCCGATCGCAGCCAGGACCAGCCCAACAATGGCGAAACCCGTACAGACGAGCATATAGAACCGCGGGCGCGCCACCGAGGCGCCGAGCGCGTCACTCAGCGACTGCAGCTCGTAGATCGGAACGTCTCGGTCGACCGCGGCGACTTGGGCGCGGATCTCGCGCTCGACCGTCGACGGGTCGGCAGTCGTGCGCACGACGAACGACGGCCCGAACGGAAGCACGCGATACGGGAAATAGGTCGCCGGCTCCGGCTTGCCGGACAGCGATTCGTGCTGCGCCGTGTGCACGATGCCGATGATCTCGCCGCGCGCACGCACCGTGTCGCTTGGCGTGGCGGAGACGCTATGGCTGATCCCGAAGGTGATGTGCTTACCGATCGGGTTCTGGCCGGGGAAATACCGCGCCGCCAAGGCATCATTGATCACGACCACGGGAGCCACATCGAGTCGGTTCTCCGCGTCGGTGAACGCGCGGCCGCGCAACACCGTCATGCCCAACGCGTCGAAATATCCCGGCGAAACGGGCAGCAGGCGCGACTCGGGCTCCGAGCCGAGCGCCGGCCGCGGAGCGCCGTCCACGGTGAATGACGTCGACGCGCTGAACTGCGGCTCCTCGTCGAACGGCCGGTTGGCGGCGACCGCGGCGCCGATTGTGCCGGGGAGCGCCGCGAGGCGAACCAGCACCTGGTCGGCGAACGCGATACTTCCCGCGTCGTATTCGTAGCGCGGTCCCGTCGTCGCCGCGTCGAACACGATCACGTGCTCGGCGTTGAATCCGGGATTCACATGCACCAGCCGCTGAAAGCTGCGCACGAGCAAACCCGCGCCGACGAGCAACGTCGTTCCCAACGCGAGCTCGGCGACGAGGAGCACCGATCGCGCGCGGCCCGCGCCGGCGGCGAGTCCGCGCGCGCCGGCCCGCAACATTCCCGACAGATCGGTGCGAGATGCGTAGAGCGCGGGGAGAATGCCGAATCCCACACCGGTGAGCAGTGAGAGCGCCACGGCGAAAGCGAGGACGCGAACGTTGATCGTCACCTCGGCGAGCCGCGGCAGGTTCGCTGGTCCGAAGGCCGCAAGCGCCTCGAGCGACCACGCCGCGAGGAGCACGCCGAGCACGGCGCCGATCACGGCGAGGACGACGCTTTCCGTCACCAACTGGCGGACGAGACGCCGCCGCCCAGCGCCGAGCGCGGCACGCACGGCGATCTCCGATTGTCGCTCGCTGACTCGCACGAGCAACAGGTTGCCGATGTTGACACAGCCGATCAGGAGGACGAAGGCCACGGCGCCCAACAGCATCCAGAGCGGCCGTTCGACGTCGCCGACGATCTGGTCGCGAAGCGGCGTGGCCGTCGCGCCAACTTTCGCGTCGTACTTCGGGAAGTCGCGCGCGATCCGCGCCGCCACGCCCGCCAGATCGCGTCGCGCGCTCGTCAGCGTCGCTCCGTCGGCGAGCCGTGCGATGGCGTGAATCGAGTGATAGCCGCGGGCTGTGTCGCCCAGCTCCCAATCGCGCCAGGCAGCAGGATACCACAGATCGGGACTGCCCGGAAAGGTGAATCGCGCAGGCGCGATGCCAATTACCTCATATGATGTCCTATCGAGAGTCACGGTTTGACCGATGAGGCGCGGATCGGCCCCGAACTCACGCCGCCAGATGGCGTCCGAAAGCATCACGACCTTGGGCGCGTCCTTCGCGTCCTCGCCGCGCACGAACGCCCGCCCCTGCTCCGGCACGACGCCGAGCAAGTTGAAGAACGACGCACCGACGCGCACACCGCGCAGCCGCAACGCCGCCCCGGTCGAGCGGGTGAGATTCAAGCTCCTGCCGGGATCGACGGCGGCGATCGCCGAGAAACTGTGCGTTTGCGTCTCGAAGTCGCGCAGATCCTGCGGCGACACTTCTTCCGGCGCACCATGCGGATCGGTCGCGCCCAGGTAGACCAGTCGATCCGGCCGCGTGAAGCCAAGCGGATTGAGCAGGACGCCATTGACGAGGCTGAAGACGCTCGTCGTCGCTCCGATCCCGACGCTGAGGGTCGCCACGGCGGTGACCGTGAATGCGAGATTGCGCGAAAGCTGCCGCAGAGCGAGCCGAATGTCTTGAACGAGAATGTCCATGGTGCGCGTGGTGAAGTCGCGCCCTCACGAGGCAAGTGCCGTACTGCGCCCCTCGTTCAGGAGAAACTCATGATGCGCAAGGCTTTAATTCGCCATGTGCGCCCCGTGCGGGCCGCGCCCCTGGTTCGCCCATGGGATTCGGCGTCCCATTTCCGAACGCTCACCCGCCCCATCGCCGCTCGCGCGCGATCTGAATCGCCGACACGCAGGTGATCAACCACAACAACCCGGCCGCCATCCCCGCGCTCGCGTCGCTCACGTACGCCTGGCCGAGACACAACCTCGCGGCCACGATCCCGGCGACGAGGATCGCCGCGCAGACCACGATCATCGTGCGCGCTGCCGCACTCCGGGCGAACGTGCCGATGAGATAGGCCAGCATTCCGTACCCCACGAGCACACCGAGCACGTGGCCGCTCGCCAGGCCCGTGCCCCAGTTCACCAACACGATGTCGGCGAAGGGCAGTTCGGAACGGCGCACGACGAAGCGCAGCGACGCGTCGAGCAGCGAGCCACCGACGAACGCCGCGCACCATCCCGCGAGCTCCACCCCGCGGCCGCGCAGCGTGAACAGGAGCACGCCGACCAAGAGCAGCAGCGTCATCGCCCCTCTGCCGCCGATGCCGCTCAGGGTCTGGAGCAGCGCGAGCGTCGACAGCCCGATCGCCTGGTTCAAACGATCGGCCACCGTGACGTCGAAGCGCGTGAGCGGCGAGCTGTCGACCAAGCCCTCGGTGATCGACGCAAAGAGCGCGATCACGGCGAGGCTCGCCGCGAACCCCGTCACCAGGTGGACCGCGATGTACTCGCCGCGCGCAAAGTTGCCCGAGACGAACCGCGCCAACTTCGGGTGGCGCGCCCGCAACTCCGTCATCCGCGCCGTCGTCGTCACGCGCTCCCACGCCTGATCGAGTGACGCGACCACCGCCGCGCGATTGCGCTGGAACCAGCGCCAACCGAACACGGCGAGGACGATGAAGGCGATCAGGATCGCCAGCAGCAGACTCACCCGCCCCATGTAACGGACGAGCCGCGGCAGATTCTTGCCGAACGCGTATCCAAGAACGCTGAACGTCGCGACCCACACCGAGCCGCCGAGCGCGTTGTACGCGGCGAATTTGCCGAGCGGCATTTCGGAGATGCCGGCGAAGATGCCGACGAAGCTCCGCACGAACGCGACGAACCGGCCGAGCGCGACGGTCTTGGCGCCGTGATGCGCGAAGAACTCGTGCGTGCGCTCGAGACGCTTCTCCGTCACGCCGAACCAGCGGCCATGGCGTTTGACGAGCGCCGCGCCGCCGCGCGCTCCAATCCAGTAGCCGGCGTGTCCGCCGGCGATCGTGCCGGCGCATCCGGCGATGATCACGCCGACGAGCGACAATGTGCCGCGTCCGGCGAGCGCCGCCGCGGTGACGAGCGCCGTCTCGCCGGGCACGGGCAGCCCGGCCCCTTCGACAAATAGAAACAGCGCGACAATGAGATACCCGTAGTGGGCAACCCATTGGCTCACGACATCCAGCATGCGGCGGTCAGTCCGGGTGGGGAGTGAACGGGCGGGCGGCGCTCGAAAGCTCGGCGGATGGTCCGAGCGCCACAAGCCGAGCTAACTTCTCCCTTCGCATCGCTCTCTCTGACATCGCCCTCGCCCGCATCGATGCTCGACATCCTCAATCTCGACAGTCTGGAGCCCCTGGCGCGCGAGCGCCTCGACCCGATGCTGTTCGACTACATGGCGGGCGGCGCCGCCGACGAGTGGACGCTCGCCGAGAACCGCACGGCCTGGTCGCGCATTCAGCTGCTGCCGCGCATGCTCCGCGGCGTCGCCGAACGCTCGCTCGCCACCACGGTGCTCGGCGCGCCGATCTCCTTTCCGGTCATCGTGCCGCCGATGGCCTTTCAGGGGATGTGCCACCCCGACGCCGAGGCGGCCACCGCGCGCGCCACGGCCGGCGAAGGCACGATTTTTTGCGCCAGCACCGTTTCGAATTGCAGCCTCGAAGCGATCGCCGCCGCGTCGAACGGCCCGCGCTGGTTCCAGCTCTACGTCTACCGCGACAAGTCAGTCACGCGCGAGCTGGTCGATCGCGCGGTCGCGGCTGGCTACGGCGCGCTCTGTCTGACGGTCGACACACCGCTCGCCGGCCCGCGCGAGCGCGATCGCCGGAACTCGCTCCGTATGCCGGCACACTTGCAGCTCGGCAACTTTCCCGCCTCGCACTCGAAGGAGCATCACGAGGGAGCAACCGGTGTCTCGGCGCTCGCGCATTACATCGCCGCGCAGTGGGACGCGGGGCTCACCTGGGCCGACGTCGATTGGCTGCGTTCGATCTCGCCGGTGCCGGTGATCGTGAAGGGCATTCTCGCACCGGGCGACGCCGTGCTCGCGCTGGAGCATGGCGCGGAAGCGGTGATTGTGTCGAACCATGGCGGCCGCCAGCTCGACACCGTGCCAGCGCCAGCGACACTGCTGCGCGCCGTGGTCGATGCCGTCGCCGGCCGCGCCGAGGTGCTGGTCGACGGCGGCGTGCGGCGCGGAACCGACGTGCTCAAGGCGCTCGCCCTCGGGGCACGCGCCGTGCTGGTCGGCCGGCCGGTGCTGTGGGGTTTGACGCTCGACGGCACGGACGGCGTGCGCGCCGTGCTGCGCCATCTTCGCGGCGAGCTCGATCTGGCGATGGCGCTCGCCGGCTGCGCCACGGTCGCCAACGTCGAGCGCGACCTCATCTACATACCAGAACGCTCATAGGAGTCATAGCATGCCGGACCTGACGCTGGATCCTCAGACGACGGCACTCGTCGTGATCGACTTGCAGAAAGGAATCGTCGGCATGCCGACGGTGCCGCACCCGGCGGCCGACGTGCTGACGCGATCGACGCAGCTCGCCGAGGCATTTCGCGCCAAGCAGGGGCTGGTCGTGCTGGTGCACGTCGATACGGGGCCGAAAGGCGAGCTCTTTCCTCGGACGATCACCGACATCGTTCGGCCGCCCATGGCGCTGCCGCCCGGATGGTCCGACATCGTCTCCGAGATCGGTCCCACGCCGGGCGACGTGGTGGTGACCAAGCACCAGCCGAGCGCCTTCTTCGGCACCGATCTCGACATCCACCTGCGCCGGCGCGGCATCACGACGATCGTGCTCTGCGGCATCGCGACCAACATCGGCGTCGAGTCGACGGCACGCACCGGCTACGAGCATGGCTACAACCTCGTCTTCGCGAGCGACGCGATGACGGCGCGCGACGCCGACCTGCACACGATGGCGGTGACGAAGTACTTCCCCACCATTGGCCGTGTGCGAACCACAGCTGAGATCCTGTCGGCGCTCGCCTAGCCCGGGTCTCCTGGTTGCAACTCGATTTGGTGGTACGCCTGGTCGAGTTGGAAGGATTTCACACGAAGTACACGAATCAACGCGAATGATTCCTGCGCGGCATCATTGACCAGCGACCGTGGAAGCGCTGATCCATCGACAAATCATTCGCGTTCATTCGTCAAATTCGTGTAATTCGTGTAATTCGTGCCAAGTCATGTTCCAACTCGACCAGCCACACAGATCAAGGCGCGAGCACCGCCGCCATCAGCTTGCCACCCTGCCGCGGATTTCCTTCATAATAGAAGACGTACAGCTTGTGCGTCTTCTCGTCCACGGCGCAGGTGCGCGCGCCGCCGCCGGTCGACGGCTTCTCCACCACGCTGAACCTGTCCGGCGAATCCTCGTGCACCACCGTCACCGTGCTGTCGGCGCGGTTGGGGTTGAACGCCATCTTCGTGACCGGATCGAAGCAGTTCATGTCCGACCGGCTCGGCACCTTGATCCGCGTCACGATGTTGCCGTTGTCGGCGTTCATCACGACCATGTCGGTGTCGCAGGCCATGAACAGGCGCCGCGTCTCGGTGTCCATCGAGAGTCCCTGCGCGCGGCCGCAGCCCGGCACGGGATAGGTCTTCTCGATCTTCAGGCTCCGCGTGTCGAACTGCTCGATCGCGCCTTTGTCCTCGATGTTCGCGAAGAGCTTCCCATGACCGTCGGCCACGCCCGACTCAAGTCCGTCGCCGATCATCGTCTGCGAGATGAGCTTGCCTATCCGCATGTCGACGACCCAGCCGTCCTTGTCGACCCAATTGAACGCGCGGTGGGTGGCGGGATCGTAGCGGCTGCCGTCGGCCTTGATGTCGAGGTGGCCGGTCACGGCGAGCGTCTTGAGATCGAACAGCGTGCCGTTGCGCACGAGTCCGCGGTTGTCCTCATGGTCGATGGCGTAGCCTCCACCGCCTCCGACCACCGTGCCCACGATCTCGTCCTTGTCGACGTCGATCACCTTGTCGCCGAGACCGTAGAGGCGCCGGCCGACCGGATCGATGATGATGTAGTCGGCTCGGCTCGGCCCGATGTCGATCGTCTTGACGACGTGGTAGTGGGTCGACTGCGCCGACGCCGGTGGGGCGGGCGCGGCGACGGCGAGAATCGTCGCGGCGAGCGACAGCGCTGCGGCGGTGGGAAGCGGACGAAACATCTGAGTCTCCGGAAAGGGTTCGAGCGAACACAGCGAAAGTAGCGCCTCCAGCCTGACGGGTGGATGACAATGCTCTTCCGGCCGTCGGGTTTGGTCGCTGCCGCCGGGCCGACGCCAGCCGATGCCGATCTCCCCACCTCATTCGAGCTCGAGGCATTGCTCGAGCCGCATACAATCATACTATCCACATCAACAAATCTTATTGCCTTCCGACTCGCCCGGTCTATCAGGTTGCGGGCAGTGGACCTTGCATGTCATGCCGCCTTGGCCCGGATCCCTCGGCACGACCCGCCACCCGACCAGGCGGTCGCCAGACGGGTCGTCGCCCTCATCGCCGTTGCCTCGCTCCTTCGGCTCGTTCTCGCCGCCAGCCTGGGCCTCGGCGTCGACGAGTCGTACGCTTTCGCGGTAGCCCGTCCGTTCAGCCTCAGCTACTTCGACCATCCACCGCTCGCCTTCTGGATCGTCGGCGCCGCGCGCCAACTTGGCACGTCGCCGCTCCTCCTCCGCGCGCCCTTCATCGCCCTGTTCGCGGCCACTACCTGGTTGCTCTTTCGCACGACCAGTCTGCTGTTCGACCAGTGCGCCGCATATTGGTCGGTCGTCGTGATCAGCCTTTCGCCCGTCTTCACCATTAGCTCCGCGAGTTGGATACTCCCCGACGGACCGCTGCTGTTCGGCCTCGTGCTCGCCGCATACGCGGCGGCCAAGATTCGCTTTCGTGACGACGCGCCGGACCTCGGCGATTGGTCGATCCTCGGACTCGGCGTCGGCATTGCCGCCCTCTCGAAGTATCACGCCGTCCTCTTCGTCGCCGGGCTCGCCGTCTGGGTTGCGACCGACAGCGGCGCACGCCGATGCATCCGGCCGCGCGGCCTCACCGCGGCCATCGGCGTCGCACTCGCGCTTTCCCTTCCGGTGGTGATCTGGAACGCGCAGCACGAGTGGGCGTCGGTGCGCTTCCAGCTCGCGCGAGTCGGCGGGGCACAACGACCGCTCGACGCGCTCGCCCAGAACCTCGCCGGCCAAGCGGCGTATCTCCTGCCCTGGATCTGGCTGCCGATGCTCGCCATGCTCTGGACCGCCGGCCGTCGCGGTCCACGCGATCCCCGGTCGTGGTTCCTGTTCTGCGTCGCCGTCGTGCCGATCGCCCTCTTCACCCTCGCGCCATTGCGTGGCAATCCTGGGTTGCCGCATTGGCCGGCACCGGGCTACTTCTTTCTCGCGCCGCTCGTCGGTCGAGCCATCGCTCGCC
>DATNAT010000228.1:0-2194 GCA_035572355.1 Gemmatimonadaceae bacterium
AACGATCCGGCAGTCGCCAGCGCGGTGCGGGCGCACGCGCGCGACGCCGGCGTCTCCGAGCACGACGCATGGAAGGCCGTCCATGCCTACGTCCACGAGATCGTCCCCTTCTTCAGCGCCGTCGCCTACTACCAGATCGGCTACCGCCTCGCCGAGCGCGTGCTGAATCTGTTCTACAAGGTGAGCGTCGAGCACGAGGACGAGGCGGCGCTCGAGCGGCTCCCGCGCGACGCCGTCATCGTCTATCTCATCAACCATCGCTCGAACGCCGACTACGTGCTCGTGAGCTACGCGCTCGCCGGACGCGTCGCGATCTCCTACGCGGTCGGCGAATGGGCGCGCGCCTTTCCGCTCGAGCACGTCTTCAAGGCGTTCGGCTCGTACTTCGTGCGGCGCAAGTATCGCGAGCCGCTCTACCACGCGGTGCTCGAGCGATACGTACAGCTCATCACGCGCGAGGGGGTGACGCAGGGCATCTTCCTCGAGGGCGGACTGACGCGCGACGGCCACCTCAAGCCGCCCAAGATCGGGCTGCTCGACTACGTGCTCGGCATCGCCCGCGATCCAACGTACCGCGAGCGGATGTTCATCGTGCCGGTCGCCGTCAACTACGATCGCGTGCTCGAGGATCGGTCGTTGATCCGCGAGCTGGCGTCGCGCGAGGGACGCGGGCGGCCGTCGCGCTGGGCGCAGCTGCGGAGCGTGGCGCGCTACGTCTGGTGGAATGCCGCACGCTTGGTGTTTCGCCGCTGGAAGCGCTACGGCCGCGCCGCGCTCACCGTCGGCGCGCCGATGCCGCTCGCGCCCTGGTTCGCCGACGAGCCGGCGCTGTTCGAGATCTCGAAACCCGAGCGACTGGCGCGGGTGCAGGCCCTCTCCGACCGTGTGATGTCGCGGATCGGCGCGCTGGTGCCGGTGACGCCTGTTCCGCTCGCCTGCGCCGCGATCCAGAGCTTCGACCGGGATTTCATTCCGCGCGACGCGCTCCTCGAGCGCATGGCCGAGATGCGCGACGTGCTGGTCGAGCTCAACGGTCGGGTGATCCGGAGCGAGATCACGATCGAGGAGGTGTTCGACCGCGCCTGGCGGATGCTCTCGATGCGCCGTATGCTCGCCGAACATGGTGACGGCTACGTCGTGTTGCCGCGCGGGAGGGAGCTCGTGGCCTATTACGCGAACAGCGTCGCGCACCTGCTCGGGCCGTTCGAGGCGGCCGTGCGGGTGCGTGACACGCTGCCGGCGTCGGCGGCAGGCGCTCTCGCATGAAGCGCGCGCGTCGAATGCGGTTGCTGTTTGGCGCGCTCGGCATCGCCGCGATGGCGTTGCCTCGCCGCGCACCGTCGCAGTCCGCTCCGCCCGCGGCTCGCGCCACAACCGATTCACTCGCCTATCGACAGCGGCTTCTCGGCGTATTCGACGCGCAGAGCGGCGATCCGATCCAGGGCGCCGAGGTCCGCGACCTATATTCGGGCACGGTCGCGCTGACGACGGCGACGGGAACTGTGTCGCTCGCTTTTCTGCCCGCCGGCCGAACGCTCGTCGTCATTCGAAAACTCGGATACCTGCCGCGCTCCCTGTTCGTGACGATCTCACGGACCGACACGGCGGCGCTCACTTTGCTGCTCGCGCCGCAGCCGGTCACGCTGCCGACGGTCACGACGACGGATTCCGCCGACTCGCACTTGCCGCCCGTCCTTCGCGAGTTCGAGCGGCGCCGGCGGGCGGGGCAGGGGCGGTTCATCTCCGAAGCGCAGCTTCGCGCGCGGGACGGGGCGCAGATGAGCACTGTGCTCGCCACGGTTCCCGGTCTTAGCATTCGCAGCGGAAGCGTGGTCGGGACGCACGGCACGAGCGCCGGGCCGGTGATCATGACATGCTACGCGACCGTCTACCAGGACGGCGCGATGATCTATCAAGCCGCCTTCCAGTTGCAGGCCAAGACGCCACAGCCGCCGCCGGACTTCAGTCGCCTTCGTGTCGACGAGTACTCCGCCGTCGAGTATTACGCGAGCCCTGCCGAATATCCGCCGTCGGTCAGCCCGACGAACAACAGCTGCGGCGTGCTGATGCTCTGGACGCGGGTCCGCTGAGTCGGCGAATCCAGAGGTCGTTGTATCTCAACGGCTTGCGCCGACCCGTTCGGCTATCTATCTTCCCCGTTCTCCCCCGGCCACTTTCGACCGGCGGGAAGCGC
>DATNAT010000229.1:0-21259 GCA_035572355.1 Gemmatimonadaceae bacterium
CTCGTTGACGACGAGATCGATGCCGGTGGGCGGCGACGCGCAGGGCACCTCGGCGCGCACCTCGTAGCCGTCGCCGACCGGCTGCCATTCGGCGACAAGCTCTGGCGGCAGCATCCAGCCGTCGACGGCGCGGAGTCGTACCTCATCGGAATCCGCGACCGGTACGAGCAGCGCGGCGAACAACCCCTGTGCCGTCTCCAGATAGAGCTGGACACTGTCGCCGTTGATCTCGGCGGGCTCGTTGTCGTATAGATTGAGCATGCCCGGCGGAACGAACGTGCGATCGCTGCGCGGAACGAGGACGTGAAGGTCGAGGATGTCATCGCTCCAGCGGAGTCCGACCGCCGCCGTCGGCCGGCCCGCCGCGTCCCACGATTCCTCGGAGCGGCGATAATGCGCCTCGCCGAGCTGGAACCGCTGCTCCTCGAGCGCGCGAAGAACGAGGTCCGCCCGGTCGACCGCGCCGAGCCCGAATTGAGCACGCTGTTCAGAGTTTTCAGATGACTCGCCGATTGCGTCGTCGGGCTCGATCCGTCCGCCGAGCCGAATGATCGACGGCGCACTGCCGCCGCGCGAGATGCGCCAGCCATCTTCGGCCCGCCAATGCTCGTCGACGCCGCCATCGGCGCGCGTCACGCGGATCATGTCCCCAAACTGGGCACCGACGACGGTGCCGCGCCACGACCACACCATACGATAGAACCCGGCCCGTGCGCGGCTGCGGATGACTCGAAACACGTGGTCGCCTCGCCCGGGCGCCGCCGGTCCGATCGCTCGCCACCAGTCGGCGGCGTGCGACGTCACGGCCCACAGATCGAGACGCTGCTCATCGCGAACGGCGCTCGCATGGACGACGGCTTCCGATGCCGCGGATTGGCGCGACGTGTCGCGCACCATGGCATAACCGTCCTCGAGACCCGCTCCGCCTTCGAGCAGCGCCGGCTCGGCGAGGGACGCGCCGACGACGATCTGGAGATCCGCATGCAGCGGCAGGTCGATCGTCACGTCGCGATCGGCTTCCCACTCCACGGAATCGATCAGGTAGTCGGGCATCACGACGAGAGTCCGGGCGATGCTCACGCCGGGTGCCGGCTCGTGGGCGAGCGCTTCGATCCAACCAGCGTGCGGCTGCTCGTCGTAGGCTGTGAGAATGCCGTCAATCTGTATCTGTGAGTGACCGTTCACCAACGGCGCGTTGTGGGCCAGCGTGCTTCGATACCAGTGCAGCGAGCGGTCGACGTACGATCCGGTGCCGAAATCGTCGAGCCAACGCACGCCGCCGTCGACGAGCAGCAGGTTCAAGCGATCCGGATGGCCATGGCCGCCGCCGGCGTGGCCATAGTCGAGCGCGACGTACGCCTGGGCGCGCTCGCGCCGGAAGACCGCAATGCCCTGCGCGTCGAGAAGGTTGGACTCCGGCGCACGTGCCTCGAGCGCCGGCAACTCGGAGCGCGCGCACAACAGCGCGCGCCAGCCGAGGTCCGAGCGGTCGAGCGCGCTCGGCTGCGCATTGCGCTCCACGTCGGCGGAAGATCGGTCGCGACCGGTCGGCAGCCGCGGCACCGGGTCGCCGTACATTCGCGCCAGGGCGCCAAGCAGCGTCGGATCAGCGCGGCGCGCGACCCCGAGCTCGCAGTGTTCGGCGATCCGCCACTGTCTGAGCGAGATGGCATACTGCGAATCACGCCGTGACGGCAGCGTGAAGTCGGGGAGCGCTGTGGCGAACGGCGTGGCAAAGCCGGCATCGAAACGCTCGATGAGCGCGTCCGGCAGCTCGAGCTCGGCGCGCGTGGCCATGGTGACGCCGTACCACAGTCCGCGATGCGCGAAGAGGTGATAGTTCTCACCCTCGTACCAAGTGCCGTCGGCGAGGAGCCCCGCGCCGAGCAACGCGCCGATGCCCGACGGACCGTAGACGGCGGACTCCGCGGCGCGCGCGTCGTCGAGCAGTCGTGCCGCGGCGAGCATCGCGACGTCGTTCCAGACCTGGCGATTCGAGCGGCCCTCGTCGTACTCGCTGATGATCGCTCGGCTCGGCTCGATGATCCGATCGCGAACACGCGCGCCGAGTGATGTCTCGCCGGCAAGCAGATCGACGGCGAGGCAGATCTGGAGGAGCCAGATCGATTCGAGATACGTGCTGAAGAACAGACGCGTCGGGCCGAGCACGTTGTCGCGGTTCGGATAGTCCGTGTAGCGCTCGGCGTAGCCGTCGAGGATCGCGGCGGCGAAGCGTGCGTAACGATCGCCCCGGCCAAGGCGCGACAGCAGTGCGCCCTGCACCGCGCGCTCGGCGAGCCAGAGCTGGTACCAGTAGATCCAGAATCGGTCGTGCAGCTCGCCGCGATAGATCTCACCGCACCGCGGGCAGCGATGCTCGTGCCGCTGGTACGGATCGAAGTCGAGCAGCGTGCCGTCGCGAGCGCAGCGGCCGCCTTCGCGCGAGAGGAGCGCTTTGTCGGGCGGGATGTACACATCGTGTATGAGCGCCGGCTCGAGATCGCGGGCGAGCGAATCGGCGAGCGGCGCCAGCGGCCCCGCCGCGACGACCGCACGGGCCGCGATCTCGGCGTCGCCAACGAGCAGCATGGTCATCGACGCGCCAGGCTCGGAGCGGCCAACGAATCGAGCTGCCAGTGCGACAGGGAGACCAACTCACCGCGGAGATCCATCGCGACGTTCTGAAGTCGCTTCGACACGCCCTGTACGCCGCGCGAGTGATAGATCCAGGCGACGGGCATCGAATCGGCGAGCACACGCTGCACAGCGCGCCACGCGTCGTTCTGCGCGGCGCCGGCCGGCGCCGCGCGCGCGTGCGCGAGCAGCGAATCGAGCGCGGAATGATGGAAGTCGGCGTAGTCGAGGGCCCCGCCCCGCTGCGACGACGCGAACATCGCCGACAGGAACGACAGCGACACGTCGCCCGGCACGCCGGCGACGAGGAGGTCGAAGCGCTTGTGCGCGGCGCGCGCCTCGGTGAGAAACGTGCCGAGCTCGGCCTGGCGGATGGCGACGTGAATGCCGCGCGCGGCGAGGTCAGCCTGAATCAGTTGCTCGAGCGCGTTATCGCCGCTGCCGACGGTGAGCAGACCCACAGCGAACGTCCGTCCGCCGCGGCGGCGCGCGCCGTCGGGACCGCGCCGCCAGCCGGCGGCGTCGAGCAGCGAGTCGGCGAGCGCCGTGTCGCGCGCCGTCGGCAGCGAGAGCGCGAGCGGACTTTCGGGCGGCACCGCGCCGGCGGCGGGGCGACCATAGCCGGCGAGGGCGGCATCGACGATGCGCCGGCGGTCGATCGACGCCGAGACCGCTCGACGGACCCGCGCGTCGTCGAACGGGGGTTGATGAACGTTGAATACCAATCCAGTGGTAAAGAGAATCGGATAGGTCAGGACGCGGAGCGACGGGTCGCGCGACGCGAGCGCCGCCATCGCCGGCGAGATGCCGGCGACGTCGAGGTCGCCGCTGGCCAGGCCGGCGAACTTGGTGGTCGGCTCGTCCACCACGGTCACGACGATGCCGGACAGTCGCGGCGGTCCGCCGAGCGACGCCGGAAATTCTGCATTGCGCTTGAACACCCACCGCGAGCCGGCGCGCCGTTCAACGAACGCGAACGGACCATTGCCGACCGGATGCAAATTGTACGACGCGCGCTGAAGCTCGCGCCGTGGAACAGCACCGAGCAGGTGAAACGGCGCAATCGGCAGCTCGCAGAGAATCGCCGGAAAGGCGGTTTGCGCGGTGCGGAAGTGGATCGCCGTCGTCGTGTCGTCGATCGAGTCGACACGGTCGACGTCGGCAAGATCGCCGGCGCGCCAGTAGCCCGTGGCCGGGTCGCGCGCCGCGTCGATCGTGAACGCGACGTCGCGGGCGGTGGTCGCCACGCCGTCGTGCCAGCGGAGATCGGACACGAGATGGAGCGTCAGCGTGCGGCGATCCGCCGACCAGGCCCAGCGGCGCGCGAAGTACGGCACCGGCGCGAGCGCGCTGTCGTATCGGGCGAGCGTGACGAAGAGCGCGAAACGCTGGATCTGCCGCGACAATGGATGCGTCGTGACGAGCGGATTCCCCGACTCGAGGTCCGTCCCCGACGCATAGACGACGACGCCCGGCATGCGCCGGGGCGCGAAGCAGCCGACCTCGCCCGTGAGGCAGGCGCCGGCGAGTGCGGCGCGGAGGATGAGCATTGACAGTCGTGCGGCCCGATGCAGGTTCAACCCGTGCATCCTCCCGCCGTGCTGCGCCGAATCGCCGGCGCGCTAGTGCTGCTCTGGCTGGTCCTCACGATCACGTTCGCGCTGATTCGTCTGGCCCCGGGCGATGCGGCAACGTTTCTCGTTCCTCCGTCGGCGAGCGCCGCGGAAGTCGCGCGGATGCGAACCGAGCTCGGGCTCGACCGCTCGCTCGGGGTTCAATATGCACGGTGGGGGCGCGACCTGCTGCACGCGAATCTCGGCGAGAGCTTTTCCCTCCACGAACCGGTCGCGCGCGCGCTGGCCGACGCGCTGCCCGTCTCGGCGGGACTGGGGCTCGCGTCGCTCGCGCTCACCTTCCTCGTCGGCGTGCCGATCGGGGTCGTCCAAGCCATCCGACGGGGACGTCCGCTCGACCGCGTGCTGACCGTCGCGACTACCGTCGTGTACGCGGCGCCGAGCTTCTGGATCGCGCTCGCCCTCGTTGCGGTGTTCACCTACGGCGCGGCAACATGGGGTCTGCCACGCTCGCTGCGGCTCCCGGCGTTCGGGGTTCGCTCGCCCGCGGTCGCGGCAGGCGGTTGGGCGGCGACGGCGGATCTCGTTCGCCACGCAATTCTGCCGGTGTCGATTCTCGCCGCGATCGGCGCGGCGGGCATTGCGCGCTACGCCCGATCGAGCGTGGCCGACGTGCTGGGGCAGGACTTCGTGCGGACGGTGCGCGCCAAAGGCGCCGCGCCGCGGCGCGTCTACTTTCGCCACGTGCTCGCCGCGGTGCTGCCGGCGTTGATCGTGCTGTTCGCGCTGTCGCTGCCGGGTCTCGTCGCCGGATCGATCTTCGTCGAAGCGGTGTTCGCGTGGCCGGGCATGGGGCGCCTGATGGTCAACGCGATCAATGCGCGCGACTATCCGCTCGTCATGGGCGCGGCGGCGCTCTACGCCACGCTCGTGTTGTTTGCCAATCTCGCCGGCGATCTCGCGCTGCCGCTCGTCGATCCGCGCCGCCGCACATGATCGGCTCACGCGCCTGGCGCCGGCTCGATGGGACGGATCGCGCCGCGCTGCTGCTGCTCGCGGCGCTCGTCGTGGCCGTGATCCTCGTGCCACTCGCGTCGCACCAGAACCCGATCGACATCGGCGACGTACTGGCGCTGCGGCTGCTGCCGCCCGGTGCGCGCGACGCGCACGGCGATTTCCACCTGTTCGGCACCGACCGATTCGGCCGCGACCTGTTCGTGCGCATGATGCTCGCGGGCCGAATCTCGCTCGCCGTCGGCGTCGTTGGCTCGCTCATGGCCAGCGCCGTGGGCACAATCGTCGGCGCGGTCGCGGCGTGGACGGGTGGCGCGGTCGACCGCGTGCTCATGGCGTTCGCCGACGCGCTGCTGGCGATCCCGCGACTGGTGCTGCTGCTCGTGTGTGCGGCGCTGTGGCAGCCAGGACTCGCCACGGTGGTCGTCGTGCTCATCGCAACCGGATGGATGGGCGTGTCGCGCCTCGTTCGCGCCGAGCTGCTGGGTGTGCGCGCGCTACCGTACGTCGACGCGGCGACCGCAATGGGTGCGTCTCCGCAACGCGTGCTCTGGCGGCACGCGCTGCCCAACGCGCTCGGACCGGCCATCGTCGCGACCACGCTCGGCGTCGGCAACGCCATCCTGCTCGAGAGCGGGTTGTCGTTTCTCGGGCTCGGCATCCAACCGCCGCGGCCCAGCTGGGGCAACATGATCTCCGGCGGGCGCGACCTGATCGTCGTCGCGCCGTGGGTCGCGATCATCCCCGGGGTGGCGCTGATCGCGACGGTGCTGGCCTGCACACTCCTCGGAGACACGCTGCGCGACCGACTCGCCGGCGAGGCGGGAGCGACGCTGCGCGATCGAGCTTAACGGCGACCGGGCGGAAGCGGAACGCGCAGCGTGACGATGGCGCGCGGCGGCGCCGCGATGGCGATCGCCCGATCGCGTACTTCGACTTCGTGCATACTAGTTTCGTCGATCCTGGCCAGCGCGGCGCTCGACGCGTCGAATGGAAGCCGCCAGACGCCGCGCGCCGGCTCGTCGAGCAGGTTCACGCAGCGGAGGACGAGCGCTGTGCCGTCTTCGCTCTCTTTCATCGCCGAAAAGGCAAAGCCAAGCCCCTCGAGCTCGACGCCGACAACCGGCCCGGGCACCGTCAGCGCCGAACGAAGGGTCTCGCCGCGGAGCGGCAGGAGGACGTCATCGGCCGTTCGCTCGATCGCGTCGATCACGGCGGGCTGCCGCGGGCCATGCAGCATCACCGCGAGCTCGGCCTCGAATGGACCGCGGCACTGAGCGAGCGGCGTCGGCGCCGGCCAACCGGCATGCCCCGGCCGCTCCGGAACGTCGTTGCGCGAGAGCTCGCCGACCGCGCGCGCGAGGGTGACGACGAGCGTTCCGTCGTCGCGCGCTTCATACTCGGCGAGCCCGTCGCTGAACAGCGTGAAGCCGGCACGCGCGTCGAACAGCGAGACGTATCGATGCAGCGGCGCCGTAGGCGGCGGCTGCTCGGCGGCGGCATCCGACGCCGGCACCACGAGCGGCTCGCGGCGCAACGGACCAAACGCCGCGTCGGCCCACACGGACGCCGGAACCGTGACGTCGGCCGCGACGACAACCCGAACGCGATGGTCGTTCGCCTCGTTCACGCCGTTCACTCGAAGCCGCAAAAAGCGCGCGTCGGCGTCGAGCACGAGCGAGAACGCGACTTCGGCCCGGGGCGTTCTTGCATCGCGCCGCCGGATGCGATAGCGCGCCTCGAGCTCGCCGCGCAACGGACCGCGGTGCACGCGCCGCGCGCCGCGAAAGGTTGTCACGCAATCGCTCGGGCGCGGCGACGGCGTATACAGATCGCCGGCATCGTCGTCGTCAAGCAGGTGAACGAGGTTCGCGATGCGGCGTCCGGAGCGGCGATCCTCGAGCGCGATCGAACCATCGCCGGCGATTTCGACGACGAGATGCGCGTTGCGCATCGTCAGCCCCTCGACGACGACCGGCTCGTTCGGTTCGCTTGCCCCGCGCGCCGGTCCGCCGAGCGCGCCACTCACGATGCCGTACGCGGGCGCGCCGCCGACCCACACCGCGACGCGGGTTACGGCCACGAGGTCGTCGTCCGGATAGTGGCGCGGCGATTCGGTGCGCGAATGCCGGACGCCGCGCGCCAGCACCTGCACCGGTCCGACGCCGGCGATGCGCGGCCGCCCGCGCGGCACGACCGTCCGCTGATCGTCAGCCGCCAGCGCCGAGCCAGGGCCGACGCGCACGTCGGCGATGAACTGTTCGACGTCGACGATCGCCACGCCGCTCCGTCGGCGCGGAGCTGCGTTTCGGATGACGGCGATCGGAGTCCAACCCTCGTGCGCAGTCCGCGCTTCGACTGCATCGTGCCCGATCAGAGCGGCGATTGAATCGTCGCGAATTCCCTGACCTTGAACGACGGCCGCGCGGAGCCGCTGCTCCATCGCTACGGCAACGTCATCGATGGAGCAGCCGCACAGCGTGTCGTGCGGATGCGCGCTCAGCACCGTTCGCCATGCCGCCTCGACCAACGGCCGGCGCGATGGGCCGCGCACCACCGCCAGTGCGCTCCACGGCTCGGCCTCGCGGAGCAGCACGCGTTCAGCGCGGGCATTGAGCCGCTTCTCGTGCGCCCGCGTCGCGAGCGTGCCGCCTAGCGTCCACGTGTAACCGTAGGAATCGCGCAGCTCGCCGCGCACCACGGGCAGCGCGGTCTGTTCGGCGCGGCGGATGACCGCCTCGGCAAACTGGCCAAGCGAGCTGCGGTGCACGCGGTCCGCAGAGCCCGCCGCCTCGAGCGCACCGAGCGCGGCTCGCCACGCGGCCTGGCGCGCGTGGTGGTCGGCGCCGTTGGGAACGAGCGTCACGCCCGTCACCGCGCGTGGCGCGAGCTCGCTGCGCATCGTCGCCCAACGCGCGGCGGCGGCCGCGGCATCGGCGGGCAGGTTCGATCCGAGCTCGTAGCCGTCGCGTGGGAGATGAAAGAGAATCGCCGACTCCCCGCTCGGCGCTACCCATCGCGCGGTGTCGCCGCTCGGCCATCGCGCTCCGCCGTAGCCCCGCCAGGCGACGATGAGCGAAAGCCCGAAACCCGCTGCTAGCGAAGGCAGCGCGGCCGGGTGTCCGAACGAATCGGGGCAGTACAACACCGCGGGAGCTCGCGCGCCGAATCGGGCCAGCTCTCGGCGGCCGGCGAGCAGATTGCGCACAATCGCCTCGCCGCTCGGGATGAGCTCGTCGGCGAGGACGTACCACGGCCCGGCCTCGAGCCGGCCGTCCCGCAGGAGCGCGGCAAGCGCGTCCGCCCGTTCAGGGCGCATATCGAGGTAGTCGCGCAGCACGATCGCCTGGCCATCGAGCAAGAAACTCTCATTCGCCCCGGGCGAGTCGTCGATCAGCTCGTCGACCAGAGCGACGAGCCGCTGCTGGAAGCGCTCGAACGGTTGATACCATTCGCGATCCCAGTGCGTGTGCATGACGACATGCACATCGAGCGGCGGCGAATCCATGGCGGGCGAAGAGCGCGCGTGGGGGCTGGGGAGGTGATGACGCGGCCGCCCGGTCGATACGCAAACGGCCGCGGCGATATTCGCCGCGGCCGCGTATCATGCGCAAGGGACGACGGTCGGGTCAGACGACGGGGCGGCGGCCGGTGACCAGGCGAATCACGATGATGATGAGCGCGATGACTAGCAGGATGTGGATCAATCCGCTCGTCACGTGAAAAGCGAGAAAGCCCAGCGCCCACAAAATGATGAGTATGACGGCCAACGTGATCAACATGGTTCCGTGTCTCCGTATGCGAGTTCGTCCGTACCCGGTGCGACAGTCAAAGGCAACAGTCGTACCGGGCTAAGCGGTCGGCGCGGAAAAGCCGCGCCCGTTGGTCGTTCAAGGAATCGGCGGCGCCTCGTCGTCGGAGTGGGCGCGATCGGCCAGCGAGCGCGGCGGCGAGACGACGGCCACATCCGTCGGTCTCGCGGAGCTTGCCTCCACCGTCGCGCGCGAGGGCACGAGCGGCGGCACCTTGGCCGCGTGCGCGATGCGGGCGATGAGAATGCGTCCAGCTCGCACGTCGTGGCCCATGTCCACGAGGAGGAGCGCCAGATCGCCGGTGCCCCAGAGCACGCCGGCCAGCACGATCAGGCGGCTCGCTTCGCCGAGAAGCGTCGGCAGCGACGCCGAGCCCTGCGTGTAGATGCCGGTGACCACTTCGGCGACCAGCAGCAGGACCATGATGATGGCCATGAAGCGGAACAGCTTCGAGAGGTAGCGCAGCCCCGTGTAGGGCTCGATGTCGCTCGCGCGCACCTCGCGAATCTCTCGATCCTGCAACCGCTCCGGCTTGCCGTCGCGGCCGTCGTTCACGAGCTCACGATCGGTTTCGATCGTGTCATCGGTCATTCTGCGATGGTCCGCCACGTCAACCTCCTGAAGTCCCCGACCAGCGCGCTCGATAGCCGCGCGTGTCGATGTGAATGAAAGGACCGTGCCCAGGCGCGGCCGTATAGGTGCCCGCGCCACCGACGAGCTCCGGATGTGCCGCTTCGACGCGGTCGACGGCATCGAGAATGACGCGGGAATCGGCGATGCTCACCTTCCCGTCATGGTTGAGGTCGTCCATCTGGCCGTCACCGTCATCGTCGATGTAGATGTCGGAGGCATCGCCATACATGTGACGGCTGAGGTCGGCGCGTCCTACCGTGTTTCCGCCCGTGTAGTTGTATTGCGGCGACCGAAAGCCGCTCATCACGTGCACGCCATGGACGTCGACGCCGTGCGCTGCGAGATCGCTGAGTACGAGCTCCAGCTTGTCGACGAGCTTGGGTTGCAAGACGATGTACTTTGGCCACACGTTCGGCTGATCATGCGTCAGAAAATCGCGCAGCTTGAAGTGCTCGGAGACCGGCGTGTCGGCGTTCGCCTGCGTCACCTCGATGAACCCGGACGGATTGGCGTACTCGCCGGCAGGAGCCTTGGCCGGCCCCACTTTTCCGTGCTCGCTGGGCCATGTGCCCAGATGATAGCCGCCGATATTCCCGCCCTGCTTCGTGCTGAACGGCAGTAGGGCGATGACGTTGAAGTCGGACACGGGCCGCACGGCGTTGCCGACGGCGAGAAGGACGTTCCAGAGGCCGGCTCCGCGCGGCGCGGTCGACACCCGACCGCCCTGGCCGTACTCCACCGCCGCGCCGGGTACGGTCGTGTCGACACGGATTGGTGCCGGCGTCGGCTCGATCGCGACGCGCAGCTTGCCGCTCGCGCCGCGCGCTCCGACGAGCATCCGGGTGGTGATTGCGTCGAGCGCGGCGTCGGTGAGATATGCGGCGGTTGGCGCGTCACCGTGCGTCAGGGCGCTCGCGATGGTCGCCGAGGCCGCGGCGCGCGACGTGCCGACCCCGAGCTCGCGCGCGTGGCCGATCGACCAGGTCCACCCGATGGCCAGCGCGACGATCACCACGGCGCCGCCAGCGTCGACGGCGCGTTCGGCGCGCGTCGCGGGCAGGCCGGTTGCTTCTCGCCTCCGCCAGGTCGAACTTCCGAGCTTCATTCGACTCGGCCCCACGCCGCTCTCCGCGCCCGCTCACGGCCACTCCCGCCCGCATGCACGGTCTGCTCGACTTTTTTCACCGATTGCGCGACGTACGCTCTCTCATCTCGTGGGGCGGCTACGTCGGGCTGACGTCGATCATCTTCGCCGAGACCGGTTTGCTCATCGGGTTCTTCCTCCCCGGCGACTCGCTCCTCGTCACGGCAGGGCTGCTGGCGGCGACGACCGGCGTGTTCAACGTGTGGTGGCTCGGGCTGCTCTTGACGGTGGCGTCCGTTCTGGGCAACACCTCCGGCTACGCGATCGGCAAGATGACCGGTCCGCGTCTGTTCAGCCGTGAGAATTCTCTGCTCTTCAACAAGAAGCATCTCTATCGGGCGCACGAGTTCTACGAACGGCACGGCGGCCAGACGGTGATCATTGCGCGATTTATGCCGATCGTGCGGACGTTCGTTCCTGTCGTGGCCGGTATGGCCGGGATGGATTACCGGCGCTACACGGTCTACAACGTGCTCGGCGGCGTCGGCTGGATCTGGGGCGTGCTGTTCATCGGCTACTTCCTGGGCCGCTACATTCCAGGCATCGATCGGCACATCGAGCCGGTGATCCTCACCGTGGTGTTTCTCTCGCTGCTGCCGGGGATCATTGGTTGGCTCAGAGCAAGGAGAACTTGATGTCATTCACGCTGCCGCCCCTCCCTTATCCCAACGACGCGCTCGAACCGCACATCGACGCGCGGACGATGGAGATCCACCACGACAAGCATCATCAGGCCTACGTCAACAACCTGAACGCGGCGATCGAGAAGGCGCCCGAGCTGGCGAACAAGTCGCTCGACGATCTGATGCGGTCGATCAATTCCGTGCCCGAAGCGGTGCGCACCGCCGTGCGCAACAACGGCGGCGGACACTGGAATCATTCGATGTTCTGGGAGATCATGGGCCCGAAAAAGGGCGGCGAGCCGGCTGGCAAGCTGGCCGACGCGATCAAGAGCGCGTTCGGCGACTTCAGCAAATTCAAAGAGCAGTTCGCGGCAGCGGCAGCGGGTCGTTTCGGCTCGGGCTGGGTGTGGTTGATCAAGGACGGCGGCAAGCTTTCGATCACCAGCACGCCAAACCAGGACAATCCCCTGATGGACGGCAAGACGCCGATCCTCGGCCTCGACGTCTGGGAGCACGCGTACTACCTCAAGTATCAGAACAAGCGCCCCGACTACGTCACCGCCTGGTGGAACGTCGTCAACTGGGACGCGGTCGCGAAGCGCTTCGGCTGAAGCGCACCGCCGTTCACTTTCCGCTGAACACGACGCCGCCGCGCATCACGAACGACACCGTTCGGAGCGCGGCGATGTCGTTTGCGGGATCGCCTCGCACGGCGATGATGTCCGCCACATAGCCCGGGGCGAGGACGCCGAGCGAATCGCCCAGGCCGAGCGCGCGCGCCGTGATCGAGGTGGCGGAGGTGATCGCGTCGATCGGCTTCTGCCCGGCGGCCACGCGACAAACCAATTCCTCGGCGTTGCGACCGTGCGCCAGCGCCACGGCGTCGGTGCCGAACACGATCGTGAGACCGGGCGTAGTGAGCGCCTGCTTGAACATTGCCGTGGCGACGGGAATCGCGTCGCCCAGTGATTTGAACGATGCCTCCGTGAAGCCTGATCTCCCGTACACCTCGCGATTGTCGATGTAGTTCTGGAAGACGAGACACACCTGAGGGTCGAACAGCGTCTTGTGCTCGGCCATCAGGCGCAGCGTTTCCGGCGTGACGAACGTGCCGTGCTCGATTTCGGTACAGCCGGCGAGCGTGGCATTGCGGACGCTCGAGTCGCTGATCGCATGGACCACTGAGCGCAGGCCAATGGCGTTCGCCTCGCCGCAGATCGCTGCTAGTTGTTCGTTCGACAGAATCTGCGCACCGCCCGCGCCGAGTCCCGACGAAGCGAACAGCTTGATGAGATCGGCCCCACGCGCCTTGAGACCTCGGACCAGCCCGCGCAGCGAATCAGGAGTCAGCCGCGGGTTGTTGATCTGAATGATCGACGTGAGGATGCGCGGTCCGGGAATCTGCCAGCGCCCGACTGCGTCGCGAAGATCGAGATCTTCCGGGCCGCCGACGCTCTGGATCGTCGTGAATCCGGCCATGAGCGTCGCGTAGAGATTACCCGCCCGTGCGAGAGCCGATTGGGCCGGAGTATCGCCGTCATTATTCGTGTGGAGCGCGCCGGCGCGATTGATGTACCAGCCGGGATGGACGTGCGCGTCGATGAGCCCGGGGAGGAGCGTGCTCGTGCCGAGCTCGTACGTCGCGCCGCGGCCGCGCGCGCCGGCATCGGCGTCGACGCGGAGGATCCGGCCTCCGCGCACCGTGAGCAGGACGTCGTGCATGACGCGTCCGCGCCCGTCGATCGCCGCGGCGGCGTGAATCGTCGTCGTCGTGGTGTCTGGGCCGCGCAGCGGCGAGTTCTGCGCGTGCATCCCTGCCGAGGCGAGCGCGAGCGCGGCGAAGGCACCGAGCGGCCTGAGGAAGACGTCGAGAGTCATGAACAGCGCCCCGTGGTGAACGTGCGATGCGCGAACTCGGCGACGCGTGTGACATCGGGCATCGAATCTGCCACTCTCGAGCCCAACACCTGCCGATCGTTCGCCTTAATTAGGAGAAGCACAATGAGACAGTTCACACACTTGATTGCCGCGGTCGCGGGCGCCGCCTGCCTCGCCGGCTGCATGCACCACGGAACCCAGGCGGCCCTGGCCGGCGACGTCGTCGTCGATTCGTTGACGGCGACGCGCACCGCGATCCTGCGAATCCAGAACGACTATCCGAGCGAAGTGCGCGTCTACACCGTGCTCGACGGGCAGAGCAACTACGTCGCCAAGGCAATGCCCAATCAGACGCGTACCTCGGTCATGGACCCGAACCTGTTCCCGGCGACCTCGATCTCGTTCGAAGCGCGCGCCGCCGACGGCTCGGCGCGGCAGCGAATCGGCCCGTTCAAGCTCGACAAGGGTCAGACGATCGAGATCGTGGTTCCCGCGGACATGGCGCGCACGCGAGCGATGATCCATCAGTCCACGCCCTGAACCGCGGCACGGCCGTCACTGGGCGGCTTCACCTTCGAGATAGGTGTAGCCCTCGAGGCCGGCGACGTAATCGGCGATGAAGGTGTTCGCCTCCTGGCGCGTGATGTGCTTGGCGGCGGCCACCTTTCGCCGAAAGGTCTGCAGCAGATCCGAGGCGCGGAACTGCACGTAGTTGAGCACCTCGGTCACCGTGTCGCCGTGCACGAGGTCGGTGACGTCGTACGATCCGGTCTGCGCGAGCCGAATGTGCACGGCGTTCGTGTCGCCGAACAGATTGTGCAGATCGCCGAGAATCTCCTGGTACGCCCCGGTGAGAAACACCCCGAGCATGTACGGCTCGCCGTCGTGGAACTCGTGTAGCTCCAAGCTCGGATTGCCCGACTTGTCGCCGACGAACCGGTCGATCTTGCCGTCGGAGTCGCAGGTCACGTCCTGGATAGTCCCGCGCCGCAAGGGCTCCTCGTTCAGCCGGTGGATCGGCATGATCGGGAAGAGCTGGTTGATCGCCCAGCTGTCGGGGAGCGATTGGAACAGTGAGAAATTGCAGAAGTACCGATCGACGAGCGTCGCGTCGAGGTCGGTGACGATGTCCTCGAAATCGTCGCGGTGCCGCTCGACGAACTTCGACAGCACGTTCACCGTGCCGAAGTAGATCTGCTCGGCCAGCGCGCGCTCGCGGAGCGAGAACACGCCGCTGTTGAACATCTCCTGCGCGCGTTCCTTGTCGAACGTGAGATCGTGGAAGATCTCGCGAATGCGCCGCTTCGACACGTTCTTGCGCGACGCGTCGCGGTAGTCGGCCACCATCTCGTGGAGCAGCTGGTGGTCGTCGTCGGTCAAGTCGGGCACCGGGCGGTCGCTCTGCGACTCGACGTCGATCACTTTGAGCAGCAGCAGCGCGTGGTGTGCCGTGAGGGCGCGTCCCGATTCGCTGATGATGTGCGGCATCGGGATCTCATGCTCGCGGCACGCTTCGGCGAGCGTGTAGACGACGTCGTTCGCGTACTCTTGGAGCGAGTAGTTGACGCTCGCGTCCGACGTCGAGTTGGTGCCGTCGTAGTCGACCCCCAACCCGCCGCCAACGTCGACGTGCGTGACGTCGAGTCCCAGGTTGCGCAGCTCGACGTAAAACCGCGTTAGCTCGGTGAGTCCGAGCTTGATGAAGCGGATGTCGGTGATCTGCGAGCCGAGATGGAAATGGATCAACTTGACGATGTCGAGCCGGTTTGCGGCGCGCAGCTTCTCGATCGCCTGCATCAGCTGGGCGGCGTTCAATCCGAACTTGGACTTCTCGCCGCCGCTTTCCTTCCACCGGCCGAAACCGCGCGACGCGAGCTTGATCCGCACGCCAGCCGTCGGCACGATCCCCATCTCGTCGGCCACCTGCAGCAGCACGTCGATCTCGCTCAGCTGCTCGATGACGATGTAGACCTGGTGGCCGAGCTTCTGCCCGGTCAGGGCGAGGCGCATGAACTCCTCGTCCTTGTAGCCGTTGCAGACGATCATGTGATCGGTGTTCTCGGCCAGACCGAGCACCGCCTGGAGCTCCGGCTTGCTGCCGCACTCGAGCCCCACGCCGTGCGACTTGCCGAACTCGACGATCTCCTCCACGACGTGCCGCTGCTGATTGACTTTGATCGGGTAGACCGTCGTGTAGCCGCCGGTGTAGCCGAACTCCTCGCGCGCTTGCTCGAAGCGCGTCGTCAGCGCCTCGATGCGCGACCGGAGGATGTCGGAGAACCGCAACAGCACCGGCAGCGCGATGCCCTGCTCCTCGAGGTCGTTCGTGACCTCGTAGAGATCGATGACGCGGTCCGGGCGCTCCTTGTCGGGCCGCACGATCACGTGACCGTCGTCGTTGATGTCGAAAAAGCCGGCGCCCCAGCCCTCGATGTTGTACAGCGCGCGCGCCGCTTCGATCGACCAAGTGCTCTTGCCGGAATCCGCCGGAGCGGCGTCGGCGATGTGCGTGGCCATGCGGGAAACTAATCGATCACGGATAGAGCTGGCGAACGTCCCACGCCGCGCCGTCTCTCCTGTACACGTGCCGCACGTGGAGGCGGCTCGGCATGTTCTTCCAGAACTCGATCCGCTCGGGGCCAATCCGAAATCCGGACCAGTGCGGAGGACGCGGAACCGCGCCGCCGGCGAAGCGCTGCTCCATTTTCGCCACGCGCGCATCGAGATCGCCGGGCGACGCCATCTCGCGGCTCTGCTCCGACGCCCAGGCACCGATCTGGCTGCCGCGCGCCCGCGACGCGAAATAGGCGTCCGCTTCGGCGTCGCTCACCGCCTCGATCGGTCCCTCGACGCGCACCTGCACCTCGAGCGGCTGCCAGTGAAAGCACATCGCCGCCCGTTTCGTGGCCAACGCCTCGCGCCCCTTTCGACTCTCGTAGTTCGTGTAGAACACGAATCCGCGTTCGTCGACCTGTTTGAGCAGCACGATCCGCACGCTCGGCCACCCTCGCTCATCCACCGTGCCGAGCGCGAACGCCGTCGGTTCGGGTAAGCGATCGCGGGGCACGCCCTTCGCCTCGTCGAGCAGCCTCTGGAATCGCACGATGGGGTCGTCGGTCGCTCGCGCCATCAGCCGATCGCCCGTTTGAAGAAGCTGCGCATGCCAAGAACCCAGAAGCCGGCCGCGATCAGCACGAGCGCGAGGGATACCACGATCAGCGACATGTGCGGCATCGACGGCGTGAGCGCTCCGCGCATGCCTTCGGAGACGTAGACCATGGGATTCACCAGCACGAGATACTTGATCGCCGGCACCACGTCGAGGCTGCGCCAGGGATAGTACGCACAGCCGAAGAAGATCATCGGCGCGATGATCACGCTGAACATGAGTCCGATCTGCTGCGGCGCGATCGCCGTTCCCAGCCACATGCCAAGCGACGAGAACGCGAGCGAACCAAGGAGCGCCAGCCCGATCACGACGCCGAAGTGCGACAGCGTGAGCCCGGCGATCGGCCCCATGATCAATCGAGCCACCGGCAACACGAACGCCGACGCGATCAACCCCTGGATCATCCCGGCGACGATCTTTTCGGCGGCGATGAGGCGGGTCGGTACCGGCGCCAGCAGCCGATCCTCGATCTCTTTCGTCCAACCGAAGTCCTGCACCATTGGCAGCGCGACGGACTGGATCGCCGAAAGGCTCAAGCTCACGGCGAGGATGCCAGGCAGCAGCGCCGACTGAAAGTCGCCGACGACAAAGCGCATCTTCGGCAGCAGGTAGCCGAACACGATCACGAACAACAACGGCTGCATCGTCGTGCGGACGAGGAAGAACCAGATCTCCTTGCGCGCCACACGAACGTCGCGCCGAAGGAGCGCGAAGAAGACCGAGAGCGCGCTGGCGGACGGGGCGCTTCCGCGTGGAGCGGAAACGACCGAGCTCGAAACTGCGGCGGTGGCGTTCAATCCAGCTTCCTCCCGGTCCGGGCCACGAACAGCGTCTCGAGGCTTGGCTCGGTGAGACTGATGTTGGCGACGTGAAGGCCCTGGTCCTCGACGAGCTGAATGACCGGCGAGATCACGCGTCCGCCCCGATCGCTGTACACGCGCAGCACTGACCCGGCGGATTCGGCACGGAGCACGCCCGGCTCGGCGCGTATCGGGTCGAGCTGCACGGCGTCGCCGCTCAGTGCGATCTCGATCATCGTGCCTCCCGGCGCGCGCTCTTTGAGAGCCGCGGGCGTGTCCAGCTCGAGTAGCTCGCCGCGGTCGACGATGGCAATCCGGTCGCAGAGCTTGTCGGCTTCGTCCATGTAGTGGGTGGTCATCACGATCGTTCGCCGTTCCGCATGGAGCTCGCGGAGAATGTCCCAGAGTGCGAGTCTGGTCTGCGGATCGAGTCCGACCGTCGGTTCGTCCAGGAAGATGACCTGCGGCTCGTGGATCAACGCACGCGCGATCATCAGCCGCTGCTGCTGGCCGCCGGACATCTCGTCGACCTTTGCGCTCGCCTTGTCGGCGATCCCGAGCTGCTCGAGTAGCGCGAGCGCGCGCGGGCGCGACTTCGACGTAGGAATTCCGAAGTACGCCGCGTGAAAGAGCAGGTTCTCGATCACGTTGAGGCTGCGGTCGGGGTTGGGGCGCTGCGGGACGACGCCGATGCGCTGCCGGACCTGCACCGCCTGCGTTGCGACATCGGCTCCCCCAATCAACGCCTTTCCCGAGGTCGGTCGAACGCGCGTCGTGAGAATCCCGATCGTCGTCGTCTTCCCGGCGCCATTAGGACCGAGGAGGCCGAAGAACTCGCCGTCGCGGATCTCGAGGTCGAGCGCCTTGAGCGCAACGATCTCGCCGCGCGGGTTGCCGGCGGCTCCGACTTGGCTCGCGGAGCCTCCGTTCGCGCCGAACGACGGTCCGCCCTGACCAGCCGGTGCACCAGAGGCGCCGGCGCGACGACGGCGCTTCGGTGCAGGCGGCGCGGGATACACCTTTCTCAGTGCGTGCGTCTCGATCGCGGCCATGACGGAATGAACGTTGAGAGGGGAGACGCGCACGGCGTCGTTCCGAGCGGAAGGACGCCGTGCACAATTCTAACGCGTCAACAGCACGAGCGCGGAACGGTCAGCGATGGCCCTCGAGCATCGAGCCGATCACGCCGCCGATGATGCCGGCGCCCAATCCCATTCGCTCGTCTCGCCTCGAGCCGCCAGCGTTCGGCGCCGCGGCCAGGATGCGGTCGGCGAGCCGAGAGAACGGAAGCGTCTGCAACAGCACGCGGCCGGGGCCGCGAAGGCGCGCAAAGAAGAGACCTTCGCCGCCGAATAGCGCCGTCTTGACCCCCGGCACCATCTCGATGTCGTACTCGACCTGCTGTTCCATCGCGACGAGACAGCCCGTATCGACGCGCAGCGTCTCGCCGGCGCCGAGCCGGATCTCGTGCAGCGTGCCCGAGGCGTGCAAGAATGTGAGGCCGTCCCCATCGATGCGCTGGAGAATGAACCCTTCGCCGCCGAAGAACCCGGCGCCGATCCGCCGCGTGAATGCGACGGTGACGTTGGCCCCGCGCGCTGCGACCAGGAACGCGTCCTTCTGCGCAATGATCGTCCCGCCCCAGTCGCGCAGCTCGACGGGGCGGATCTTGCCGGGAAAGTGGGATGAGAAGGCGACGTCCTGGCGGACGTGCGCCGCGTTGGCAAAGGTGGTGACGAAGAAGGTGTCGCCCGACAGCGCGCGCTTGGCGCCCTGAAAGAGCTTGCTCATCATGCCGCCGCCCTGCGCGTTGGGATCGAGCGTCGTGTTCATCACGATCCCGTCTTGCATGTACATCATCGCGCCGGCCTCGGCGATGACCATCTCTCCCGGATCGAGGGTGATGATCACCGCCTGGAGGTCGTCGCCGATCAGCTGATAGTCGATCTGGTCGGCCATCAGGGCTTTCTCTGCTCGGGCGTGATCGTGCCGCCGGCTTGCACCGGCGCCGGACCGAGCTGGTCGCGCCCCTTGGCGAGGTACGGAATGCCGTGGACCATCCAATCCGGCTCCGGCGCGCCCTTCAGCTTGTTGTCGAAGAACTGCTGCATGCGCATCGCGATGTCCTTCTGGTTCGCGCGACTCGCCGGATTATGCACATCGTTATTGTAGTCTATAAAATAAACTTCCTTGCCGAGCCGGCGCATGTTCACGAACATCTCGATCCCCTGGTACCAGGGCACCGCGTCGTCGGCGTCGTTGGCCATGATGAACAGCGGCGTCGTGATGCGGTCGAGAAAGAACAACGGCGAGTTCTGGAGATAGAGCTGCGGCGCCTCGTCGAGCGACTTGCCGATGCGGCTCTGCCCCGACTCGTACTGCCCCTCGCGCGAGATGCCGGTTCCCCAACGAATGCCGCCGTAGGCGCTGGTCATGTTCACCACCGGCGCGCCCGCCATCGCCGCCGCGAACATGTGCGTCTGAGTGATGGTGTACGCCGTCTGGTAGCCGCCCCACGAATGGCCCTGAATGCCGAGATGCTTCTCGTCGACGTAGCCGCGCCGCTCGAGCGACTCGACGCCGGAGACGATCGACCGCACGGCGCTCTGCCCCGGGTACCCGACCTCGTAGACGATGTCCGGCTCGAAGACGAGGTACCCGTTCGACACATAGTGCGTCGGGTTGATGATGTTCCGCCCCGTCGGCGGGACGTACTGATGCAGGTTCGTCGACAGGATTTCGTAGAAATACGCGATCAGCGGATACTTCTTGTTCGGATCGAAGTTCTCCGGCTTGTACAGAATGCCCTTCAGCGGCACGCCGTCGGCGCTCGTCCAGTGCACGAGTTCCGCCGTGCCCCAGTTGTAGTCCTTCTGCTGTGGATTCGCATCCGAGATCTTGGTGAGCTGCGCCAGCGACGAACCAACCCACAGATTCGGAAAGTCGGTGAAGGTGCTCTTCGTGACCATCCACTCGTCGGCACCAGCCGCTTTGATCGGCGTGCCATACGCGACGTCGGCCATCACGATCTTCTCCGGCGCCTTGCGAGCACCGAGCTGCGCGCGATAGAAGCCGCTCGCCATCGTCTCGGTGTTCAGCGCATGAAGCAACAGCGGCTCCGACGGGTCGAGCACGCCACGGTCGTCAGTCGCCGCGCCGCCTCCCCGCCCCCCGCGGCCGCCGCGGCCGCCACCGCCCTCGGCGAGCCGGAACTGGAGGTTGCTCCGCCGGCCGAGTGAATCGGTGATCACGATCGGCGCGCGCACGCCGGTGGGATCGAGCTCCCAGATGTCGAACTGATCATAGAGAAGGACCGAGCGGTCGCCCTTCGTCCAGCCGGCCAAGCCCCAAGCTGGCGGCGGTGCGGGGTGATCGTCCGTGACTTCGTCGAAGTGCACCGTCTTCAGGCCACCCGTGAGGTCAACCAACTTGCTCGTCGCCGTATTGTAGGCGTACCAGTGCGCGTGATCGTAGAACGTGACGAACTTGGCATCGGGCGAGAGCTGCGCATTTCCATTGATCTTCTCCTTGATCAACTTGCGCGCGTTCGTCGCCGGGTCGATCACCCACACGTCCGTACCGCCGTCGCCCCACATCTGCTCGATCATGTACCGCTCGCGCGAATTGGCCACGGCGACGCGACCGTCGTCGGACACGTTCACCTGCGGGAGCGAATCGTCGGCGAGCTGCACGACCTTCTTGCTCGCCGGGAAGTAGATCGCCGCATATGACTTGTTGCGGTCGCGCGCCGCGTTGATGCGCTGCGTCGGCTGCAACTCTGGGTCTTTGTAATGCCACAAATCGAAGACGGCCTTGTCGACGAGCGAATCGGCGGGCACGGTATCGATCGGTGGCGGCGCCACGCTGAAGGTGATCGCCGTGCCGCTCCGCGTGAACGCCAGGCCAGCGTTGTCGGCGATGTGCATGCCGGGCGTGACCTGGGATGGCGACACGATCGACTGCGCCGCACCGCCCTTG
>DATNAT010000230.1:0-6032 GCA_035572355.1 Gemmatimonadaceae bacterium
CGGACGCGATTTGCAGACGCTCATGCCAATTCTGCCAATCTCTCCGGTCGGCAGTCCCTTGGCGAGCTTGGTCCAGGTCTTGGCGCCGTCCGTGGTCTTGAAGATGCCGGCCTCGGTGCCGGCCGGGAGAAAGCCGTACTCGCGCCGCTCGCGCTCCTCGGCGGCCGCGTACAGCACATCCGGGTTCGACGGGTCCATCACGACCTCGCCGAAGCCGGTGTACTTGCTGATCTCCTTCGTGTTCGTCCAGCTCTTGCCGCCGTCGGTCGTCTTGTAGAGCCCGCGCTCGCCGCCCGATGTCCAGAGGGGGCCGAGCGCGGCGACGTAGACGACGTTCGGGTCGCGCGGATCGATGATGATCCGGCCGATGTGCTGCGACTTGGGGAGCATGGCGCCCGACCAGGTCTTGCCGCCGTCGGTCGATTTGTAGACGCCGGTGCCCCACGACGACGAGCGCATGTTGTTCGACTCGCCGGTGCCGACCCACACGATGTCGGGATCGGAGGGTGCCACGGCGACGGCACCCACGGAGCCAGTGCGCACGGAGTCGAACACCGGCGTCCAACTCACACCGGCGTTGGTCGACTTCCACACACCGCCCGTCGCGGCGCCGGCGTAGATGATGTTCCCGATGTGGGCGCGGGCGTCGCGCGCGTCGGTCACGGCGACGTCGGCGATGCGGCCGCTCATCACAGCGGGGCCGATCGAGCGGAAGGTGAGCGCGCGGACGAGCAGCGAGTCGGGGAGCGTGGACTGCGCGGCGAGGAGCGCGGGCGCGAGGAGGGCGGAAGCGAGGAGCGCGGGAAGGGCGAGGCGTAGGCGCGGCATGGGGGCGGGGAAGGGTCGAGTAATTCTACGGCGCGGACCGTATCGGCGCTGCAACGGGAGGTCGACCCGTGACGGCAGCGGGCCGCCGCCGGGTCGCTCGCCGGGTCGCTCGCCGGGTCGCTATCTCATCCGTCCCAGACCGCGGGGTCTTCCGTCCCCAGCACCCAAACCGAGTACCCGCGCAGGTGGTACTTGCGCACCAGCACCAGCTTGGCCGCGAATGCCCGCGCGTCCTCGACCCACAGGTGTTGAAACACGCCGTCCTCCATCCACTGCGCGACCGGCGACTTCTGCTCGTCGTCCCACACCGCGTGGGCGCCGGCCTTGGTCAGCAGGCTCTCGGCGACCGCGTACGAGATGTCGCGCCCCCGTTCGCGCGGGCCGGCCTTGGCGTCGTAGCTCGGGTACCACCAGTCCGAGTACGACGGAATCCCGAGCGAGATTTTTTCGGGCGGCACGCCGAGCGACAGGACGTACTGGAGACACTCCTCCATCCACGGATAACCTGCGACGGGGCCGGGCGTGGAATTGCCGGTGTGTTGGGCGTAGGTCATGTACGAGAGGAAGTCGAGCGATTGGGCGAGCGCCTTGTAGTCGTAGGCGCCGCGCCAGTTGTCGAACATCCAGCGGCTGTAGCTCGACGACCCGCGACTCTCGTTCAATCGGGGCACGACCGCGGCCGAGAGCGTGCAGCCCGCGCGGTGCACGGTGTCGGCCGACTCACGGACGAACGCGCTGAACGCCGCCTTGTCCGCGACGTTCACGTTCTCGAGGTCGAACTGAATGCCGTCGAGATGCTCGTCGCGGCACAGCGCGCCGAGTGCCCGAATCGCTCGCCGGCGCGCCGAGGTGAGCGTGAGAATGACGTGCACCAGGTGCTGGTCGAAGCCGGGGTTGACGACGAGGGGAACGAGCTTGACGTGGTGCGCGTGCGCCGCATCGACGAGGCGCGGATCGATGTGTCCCGTCGCGTCGAACTTGAACACCTGAGGGGCGACGATCGAGATCTGAGCGGCGTGAGCGAGGAAGCTCTTGGTGCTCTGATCGCTGCCGGTGGCATACCAGAGCGCCTCGAGGCCCTGCGGCGCCGGCGTTTGAGCGGCGACTGGAGACCCACCGGCCGTACCCGCCGCGGCCGCGATCGCGGCCGCGGCTATCGCGCGCAGCGGGAGTCTCGGGCGAGGAATTGTCATGACGAGAAAAGTATGACATCCTCGCCCGAATGCGGCGAACGGTCAGCGGGGGTCGAGGACCCGCCCTGGCGTGACCCACGCGATGTTGTTCTGAGAATGCTGACCCTGTTGACCGTAGTAGTTCGCCCCCCAGCAGTAGAGACCGTTGTCGGTGCCGATCCCGCAGGTGTGATGATAGCCCGCAGCGATCGCGCGAAAGGTGATACTCCCCCAGACGGCTCGCGGCACGTTCGACTGGACGATGCTGCTGTCGCCCAGTTGCCCGTAGTCGTTCTTGCCCCAGCAGAAGGCGTGGTTCTGGTCGTCGAGCGCGCAGACGTGCCCCGTGCCGACGGAAACCCCGTGGAATAGATGGCCGCCGGTCACCGTCTGCGGCCGGAAGATGGAGCCACCCGTCATGCCGTTGCCAAGCTGACCTTCCCCGTTCGCGCCGGCGCATTGGACGCCGCCGGTGGTGAGCTCGGCGCAGGTCGTCGAATCGTTCGCCGACACGCGCCGGACGGGTGTCGGGAACGTCGAGCGGATCGTGAACGGTACGAATGTCGAGAACATGGTCGGGTCGATCGCCTGCTGGCCCACGCTGTCGATCCCCCAACAGTCGACTTCCACGCCGTTGAAGCCATTGATGGTGGCGCACGCGTGCTCGGTGCCGACGGCGACGTTGCGATAACTGTTGAAGGTCGAGATCTGAACGGGCGCGTTGATGTCGTTCGAGATCGGGTTGTTCCAGTCCGGGTGTCTGCCCCAACAGAAGGCGCCGTCGGTCGCCATCCCGCACGTCACCATCGTGCCGGCTCCGATCGCAACGAACTTGTGGCCGCCGGCGACCAGCTCGGCGTCCATGGGGCCGTAGCCGAGGTTGTTTCCGAGCTGTCCTTGCTCCCCATCTCCCCAACAGACGCCGTCGCTCGTCGTGTTGACGACGCAGGCGAACGCCGCGCCAGCCGAAATGGTCGTGGCGCGAAGAGTGTCGAACCCGGGTCCGAAGAGCACGGCGTTCGCACGAGAGCCAAAGCCGAGGATCGCGCCCCAGCAGATCACCGCACCGCTGTTGCGGCGCGCGCAGGTGAAATCGACGCCCGCGCTGATGTCGGCATATGCGTTCGGGTCTGGCCGCGGAGGAAAGGGCAGCATAAGGACGCGGCTCGGCGGCGCGGCGGCCGGCGGTTCCGACAGGCTCGCCCGATCGGCGCACCCGATGGCGAAGACGATGACGAACGGGATGGCGGCGGCGAGCCAGCGAGCATCGAGGCGAGACATGGTCGGCTCCAGTGTGAGTGGCCGGAGCCTACGCCGCTGGCATCACACGCGAATCAGAGCGGCATCATCTTGCAGTCATCGATCAATCGATCATTTGTAAGCATCCGGCCGCGCGCGGCTCGCCACATTCTGATTGACACACACGGCGCGCCCGCTCAGGTTGGAGGCCCTTCCTCCCGCCTCCACATGCGCTCCCTCTCCGGTTTCGTTCTCGCCGCCGCCGTCGCCGGCGCGAGCTTCCATGCTCACCCTGCCGCCGCGCAGGTCGACGCTCGCATGCTCCGCGAACCCACGGTGTCGGCGACGCAGATCGCCTTCATCTATGGGGGCGACATCTGGATCATGCCGAAAGCCGGCGGCACGGCGCAGCGGCTGACGACGGCGCGCGGCGAGGAGAGCTTTCCGCACTTCTCGCCCGACGGCTCGACCATCGCCTTCACCGCGGACTACGACGGCAACGACGAGGTCTACACGATTCCGGCGGCGGGGGGCGAGGCGACGCGGCTGACCTATCATCCGTCGGCCGATCGCGTGGTCGCCTGGTACCCGGATGGCCAGTCGCTGCTCATCGCGTCGGGGCGGACGAGCGAGACGAACCGCTACAACAAGTTGTTCAAGATCTCAAAAACCGGCGGGCTGCCGACGGCGCTGCCGATGCCCTACGGCGAGTTCGCCTCCTTCTCGCCCGACGCGAAGACGGTCGCCTATCTCCCCGAAGCGGTCGACGCGCGCACGTGGAAGCGCTACCGCGGCGGCTGGGCACCCGACATCTGGACCTTCGACCTGGCGACGCACGCCTCCAAGAACATCACCCACGACAACGCGAACGACGCGCAGCCGATGTGGCACGGGTCGACGCTCTACTTCCTCACCGATCGCGGGACGAACGAGCGCGGCAACATCTGGGCGTACGACACGAAGACGGACAAGTTCCGCCAGGTCACCGATTTCGGCGACTACGACGTGAAGTATCCGTCGCTCGGCCCGTCGGACATCGTGTTTCAGGCCGGCGATCGGATGTATCTGCTCGATCTCGCGACTGAGAAATCGCACGAGGTGCCGGTCAAGGTCGTGACCGATCGCATGTCGCTGCGGCCGCACGTCGAGGACGTCGGCGCGCAGATCGCGAGCGCCGCGCTCTCGCCGACCGCCAAGCGCGCCATCTTCCAGGCGCACGGCGACGTGTTCACGGTGCCGGCGGAGAACGGCGCGGTCCGCGATCTCACGGAAACGTCGGGCATCGCCGAGCGAACGCCGGCCTGGTCGCCCGACGGCAAAACGGTGGCGTACTGGAGCGACAAGTCGGGCGAGTACGAGCTGACATTGCGCGACGCCGACGGTTCCGGCGCCGAGCGCACGGTGACGAAGCTCGGCGCGGGGTTCCGCTATCAGCCGTACTGGTCACCGGACAGCAAGAAGATCGCGTTCATCGATCAGACGATGCGCATTCACGTCCTCGATCTGGCGACGGGACAGGTGGCGAACGTCGACAAGGCGCTCAACTGGCTCGAGGGCGCGCTGGCCAATTTCCGCGTCAGCTGGTCGAGCGACAGCCGGTGGATGGCGTATTCGCGCGATCTCCCGAACGGCCAGAACGCCGTCTTCATCTACGACGCGCGCACGGGCGGCGCGCCGCACCAGGTGACGAGCGGCTACTACGACGACCAGTCGCCGACCTTCGATCCGGACGGCAAGTACCTCTATTTCTTGTCTGGCCGCTCATTCAATCCTTCATATAGCGATCTCGATAACAGCTGGGCGTACGTGAACGGCACGAACCTCGCCGTCGTGCCGCTGCGCGCCGACGCGGCGTCGCCGCTGGCGCCGAAGAGCGACGAGGAGGGCGGTGCGCCGGAACGTCCGTCGGCGGGTGCCGCGCGCGACACCACTGCCGGCGCGACTCCGGCCGCGGCCGCACCGAAGGATGCCGCGAAGGACGTGGCGATTGATTTCCCCGACTTCGAGCGCCGCCTCGAAGTGCTGCCGATCCCGGCGGGCAACTACTCGGCGCCGGTGGCGCTGTCGGGGCGCGTGCTCTATCGCCGTCTAGCGCGTACGGGCGGCGGTCCCGGTCCGACGCCGCTCGTCGAATTCGATCTGTCCGATCGCCAGGAGAAGACGATCGTCGACAACGCGACCTTCTTCGCGCCGTCGGCGGACGGTAAGAAGGTTCTCGTGCGCAACGCGCAGGACTGGTACATCGTCGACGCCAAGCCGGCGCAGAAGCTCGAGAAGAAGCTGGCTACGGCGACCATGACGATGACCGTCGATCCGTCGGCGGAATGGCATCAGATGTTCAACGACGCGTGGCGGATCGAGCGCGACTTCTTCTACGATCCCGGCATGCACGGCGTCGACTGGAACGGGATGCGGACGCGCTACGGCAAGCTGATCGACGACGCCGTGTCGCGCTGGGACGTGACCTTCGTGCTCGGCGAGCTGATCGGCGAGCTCAACTCGTCGCACACCTACGTCCAGGGCGGGCAGTTCGAGAATGGCCCGCGACGCAACATCGGCCTGCTCGGCGCCGACTATTCGCTCGAGAACGGCGCGTTCTGCATCACGCGGATACTCGACGGCGGCGAGTGGGACAACGAGGTGCGGTCTCCGCTCAAACGCCCAGGCATACGAGTCAGCGAGGGCGACTTCCTGCTCGCCGTGAACGGCAAGCCGCTCGACACGTCGAAGGACGTCGGCGCGGCGTTCGAAGGACTTGCCAACACCGTCGTGTCGATCACGGTGAACGACAAG
>DATNAT010000231.1:0-17398 GCA_035572355.1 Gemmatimonadaceae bacterium
GCGTCGCCGTCGCGCAGCTCCACTGCCTCGTGTTCACCGGTGCTGGCGCCGCTCGGCACGGCGGCCCGTCCGCGCACGCCGTTGGAGCAGATGACGTCGGCTTCGACCGTCGGGTTGCCGCGGCTGTCGAGAATCTCGCGCGCCGTGATGTCGCTGATGATCACCATGAGAGGCTGGCTGTCGTGGAAACGTGGAATCGAAGTCGGGTGGGAAGCGGGAGCGAGCGGAACTCAGGCGCAGACCCGCGGCCGGATTATAATCGAAACGGGCTCATTCCACCCGTTCGCCCGCCGCGGCGATCGACTGCTCCGACGTGCCGACACCGTACAGCCGATACATGGCGTCCGCCATTCGCGACCAGACAGTCGTCATCACCGCGCTCCGGTTGTCGTACTGCATGCCCGTAGTATCGACCGGATCGAGAAAGTGAAGATCGACTGTGCCTTTTCGGATGCGGAATGAGCCCTTGGGCATGATCTCACGCGCGCCGTAGACGATCGTCGGCACGATTGGAGCCTGGGCGGCTATGGCGAGGACGAACGGCCCCTTCTTGAAGGGGCGCAAATGGTAGTCGAGGCCGCGCGTCCCCTCGGGGCAGACGACGATCGCTCGGCCGCGCTGCACCTCTTTCGCCGCGCCATGATACGAGTCGAACGCCTGCTTCCGATTGTCGCGGTCGAGGAACACGATCCCCGCGCATTCGGCGGCGAACCCGAACAGCGGAATGCGCCGCAGCTCCGACTTGGCGATGAAGCTGCACCACGGCACCTCCGACGCCAGCGCGAAGATGTCGAACCAACTCACATGGTTGGCGATGAACACGGCGCCGTGCTCGTGGTACAGCCGTTCAGCGCCGTGAACCTTCACTCGCATTCCGGCGGCCCGGCCGATAGCGCGCGCCCAGGCGCGGATGCAGCGGGCATAGATCGACGACGGGCCCTGCGGCACGCGGCAGAGCCGGGCGACGATGACGCAGGGCGCGAGCACCAGCGTGACCGCGAGCGCCGTGAGCGCAACGAGAACCGTTCGCATCAGCGCGAAAAGTGATCGTACCCCGCCCTGCCGGCAACGCGTGCGCCTCGCACGTCGACGCCGCCGCCCGAACCCGCGACTCCGATAGGAAGCGACAGCCGGCCGATCTCAGTGAGCGGCACGCCGAATCGCTTTGCGAACTCGCCCGCGTCGACGAGCGCAGATGCGGGAGCGGTGACGAGCAACTCGTACTCTTCTCCGCCCGTCAACGCCGCGTCGAGATCCGCGCCGTCCATCCGCGGCACGCGCTCGGCATCGAGCTCGATGTGAAGCCTGCTTGCCGCAGCCAGCTGACCCGCATCGGCGACCAGTCCGTCCGAAATATCAATCGCTGCGGTGACTCCGCGGTCGGCGAGCCAACGCGCTTCGGCGATGCGCGGCACCGGCCGGGCGAACCGAGCGCGGATTTCGGGCTCGATCTTCGCGCCCGGCCCACCGCGCTCGAGCGCGCGAATCGCCGTCGCCGGCCCGCCGAGCTTCCCCGTGACGAATAGCCGGTCGCCGTCGCGCGCGCCGCCCCGCGACAACACGCCATACGCCGAGCCAAGGACGGTGGTCGTGATCGAGAGCTCGCCGGCCGCACTGAGATTCCCGCCGGCGATGCGGGCTCCAGCCAAGCGCGCGGCATCGCCGATGCCGTCGCCAATCTCGAGCACGTCACCGCGCGAACCGTCGGGAATGGCGAGCGCCACGAGCAGCGCAAGAGGTTTCGCGGCCATCGCTGCCAGATCGCTGAGCGCCGCGGCAACCGCCCGATAGCCGATCTCGCGCGGCGTGAGCCAGCCGTCGCGAAAATGCTGGTCGGCGATCGATGTATCGACGCTCGCGACGAGCGAATCGCCTCGCGGCATCGACAGCACGGCAGCATCGTCGCCGATACCCGCGGCAATCGTACCCCAACGCTCGCGCAGCTCGCGGATGAGGTCGAACTCGTCGCCTGTGCCGAGCGCGAGATCTTTCACCGCGAGCCCCCGCCGACCGCAGGCAGTTCGACGAGCACCGGGTAACGCAGCGGCCGCAGGTCGAACGTCCACGCATCGCGCAGCTCAGCGACGACGTCGTCGAGTGCAATACCGCGCACGCGGTCGCCGCCGGACGACGGCACGCGCTCGGCGGCACGGCCATGCACCCACGCGCCGACGGCGCCAGCGACGAACGGATCGCCGAGCTGGGCGAGGAGCGTTCCGGCGATGCCGCTCAACAGGTCGCCGCTGCCGCCCGTGGCGAGCGCCGGCGTGCCGGTGGCGCTGACCAATCGCCGGCCATCGACGGCGGTGATCACCGTCGGCACGCCCTTGAGCAGCACGGCTGCACCGACTGCGGCGGCGGTGTCGGTCGCAATGTCGAATCGGCGTGCGAGCACTTCTTCGACCGGCACCCCGGCCAACCGCGAGAACTCCACCGCGTGCGGCGTGAGCAGCGCAGCGCGGTCGCCGATCAGAGCCGCGAGATCGGGCACGCGCCGCTCGAACAGCGTGATCGCGTCGGCGTCGAGAAGCGTCGGACCCCTCCAGGCGCGCAGCAGTCGCTCGAGGAGGGCGCGGCTCGTAGTATCGCGGCCAAGCCCGGGCCCGACGACGACGCCGTCTGCCCAGGAAAGGATGTCGCGCTCGAGCGCCGCGTCGTCGGTCGGCCACGCTGCGGCGAGCGCGCCGGGCTCGGACTCCTGCACCGCCGGCAGGCTCTCGCGAGCGACGACGAGCTTGACCATGCCCGCGCCGCTGCGCATCGCGGCGCGCGCCGCCAGCACCGCGGCGCCGGCCATTCCCGGCGCGCCGCCGACGATCGCGAGCTTCTTCCTAGTTCCCTTATTAGCGTCCGCTGGGAACGCCGGAAGCGCTGCCCCCGCCCATCGTTCGTCGACGAGCGCCGGCGCTCCGTCATCGAGCGACGCGTGGCCGCCGAGCCCAATGTCGACGACGACGATCGCGCCGCACGCGTCGCGCGCCACGAGGTGGGCGCGCTTGACGGTTGCGAACGTGACGGTGACATCGGCGCCGACGGCCGACCCCGGCGTCGCGCCCGTCGACGCATCGACGCCGCTCGGCAGGTCGAGCGCAACGACGACGGCGCCCCGCGCACGCGCCGGCGAGAGCCATTCGATTGCGTCACCCAACGCGCCGCGCGGCGCACCGCTGGCTCCCGTTCCGAGCAGGCCGTCGACGACGATCGCTTCACCGGCGACGAGCGATGCCGGCCAATCGTCGCGGCGGACGTTCGGCGTCTCGAGGGCGAGTGCGCGCTCGGCCATGGCGTCCGTAGTCTTGGCGGGAACCGGTTCGACGACGCGAACCTTGGCGCCGACGGCGGCGAGCGCCCGGGCGACGACCCACGCATCGCCGCCGTTGTTGCCGGGCCCGGCGAGCACGAGCACACCGCCACTCAGTCGATCGCGAAAGCGAAGCGCGATCTCGCCGGCCGCGGCGGCGCCGGCCCGCTGCATCAACGCGCGCGACGGCACCCCGGCGGCGACTGCCGATGCATCGCGCGCCGCCGACTCCGTGTTGGTGACGACGCGGACGAGTTCACGCACGAGTATGCCGGGATCGTCGGGCGGCGGGCGGCCGGCGCCTACTTTTGCGACACGCCGACGGTACGTCCGTAGCTCAGCTCACCGTTATCGATGCGGATGTTGAATCCGCACTCCGGATTGCTGCACGCCCACGCCTTGTACGTGATCGGTGCGCCATCGCGTCCGTAATCGCTCAGGGGAAGCAGCACCCCCGTATGGCACTTCTGGCAACTCGGCCATTCCATCGGCTTGTCCATTCCCCCGCTCCTCCCGTCACCACGTCAGCCGACCCGAACGCGCGCGCCGCCCGCGCCGGCAAGATCTCGTACGGCGGCGTCAGACCGTCAACGCACCGCCCCAGGGATACTCACGCTCGAACGCGCGATCGAAGTCGAAGACGTCGACGAATTCGTCGCGGGTATCGGTGGCCTGACTCATGAGCAAACCCAGATCAACCAGCGTGAATACCACATCGCCGATGTCCGCGCTGCTCCGGACGCCCCAGTGCTCGAGCACCACCCGGGCCATCACGCCGAATCGCTCCAGGGCCAGATCGCGGCAGGCGAGCGCCAGCTCGCGGCCCGTGATGTGGCGACGCTCGTCGAGGCGCTGCTGGCAATACTCGAGCGCCGCCAGGGCAAACAGATAGGCGCGCTCGTCGAACCGCGGCTCGCGCAGCCGGATCCGATCCATGATCCCGTCTCGAAATGCCAGTTCCGCCACCCGAACCTCGTGTTCCGTCGTTCTGACCGGCCGTTGGACCAGCGACCTCCAGGCTGCGGGAACGAGCGTAAGTCCCGCCGCAGTCAGAAAATGAGGGCTGAACGCCGCCGCCACAACTCCCCCCGCATTCGCGGCACAGATTGGCTCACGGACCAGCGCGGACGCGAAACCGTTAGTAGATTATTGATCTCGGACTGATGGATGGGGTTTCAGACCCACGTAGCAGCCGGCCGTCCGCGGCGCATTCCAACACTCGCAACCCGGGTCGAATGACGCGCGCTTTCAAGTACGACGTGGCGATCACCGCCGCCGACTTCGATGCTCTCTCGGTCGTGGAACTCAAGCGACGGCTCGAACCGCGACTTTCCAAGGGCGTGTTCGCGCCGCCGCAAACCGCCGACCGTGCCCGCACGCCGGCCGCCGCCGCGGCGATCAAGAAAACGATCGAGAAAGAAGCGCGCGTCGTCGTCGTGCTCTTTCAGCGCCTGTGGGGTGCTACGTCGACGAGTGCCGCCGAGGCCGCCGCGCTCAAGGCTCGCATCGGCAAGGTGAAGCACAAAGACGTCGTCGTCATTCCGCTCGATGCGACTCCGGTCCCGAGCTGGCTCAAGGGCACGATCATTCGCGCCGGATCGCCCACCGGGCTGGGCGTCGTCGACGCGATCGTCGCCGCCGTCGGCGCGGCCGGCGGCGCTCCTAAGCGCGTCACCGATTCCGCGCTGGCCGCGCGCAAAGCCGACGAGGAGAAGCGCGCACGTGCGCGCACGTCGTTCCTCTCCTCGCAACGCGCGCTCGCTCTGATCAATCGCGAGCTCGACTCGCTCTCGGCGACCGTGTCGCGTTTGTGTGAGACGCCGGGCACGCTTCCCGAAGGCTTCGCGCACGAAACGCGTCGCACGCCGGATCGCTACACCGTGCAGATCGGACCGGTCGGTCTCAGCTTTTCGTGGATTCGCGGCCGATCCAATTCGATCGCGGACGGCCAGCTGCTTGTCATCGAGTGGAGTGGCCAACTGGGCGATCAGCATCCGGTCGCCGACACTGTGGCCGCCAAGCCCGCGCTCGAGCACGTGCTGCAGCCGCACGCCACGAGCCCCGAAGATTGGCAGTGGCGCCGCACCGATCTCGACCTCTGCTCCTACACTACGCGCGACCTGGCCGCTCAGTGCGTCGCGTCGGTCGTGCGCCGGCTCCCGGCCGCCGACTGACGCGATTCACTCGCCGTCGCGCGTTGATCGATTAGGTCAGGCGTAGAGCGGAAACGCTCCGGCGAGCGAGCGAACTTCCTCACGTACCGCGGCTTTTGCCCCCGCGTCTTCTGGCGCGCGCAGCACGCGGTCGATCAGCTCGGCAATGCGCGACATCTCGGCTTCGCCCATGCCCCGCGTCGTCACGGCCGGTGTGCCGATGCGCACGCCGCTCGTGACGAATGGCGACTGCGTCTCCTTCGGCACGGTGTTCTTGTTCACCGTGATCGCCGCTTCATCGAGCGACGCCTGGGCGAGCTTGCCGGTCAGTCCGCGGTTTCGCAGGTCGACGAGCATGAGGTGGTTGTCGGTTCCGTGCGACACGATCTCGAACCCGCGTTTGGTCAAGGCGCTGGCTAGTGCACGAGCGTTGGCGACGACCTTCGCCGCGTAGGTCTTGAACGATGGCGCCAGCGCTTCTTTGAAGCACACGGCTTTCGCTGCGATGATGTGCTCGAGCGGACCGCCCTGCGAACCGGGAAAGACCGACTTGTCGATCGCTTTGGCATGCTCGGCTTTGCAGAGAATCATCCCTCCGCGCGGCCCGCGCAGCGTCTTGTGCGTCGTCGTCGTGACGACATCGGCGAACGGAATGGGCGAGGGATAAGCGCCGCCCGCCACGAGCCCCGCGAAGTGGGCCATGTCGACCATGAAGATTGCACCCACTTCGCGCGCCACGTCGGCGAACGCGGCGTAGTCGATCACTCGCGAGTATGCGCTGTACCCGGCGAGCACGAGCCGGGGACGATGCTCGCGCGCTTTGCGCCGCATGTCGTCATAGTCGATCAGCCCCTCGTCGGTCACGCCGTACGAGATCGGGCGATAGAGCATCCCCGAAAAGTTGACCGGCGACCCGTGGGTCAGATGTCCGCCGTTGGAGAGGTCCATGCCGAGGAAGGTGTCGCCCGGCTTGAGAAAGGGCGCCATGGCCGCATAGTTCGCCTGCGCGCCGGAGTGCGGCTGCACGTTCGCGTGCTCGGCCCCGAACAGCTGCTTGGCGCGATCGATCGCGAGCTGCTCGACCTGATCGACGATTTCGCAGCCGCCGTAGTAGCGTTTGCCCGGCAGCCCCTCGGCGTACTTGTTGTTGAGCGACGTGCCCATCGCCTCGAGCACCGCCGGCGATATGAAGTTCTCGCTCGCGATGAGCTCCAGCCCCTCGTTCTGGCGCCGCGTCTCGTCGTCGATCAGTCGCGCGATGTCGGGATCGGCCGCGCGCAGCGCGGGGCCCGGCGAGCAGAGCGGGTACTTCGTGTATTCGCTCATTGGTGGGCTATCGGCGGCCTATCGGTCGGCAGAAGTTGCGGAGCGTTCGATCTTCTCGACGCGGCGCGCGTGGCGTCCGCCTTCGAACGGCGTCTCGAGCCAGGTCTTGAGAATTGCCACGCCCTCACCCTCGGTCACGAAGCGCGCCGGAAGCACGAGAACATTGGCGTCATTGTGCTCGCGCGCCAGCTTGGCGACGTCCGCGTTCCACGCAACGGCGGCGCGCACGTGCGGATAGCGGTTCGCGGTATAGCTCATCCCGAGACCGGTACCGCAGAGGAGCACGCCGCGCCTCACGTCGCCATCCGACACGCGCTGGGCGAGGGGATGCGCGAAATCGGCGTAGTCCGTCGACTCGGCACTGTCTGTTCCGAGGTCGTCGACGTCGTACCCGAGCTCGCCGAGCGTACGCTCCAACTTCTCCTTGAGCGCGAACCCGGCGTGGTCGGACGCGATCGCGATGCGCTCGCTCATTTGTTCGGCCACTGCGGCCAGGTCCGCACCATCGATCCCACGGCGCGAATGCGCTGCTCGGCCAGACGGTCGGCGGCGAGATAGGTCGGCACCTTTTCGGCACGCGCGATCTCGAACACCTTGCGCACCGTATCGTAGATCTCGTCGGCCTTGCGGAACGAGCGGGCAGGCGTCCAACCGGCGAGCTCGCTGTAGACATTGATCACGCCGCCGGCGTTGGCGACGTAGTCCGGCGCGTAGAGGATGTGGCGCTTCTCGAGCTCGTCGCCGTGGCGCTCTTCGAGCAACTGGTTGTTCGCCGCGCCGGCCACAATCTCCACCTTGAGCTGCGCGATGGTCGAGTCGTTGATGATCGCGCCGAGCGCGCACGGGGCAAAGATGTCGGCCTGCGCGCCGTAGATCTCGTCCGACGACACTGCGCGCGCGCTGAACTCGTTCACCACCCGCTTCACCCGCTCGCCGTCGATGTCGGTGACGATGAGCTTCGCGCCGGCTTCGTGCAGCTCCTTGGCGAGATAGTAGCCGACGTGTCCGCACCCCTGAATCGCGACCGTCTTCGTGCTCAGGTCGTCCGAGCCCCATCGCTCCTTGGCCGACGCCTGAATTGCCCGGAAGACGCCGTGCGCGGTGACGGGCGACGGGTCCCCGGACCGCCCGGCGAGACCGCTCACGTAGTCCGTCTCCATGTGCACGTAGTCCATGTCGGCCGTGCTGGTGCCGACGTCCTCGGCCGTGATGTACCGGCCACCGAGGCTTTCGACGAACCGACCGTGCGCGCGAAAGATCATCTCGCGGTCGAGGGTCTTGTTGTCGCCGATGATCACCGACTTGCCGCCGCCGAGGTTGAGACCGGCCACGGCGTTCTTGTAGGTCATCCCGCGGGCGAGGCGCAGGGCGTCGACGATCGCGTCGCTGTCGCTCGCGTACTTCCAGAAGCGCGTGCCGCCGAGCGCGGGGCCGAGCACCGTGCTGTGAATCGCGATGATGCCGCGATAGCCTGAGGCGGCATCCTGACAGAGCACGAGCTGCTCGTGGCCCATGTCGGCGATCGTATCGAAGAGCTTCATATGAGGAGTCGGGTTGCGAAGAGAATGTGGATCAGTGAATTGGCGAACTGGCAGCGGACGTCATTGCGGGCCCCGAGAATAGAGCTCCCGCGCGATGACGATGCGCTGGATCTCCGACGTCCCTTCGTAGATCTCGGTGACTTTGGCGTCGCGGAACAGCCGCTCCACCGGATACTCCTTGATGTAGCCGTAGCCGCCGAAGATCTGAATCGCTTCGGTCGTCGCCCGCATCGCCGTCTCGCTGGCGAGGAGCTTGGCCATCGAGCTGAACTGGCGGATGTTCTCGCCGCGGTCCTTCGCCGTCGCGGCGGCGTGCAGCAGCGCCCGCGCCGCCGACACGCGCGTCGCGATGTCGGCCAGCTTGAACTGAATCGCCTGAAATTCCTTGATCAGCGATCCGAATTGTTTCCGCTCGCCGGCGTACGCGGCGGCCGCCCGCAACGCCGCCTCGCTGATCCCGACCGCCTGGGCGGCGATTCCGAGCCGCCCATTGTCGAGCGATTGCATGGCGTAGATGAAGCCGCTGCCGAGCTGGCCAAGCAACCGGTCGCCGGGCACACGCATGTCGGAAAAGTGGAGCTGCACGGTCGGCGACGCGCGGAGGCCCATCTTGTCCTCCTTTTTCCCGACGCTGAACCCGGGCAGCTCCGGCGTGATGATGAACGCGCTGATCCCGCGCGCGCCACGCCGATCGTCGGCCGTGTCGGTGCGCGCCATCGCGAGAATGACGTCACCGGCCGTGCCGCTCGATACCCACGCTTTGGTGCCGTTCAGAATCCAATCGTCGCCGTCGCGCCGCGCCTGCGTGCGGAGCGACGCCGCATCCGACCCCGCCTCGGGCTCGGACAACGCGAACGCGCCGAGCCGCTCGCCGCGCGCCATCGGCTTGAGAAAACGCTCTTTCTGCTCCTCGGTGCCCCAGCGGAGCAGCATCTGCGTCGGCAGCGAGTTGTGAACGCTGATCAGCACCGCGACGCTCGCGTCGATCGTCGCGATCTCCTCGAGCGCCACCAGATACGTCAGCGTGTCGAGGCCCAGGCCATCGTACTTCTCCGGCACCATCATGCCGAGAAACCCGAGCGCACCCAGCTTCGGCACGAGCGCGGGCTCGAAGTAGGAATCCTGATCCCACTGCGCGCTGTACGGCGCGATCTCGCGCAGCGCGAACTCGCGCGCTGTGCGCTGAATTTCGCGCTGCTCTTCGGTGAGCGGCGTCAGAGCCCAAGCCATGCGTCAAGCTCCGAGCGCGCGCGCCGAAGGCTCGGTCCGATCAGTACGCATGAAAGCCGCGTTTGGACTTTCGACCCAGCCAACCGGCGGCGACGTACTTTCGGAGCAGCGGACAGGGACGGTACTTCGGGTCGCCCAGTCCGTCGTGCAGCACCTCGAGGATCGCCAGACAGGTGTCGAGGCCGATCAGGTCGGCCAGGGCCAGCGGTCCCATGGGATGATTCATCCCCAGCTTCATCACCGTGTCGATCGACTCGGCGCTTCCCACGCCCTCCATGAGGCAGTAGATCGCCTCGTTGATCATCGGCATGAGAATCCGGTTCGCGACGAATCCCGGATAGTCCTGCACCTCGACTGCCGTCTTGCCGACGGCGGCCGCGAGCTCCAGCACGCGCTTGGTCGTGGCATCGGAGGTGGCGAGCCCGCGAATCACCTCGACCAGCTGCATCACCGGCACCGGATTCATGAAGTGCATCCCGATCACCTGCTCGGGGCGCTTCGTCCGCGCCGCGATCTCGGTGATCGAGATCGAGCTCGTGTTCGTCGCCAGCACGGCCGCGCGGTCGGCGGCGGCGTCGAGATCGCCGAAGATCTTGAATTTGAGATCGCGATTCTCCGTCGCCGCCTCGATGACCAGCGTCGCGCCCGCCACGCCATCGAGTCGCTGCGCCGTCGTCACGCGGCCGAGGATCGCGTCCTTGTCGGCCGACTGAAGCGTTCCCTTCTTGATCTGCCGGTCCAGATTCGACGCGATCGTCGCCTTGCCGCGTTCCAGCGCATCGGCCGACACATCGATCATCGCGACGTCGAATCCGTTCTGCGCGAACACGTGCGCGATTCCATTCCCCATCTGCCCTGCACCGATCACGGCCACGCGTTCGGCCATCTGCTACGTCTCCTGGTCAGCTAGTCGTCTCGTGTCGTCCATTGCGTCGCCCTCTACATCGCCGCCGGCCCCCTCGATCGAGTCCGAGCGGCGGCGCCGGATCAGCAGATATGCGATGCCCGCACACATACCGAGCCCGGCCGGAATCCCGCCTTCCGGTCCCCACGGTCCGCCCGTCGCCCAATCGGGCCCCGCATCAACATAACGGTAGCCGGGCGCTTCCATCGGATACCCGCTCACCGCCGCATGAAAAATCACCGCCATGGTCCAATTCCAGGCCAGATGCGCCATCCACGCCGCGTACAGGCTGCGTGTCACGTAGAGCACCGCGGCCAGAAAAAAACCGGCCAGGGTCACGAGGAGCACGGAGCCGGTCGTGACACCGGCATTGAGAACGTGGAGCAGCCCGAACGCCACGCTCGTCACGACGACGGCCCACCCCCAGCCCCACGACTCGCGGATCACCGAGAGGATGTAGCCCCGAGTCAGTAGTTCCTCGAGGAGCGCCGCCGGCGCCAGAAACAGCGTGAGCCGCGCCGCCGCCGCGATCCACGAACCCGCCGCGCTGCCACCGTTCTTCAGCCAGTGCACGACGAGCAAGAGGAGAATCGGAAGGCCGATGGCGAGCGCGCCAATCACGAAACCGAAGCCGAGCAACGACGGGCGAGCCGCGGCTCGATCCAGCCAGACGTCGGCCCACGGCCGGCGGTCGACGAGGCGCAGCGTGGCCGCCGTGCCGGCGAGCACGCCGAGCGCCTCGAGCCAAACCTGCACGGTAAGGTTCATCGCCGCCGTCGGCCCGAACAATCGACCGAGTACCGGCTGCGCGAGCGACGCGAGCACCACGACTCCGACGAGCGATAGCGCCGCGAAAACGGCGATGCGCCAGGGCGCGCGTAGCGCCCCGCGTTCGGTAAAGAAGATGCCTGTTGGGTTCACGCGCGGAAGCGCGTCAACCTCGGGTCGCTCACGGCCGCTGCGATGAATGCCTTGATCACATCGAGCGCGGCAAAGGGTGTGACGCCGAGCGCGATCGCACGCGACACACTTCCGCTCATCAGCGAGAGTTGCGCGATTCCGCCAACATAGATCACGGCCATCCCGGCCGCCGCGGCCAACCAGCGCATCGGCAACGTTCGCGCGCGCCGCATCGCCGCGCCGGCGATGAATGCCGCCGCAGGATACGCGAGCAGGTAGCCGCCGGTCGGACCAACGAACCGCGCCAGACCCGGCGCGCCGAGGGGCGTGAATACCGGAAGCCCGGCCGCGCCCGCAACGAGATACAGCAGCATGCTCGCGCCGCCCGCCACGGGTCCGAGCCACATTCCCGCCAACACGACGAGCATCGGTTGCAGCGTGAACGGCACCGGCGTGCCGGGAAGCGGGATCGCGATCTGCGACGCCGCCGCGACCGCCGCCGCGAAGCCGACGACTCCAATCAGCGTGGAGCGGCGCGAGCCCGACCGAACGTCGCGCGCCAGCGACTGCGTGAAGGGCGTCATATCAGTTTACTCGTGATACGCTGAGCGCCACGGCATCGCCGCCACCCAGGCACAGTGTCGCCAGGCCGCGTTGCGCGTTGCGCTGGCGCAGCGCATAGAGGAGCGTCGTGAGCACGCGCGCCCCGCTCGCCCCGATCGGATGGCCGAGCGCGATCGCGCCGCCGTTCACGTTGACGTGATCCCAGCTCCAACCAAGACCCTGACCGTCGGCGATCGCCTGCGACGCGAACGCTTCGTTCGCCTCGATCAGATCGTAGTCACCGATCTTCGTGCCGCTCTTGCGCATGAGATTCTCGACGGCACGGATCGGCGCGAAGAACAGGTCCTGCGGCTCGGTGGCGCCAGTTGCGTACGCGTCGATGCGCGCCATGATCGTGAGCCCGTGTGCGCGCGCGAACTCTTCGGATGTCACGACGAGCGCGGCGCCTCCGTCGTTGAGGCTCGATGCGTTGCCCGCCGTCACCGTCAATTCGCCGGTCGCGCCGCCTTTCGGCGGAAAGGCCGGCCGCAGCTTGGCGAGCGAGTCGGCCGTGGTGTCCTTGCGCGGGCCCTCGTCGCTGTCGACCGTCGTCGTCCCTTTGCGGCTGGCGATCTGCACGGGCGCGATCTCGTCCTTGAATCTGCCGGCTTCCATGGCAGCCACCGCCTTTGCGTGCGATCGTGCGGCGAATTCGTCCTGCATCTCGCGAGACACGCCGGCCTTTTTCGCCGTGTACTCGGCGTGGCCGCCCATGTGGATGTCGCAGAAGGCGCACCAGAGACCGTCCTTGATCATCCCGTCGACCAGCGTTTGGTCGCCGAGCTTCACACCGCCGCGCATACCATAGTTGTAATACGGGGCGTTCGACATTGACTCCTGCCCGCCCGCGACGATCACCTGCCGATCCCCGGCCTTGATCGACTGCGCGGCGAGCATCACGGCTTTGAGGCCGGAACCGCAGACTTTGTTGATGGTCAACGCCGACACCGTGGCCGGGATGCCGCCTTTGAGCGCCGCCTGGCGCGCCGGCGCCTGGCCGACCCCGCCCTGGATCACGTTGCCCATGATCACCTCCTCGACGTCGGCCACGTCAATGCCCGCGCGCTCCACGGCGGCGCGAATGGCGACGGCGCCGAGCTCCGGCGCGGTGAGCGGTGCGAGGCCGCCGAGGAACTTGCCGATCGGGGTGCGGGCGGCCGAAACGATCACGGGCTGGCGAGACGTATCCGACATACGCGGGAAGGCTCCTGAGATGGACGACGACGGTGCGGCGGTCGGCGGGCGCCGGAGCGCTCACCGTTGAAAGCTGCCGTTGTGGAAAGCTAAGGTCGTCGGGGCACGAGCGGACAGACCGGGCGATGCCCGGCCGTAGGGCGGCCTCGCACCGGCCTTGCGCGAACGCCCCCCGGCACGCATCTTCTCTCCAGACTCTCGATAGAGCATCTCCATGGTCCGATCCGCCGCCTCGCCCGCCCCCGCCCTTCCCGTGCTCAAGGGCACGCTCGATCTGCTCGTGCTGCGCGCCCTCAGCTGGGCCCCGATGCACGGCTTCGAGATCGTCTCCTGGCTCGAGCGTGCCGCCAACGGATCGCTCGACCTCGACGATTCCGCACTCTATCAAGCGGTGTACCGCCTCGAGGAGCGCGGCCTGCTCGCCGCCGAATGGGGGGTCACCGAAAACAATCGACGAGCGCGCTACTACAAGCTCACGACGGCCGGCCGGACCCACCTCCGCGCAGAGACACGCAACTGGATGCAATACGCAAGCACCGTGACGGCGATCCTCACCGCCGGAAAGGACGCCGTGCCGGCGGCGGGCACGTGATTCGGAGCGACATTCGCCGCGCATTCCTGCTCGCCCTTCGCCGGCGCGATCGCTGGGAGCAAGAAGTCGAAGACGAGATCAAGCTCCACCTCGCGCTTCGCGCCGAGGCGCTTGCCGCCGCCGGCGCGTCGGCCGACCACGCCTACGCCGAAGCGGTGCGCCGCTTCGGACCACTCGACGAATCACGGGCGCGGCTGCTCGACGCCGCGCGCCACCGGGAGCAACATATGCAACGCACGGAATGGCTGGCCGACGCTCGGCAGGATCTCTCGTTCGCGCTGCGTACGCTGGGCCGTCGCAAGGCCTGGACGTCGATCACGATTCTCACATTGGCGCTCGGCATCGGCGCAACCACCGCGGTGTTCAGCGCGGTCAGCAGCCTCCTGCTCCACCCGCTGCCTTACCCGAACGCCGGGCGGATCGTGCTCGTCGACAAGCAGACGACGCGGGCGAACAATACCGGGATCGACGTCTCGATCTCGGTCGGGTCGAAGGAGCTGCTCGCTTGGCGCGAGCAGGCGCACTCGTTCGAAGCGCTGGAGCCGTACGCGACATCGACCATGTCGCTCGAAACCGCGGGCGAGCCGACCGAGTTGACCGCCGCGCTGGTCACGCCGACCTTCGCCGCCTTTGCCGGACAGCGGCCACTCGTCGGCCGGAACTTCACGCCCGCGGACCTCCGCGCGCACGATCACGCCGCGCTCTTGGGCGAGTCGCTCTGGCGCACGAGCTACGGCGCCGATCCAGCCATCGTCGGCAAGCCGCTCCACCTCGACGATTCGATCTACACGATCATCGGCGTCATGCCGGCCTCGCTGCGCATTCCGAGCATCGTGCATCGAGAGGCCGACGTCTGGCTGCCGATCGATCTGGCGGGCGACACCTCGAACTCGGGAGGCTACTCGGTCGTCGGCCGGCTGCGCACCGGGATCAGCGCCGCGACCGCGACACGCGAGCTCGACGCGCTGCTCCGGCGCGTGCCCCTGCCCGACATGAACCCGAACATGTTTCACACGCGGGTGCAGACGCCGCAAGCGCTCGTGCCGTTTCGCAGCTCACTCATCCTGCTCATGGGCGCCGTGGGGCTCGTGCTCCTCGTCGCCTGCGCGAACGTGGCGCATCTCGTTCTCGCCATGTCGGCGTCGCGTGATCGCGAGATGGCGATTCGCGCTGCCCTCGGGGCCGGCCGCCGGCGACTGATTCGCCAGGTGGTGACGGAAAGTCTCGCGCTGGCCTCGCTCGGCGTCGCGGCTGGCGTCTTTCTCGGTTGGGCGGGGCTGAAGCTGATCGTCGCCCTTCGACCGAGTGCGCTGTCCGAGTTGAGCGCGGCATCGCTCGACAGCAACGCGCTTGCCCTTGCGGTGGTGCTCGGCGTGGCGAGCGGCATCGTGTTCGGGTTGATCGGCGCCTTCCGCAACGCGCGTCGCTCGCCGAACGATTCGCTCAAGTCAGCCGCGACCTCGGCGTCGCACTCGCGCCGGCACGAGCACGCGCGCGCGCTCCTCGTGATCAGCGAGATGGCCATGTCGGCCATGCTGCTCGTTGGCGCGACGCTGCTCGTGCGGAGCGTCATCCATCTCGAGCACGTCGACCTCGGCTTCGACCCCCACGGGCTGTACACGCTGAAGGTCGATCTCCCGCACAGCCGCTACGCCGACAGCATCGCCGTGGGCGTGTACGAGCGGCAGCTGGCGGATCGGGTTCGGACCATCCCCGGCGTGCGAGCCGCCGCGGCGACGGCCGTGATCCCGGGCGAATGGTATTTCCGCATCGGCGGCCTTCAGGTGCAGGGCGAGGCGCCGCCGCCGACTGGAACAACGCAGCTCATCCATTTCAGCCCGGTGTCGCCCTCGTACTTCAAGACGATGGGCATCGGGCTGCGAGAAGGCCGGGTCTTCGAGGACACGAGCGCGACGTCGGATCAGGTGGTCGTGAACGCGGGCTTTGCACGCGCGCACTGGCCCGCGGGCCATGCCGTTGGCCATCGCATTCGGATCGTCTACAACGGCAAGGGCGCGTGGATGACGATCACCGGTGTCGTCGCCGACGTCGCGACGATGGGTCCGATGACGCAGGCCTCGGATCCGATGCTGTATGGACCGATGCCCCCGGCGCGGCCATCGGCGCTCGTCAGGACCCAGACAAAGATGCTCGCGAGGATGCAAGCGGCGAACGGAAGCGTCGGTCAGCTTCGGGCCGCCGCGCTGTCGATCGACCCGCGGGTTCGCGTGACGATCGATCCGGTCGAGCGGCTGATGGCCGAATCGATCTCGGAACCGCGCTTCGTGATGCTGCTGCTCACGTCGTTCACGGTGCTCGCGCTGATACTGGCGAGCGTTGGCCTGTACGGCGTGATGTCGTACACCGTGGCGCAGCGGACGCGCGAGATCGGCATCCGCATCGCACTCGGCGCCTCGGGCGGACGCATCGCACGGGCGGTAGTCGGGCGCGCCGTCGCGCTCGCGCTCGCGGGCGCGGCGGCCGGCCTGATCGGCGCGGTGTGGGCGACGAGGCTCATTGAGAGTTCGCTAAATTCCGTCTCGCGCACCGATCCGGCGTCGTTCGCCATCGGCGCAACGCTGCTCGTCGCGGCCGCGGTGGCGGCTAGCGTCGTCCCGATGCGACGGGCCGTGTCGGTCGACCCGGTGACGGCGATTCGCGCCGACTGAGCCGCGCCGACCGAGTCGCGCCGGCAGCGCGGCGCAGGCGCTATGCCTGCGCCGCGAGGACCAGTGACCGCGTGCGGTTCTCCTCGGCGACGCGGCGCACGAACTCGTCGAGCGGAACGGCGTTCGGCTTCTGCTCCTTCCCTTCACCGCGCACGTTGACCGCGACGGTTCCCTGCTCCGCCTCGCGCTTTCCGACGACGAGCATGTAGGGGACTTTCATCCGCGCGCCCTCGGCGACGCGATACTTGAGCGTTTCGGCGCGCGCGTCGAGATGGACCCGGATGTTCGCATCGTGCAGCCGTTTGGTCACCTGCTCGGCGTACGCGCGATGCTCGTCGGTGATCGGCAATACGCGCACCTGTTCCGGCGCGAGCCAAACGGGGAACGCGCCGGCGAAATGCTCGATGAGAATCGCGATGAATCGCTCGAGCGAGCCGCTCACGGCGCGATGGATGACGACCGGCCGATGCGCGCCATTGTCCTCGCCGACGTACGAGAGGTCGAAGCGCTCGGGATTCCCGTAGTCGAGTTGGATCGTGCCGAGCTGCCAGGCGCGTCCGATCGAGTCGAGGACATCGAAGTCGATCTTGGGGCCGTAGAACGCACCGTCGCCGGGCTTGAGCTCGTACTCCATGCCGGTCGCGTCGAGCGCCGATTTGAGTGACGACTCGGCGCGGTCCCACATCTCGTCGGAGCCGATGCGGACCTCGGGCCGCGTCGCAAACTTGAGCTTGGCGACGAGGCCGAACGACTGGTAGTAGTCGAGGATGAAGCGGACGAGAAAGTGCACCTCGTTCTTGATCTGATCCTCGGTCAGAAAGACATGACAGTCGTCCTGCTGGAACTGCCGGACGCGGGTGAGTCCGGAGAGTGCGCCGGTCACCTCGTTGCGGTGCAGCACGTCGAAGGTGACGTAGCGGAGCGGCAGCTCGCGATAGGAATGCTTCTTCGATTGGTAGAGCAGATAGTGCGACGGGCAGTTCAT
>DATNAT010000232.1:0-12488 GCA_035572355.1 Gemmatimonadaceae bacterium
CGCGAGTCGCAGGTCAATCAGTGGAAATCGGAATTGACCAACGCGCTCGATCAATCGATTCAGGAAATGCTCGAGATGGCGCGGCAGGAGCAGCAGCTCGAGCAAAAGGCGCGGAGCGGCCAGGCCAAGAACGACGAGCTCCGCGGCGCGCAGAGCGCGGTGAAGCAAGGGCTCGATCAGTCGGCGCAGAAGCTGTCGCAGGAGGGGCAGAAGACATCGCTCCTCTCCGGCCGCTCACAGCGCTCAGTCTCCGAAGCGCAGCAGAAGGTCAACGACGCCATGCAGTCGACCGCCGACCCGCGCGCCGGCCAACAAACGGCGAACTCGCTCGGCGACGCGGCCGACGCGCTCAATCGCGCCGCGGCGTCGTTGGCGCGCGACCGCGAGAAGGCCAACACCTCCGGCTCGGCGACGGGCTTCGCCGAGATGATGCAGCAGCTGCAGGAGATGGCGAAAAAGCAGGGATCGATCAACGCGCAGGCACAGGGGCTCATGCCCGGCCTTGGGCAACCGATGTCGTCGCAGATGCAGGCCACGGCTCGGGCCCTGGCGCGCGAGCAGCGTCAAGTCGCACAGCAGCTCGACGAGCTGAGTGAGTCGGCGGGCGGCGATCGCGCCGCGCAGCTGGCGAAGGACGCCAAACAGGTTGCCGATGCGCTCGACGGTGGCCGGCTCGACGCCACGACGCTCGCACGTCAGCAACAGCTTTTCCGTCGCCTGCTCGACGCGGGCCGCACGTTGCAGAAGGACGAGCGCGACGATACGGGCAAGCGCGAAGCGACATCCGCAAAGGGCGGCAACGAGCTCCTGCCCACGAACACGAACACCACCGGCCGCGCCGCGGCCAAATTCCGCGAGCCGACCTGGGACGAGCTGCGCGGTCTGAGCGCCGACGAACGCCGCGCGATCCTCGAGTACTTCAAGAAGATCAATGCGGGCACGCCGTAGCGGATGGGGGATGAATCGCGGATCGTGGACTGCGGCCCTGCTGCTCGCGGTTGCTTTCCACGTTCCGCGCGCCACGCTCCACGCGCAGGCTCAGGCACAAGCGGCGGCGCAAGCGCCGGCCGCTCCCGACACGATGGCCTTCTATAAGGCCCTCGATCTCGAGGCGTCTGGCAAGTACCGCGACGCGGCGCCGCTCTTCCGGTCCGCACTGCACACCACGGCGGCTGTCAACGCGCTGCTCGGGCTCGAGCGCGTCTACGCGGAGCTCGGCTGGTCCGATTCGCTCCTCAAGCCGCTCGATACGTTGATTGCCGCGGCGCCGCGCGAAGAGACCTATCGCACCGTTCAACTTCGCACGCTGCAGTCGCTCGGCCGCGACGCCGATCTGCGCGCCGCGTTCGAGCGGTGGGCGCACGACCAGCCGACGAGCTCCGCGCCCTATCGCGAGTACGCGCGGCTGCTGATGCAGCGCAACCAGATCACGGCCGCCGACAGCGTCCTTGCTCGCGCAAAGCAATCGCTCGGCACGACGAAAGATCTGCAGCTCGAGGTGGCGCAGGCCCGCGCCGCGCAGGGTGAATGGGTGGAGTCGGCGAACGCCTGGCGCGAGGCATTGCGGAGCGCCGACTATCTCGAGCAGGCCGCGGCGTACGCGCTGGCGCCGACGCCATCGGCGACGCGCCAGCAGGTACGCGACGTGTTCCTTGCACCGCCGATTGAGGTGCCGGCGCGGCGTGCGCTGTCCGATCTCGAAACGAGCTGGGGGTCGGCAGCCGATGGGTGGACCGCACTCAAGGATCTGCCGCCGGACAGCATCTCGGCGGAGGCTTGGTCGGAATTCGCCAAGCGCGCCGAAGCCGACGAGCGATGGACCCTCGCGCGCGACGCGCTGGAGTCGGCGCTCAAGTGGAAGCGCACACCAGCTCTTGCCCTTCGCGCCGCGACCGCCGCGCTCAATGTCGGCGACGCGGCGGCGGCGATGCGCCTGGCGCCGATGGCAGACGCGCACGGCGACTCGACGCTCGCGGCGCGCGAATATCTGCCCGTGCAGGCGCGCGCGCTCGCTGCCCTCGGGCGGCCGGCCGACGCCGAGCGTCTCGTCGCCGCCTACGACCGGTTCCTCGCGCCCGGGGCGCGCGCGTCGCTCACGCGCACGATTGCCTGGGGCTGGGTGCGGACCGGGGACATGGCGCATGCGCGCGCTGCGCTCGCCGAGAACGGGGTCGAGGGCGACTCGAGCGACGCCGCCGGTTGGCTCGCGCTCTATGATGGAAATCTCAAGACGGCGCGTACGCTCCTGCGCGGCGGCACGGAGAGCTCGCCGGAGCTGGCGCTCGCGCTCGGGCTGATCGCGCGGCTCAAGGTCGATTCGTCGGCGGCGATCGGGCAGGCGTTTCTCGCGTTGGCGCGGGGCGACAGCGCCGGCGCGGCGGCGCAGCTCGTCCAGGCCGCCGACCGCACGCCGGGCGGACGGTCGCTCCTGCTCGCGACCGCGGCGCAGATCCAGCTGGCGCGCAAGAACGACGTCGAGGCGACGGCGCTCTGGAAACGCATCATCGCGTCGGATCCCGACACGCCCGAAGCGCCCGAGGCTGAGCTGGAATGGGCGCGCAGCCTCCATCGGGCGGGCGACACCGCCGGCGCGACGACGCACCTCGAACATCTCATCCTGACCTATCCGCAGAGCGCGCTCGTGCCGCAGGCGCGGCGCGAGCTAGATGCCCTCAAAGCCGCCACACCGTCCGTGTAATGAGCATGTATAAATTGAACAAGTTCAAACGGGCGCTCGGCGCCGCGGCCCGGCGCGCACTGTGCGTCGCCGCCGGCCTGCTCGCCGTGGGGGCGCCGGCCGCCTTGGCCCAGAAGCTCCTCGTTCCGATGGACGACGCGCAGCAGAATCACCTCAAGGCGTACGGCCTCACCTACAACGCGATCAAGGCCGGCGCGTCGGCCGAGTGGCTGCTCAACTATCGCGGCGGCTCGTTCCTGCTGTCCGACACGCCCGATCTGCGTCGTCAGGCCGCGCTCGCCGGCATCACCGTCGAGCCGATCGACAATGCCAAGGTCGCCGATATTCGCACCGAGATTGCCGCCAACAACATGGAGGCGGTACCGCTCGAGAAGGCACCCAAGATCGCCGTCTACACACCGCCCGACGCGCTGCCCTGGGACGACGCGGTCACGCTCGCCCTCAAGTACGCGGGCATCGAGTATACGCCGATCTACGACGACGAGGTCGAGCGCGGCGACCTCTCCAAATACGACTGGCTGCATCTCCACCACGAGGACTTCACCGGGCAGCTCAACAAGTTCTATCTGACCTACCGCGACGTCCCCTGGTTCATCGATCTCCTGCAGAAGAACACGGCGACCGCCAAGCGCCTCGGCTTCGCCAACATCCCGGCGCTCAAGAAGGACGTCGCCGAAAAAATTCGCGAGTTCGTCGAGCGCGGCGGATTTCTCTTCGCCATGTGCGGCGCGACGGAAACCCTCGAGCTGGCGATCGCCGCGCGCAACGTCGACATCGCGCAGAGCTTCATCGACGGCACGCCGATGGACCCCGACGCCGACAAGAAGCTGGACTGGTCGCGTACGCTCGCCTTCCGCGACGCACACCTCGAGCAATCGCCGTTCGTCAATTCGATGAGCGACATCGACGGGCATCAGGTCAATGCGGCGGGGCGACAGCAGCCCCTCGGCACCTTCACGCTGTTCAACTTTTCGGCGAAGTTCGACCCCGTCGCCTCGATGCTCGTACAGGACCACCGCGCCGTGATCAACGACTTCTACGGCGTGACGACGAGCTTCAACAAGGCAGTCCTCAAGCCGGCCGACATCGTGCTCGCCAGCGAGGAGGGAGCGCCCTGGGTCAAGTACATCCACGGCGACTACGGCAAAGGCACCTGGACCTATTACGGCGGTCACGATCCCGAGGATCCGCGCCACCAGATCGGCAATCCGCCCACGGACCTGTCGCTGTTCAAGAACTCGCCGGGCTATCGGCTGATCCTGAACAACGTGCTCTTTCCGGCCGCGAAGAAAAAGCCGCTCAAGACCTGAGACTCGCCGACTCGAGCGCGCGGCGCCGTGCGTTACGGCTAGATTGGGGAGCATGACGTCCACCGTCGCCGCCGCGGCAGGTCAGCGCTTGAGCGGCAAGGCCGCGCTCGCGCTGCGCGCGGCGATTCGCCTGGCCGGCGGCCGCGAGGTCTGCTTCGTCGGAACCGTCGACACCGACGGCGTCGTTCAGACCGTGCGCGCCGTTGCGCGCGGCGACGTGCGCAGCGTGCTCGCGCTGCCCGGCTTCGCCGAGCGCGGCGAGATGCTCATTCACAATCATCCATCGGGCAACCTCGAGCCGTCGGAGCCCGATCTCGACGTCGCCGCCCGCCTGCACGACGACGGCATCGGCTTCGGCATCGTCGACAACGCGGCGAGCGAGCTGTACGTGGTCGTCGAAGTGCCGGCCCGTGCTTCGCACCGTCCGATCGATTTCTCGCGTGTCGACGATGATCTGGCCCCCGACGGCGCGATCGCGAGCCAACACGCGCGCTACGAGGATCGGCCCAGTCAGCGGGCGATGGCGGTGGAGATCGCGCGCCTCTACAACGAGGGCGGCGTCGGACTGCTCGAGGCCGGAACCGGCGTCGGCAAGTCGCTCGGCTACCTCGTGCCAGCGCTGCGCTGGGCAGCGGCGAACAACGAGCGCACGATCGTGTCGACGAACACGATCAACTTGCAGGAGCAGCTCGTCGGCAAGGACTTGCCCTTTCTCGCCAAAGCGCTGAGCGATCAACCGGTGCGCTTCGCGCTGCTCAAAGGCTGGCGAAATTTCCTCTGCCTGCTGCGGCTCGCGCAGGCGCGCGCCTCGGGCAACGCGCTGTTCGACGAAGGGCTCGAGCGCGAGCTCGACACCATCCAGGCGTGGGCGGAGCGAACGCGCGACGGGTCGCTGAGCGATCTGCCGGTTGCGCCGCGCCCCGAGGTGTGGGACGAAGTCGCCGCCGAGCCCGACCTGTGTCAGCGCGCGCGCTGCCCGCTGTACGATCGCTGCTTTCTGTTCAAGGCGCGCAAGGAAGCGGCCCAGGCCGACGTGATCGTCGTCAACCATCATCTGCTGCTCTCCGATCTGGCGGTGCGCCGCGCGTCGGGCAACTGGGGCGAAGCCGCGGTGTTGCCGGCGTACACGCGCCTCGTGATCGACGAGGGCCACCATCTCGAGGATGCCGCCGCCGCGCATTTGGGCGCGAACGTGTCGCGGCGATCGCTGCAGCGGCTGTTCAATCGGCTCGATCGCCGGGGAAAAGGTCTCCTTCCCGCACTCACCGCGCGCCTCGCCGCGTCGAACGATCTGCTCAGCGTCGCGAGCTTCGATCTCGTGCTGTCGCGCCTCACTCCAGCGGTGCATGCAGTGCGCGACAAGGCCGCGCTGCTGTTCGATCTGCTGGAGACCCTGCTTGCCGAAGAGGCGGGGCAGGGCGTTCCGGTGATTCGATTGACCGAGGAGTTCGCGACGCATCCGGTCTGGCGCGCCGGTCTCCGCGTGGCACTCGACGACGTGATCGGCGAGATCGCCGTGCTGTCGGAAGGATTGCAGACCGTCCGCGACCGCATCGAGAGCGGCAAGCGGCCCGATGACGCCGTGATGCCGTTGCTCAACGAGATGCGCGCCGTCACCCGGCGGCTGCAGCTGGCGGGCGACGGTTTGCAGCGCGCGCTCGACCCTGGCCGCGGCGAGCCGACCGTGCGCTGGATCGAAGCGCGCGGCCGCGATCGCGCGGTGACGGTATCCACCGTGCCGCTCGATCTCGCGCCAATCTTACGCGAAGATCTTTTCAAGCGAGCGACGACGACCGTCGTGACGAGCGCCACGCTCGCGACCGACAATCGATTCGACTTCCTTACGGCGCGGCTCGGGCTCGACGACCCCGAGCTCGAGCCGCGCACGGCCATCTTTCCTTCGCCGTTCCGCTTTCAAGAACAGGCATTGCTCGCCGTGCCGTCCGACGTGCCGGCGCCGAACGTCAATCCGTCGGGCCATCTCACGGCATTGGCGCGTGTGACGCTCGATCTGGCCGATGCGGCGAACGGCGGCATGTTCGTGCTGCTCACGAGCCATCGCGACGTGCGTGCCATGGCCAGCGAGCTCCGCGCGCGCGGAGCGGATCGTCGCTGGCCGCTGCTCGTCCATGGCGACGAGATGCGTGACACGCTGCTGGCGCGCTTTCGCGACGCCGGCAACGCGCTGCTCCTCGGCACCGCCTCGTTCTGGGAAGGCGTCGACGTGCCGGGCGACGCACTCCGGGCGCTCCTGATCGGCAAGCTGCCGTTCCGCGTCCCGACGGAGCCCGTCACCGCGGCCCACTGCGAGGCGATCGAGGCTCGGGGCGGCGACGCTTTCCGTGAATACATGCTGCCCCACGCGGCGCTGCGATTGAAGCAGGGCTTCGGCAGACTCGTCCGCACCTCCGCCGACCGGGGCGTGGTGGTGATCGCCGATCCGCGCGTCGTAACGAAGGGTTACGGCCGAGGTCTGATCGAGGGGCTACCGCCCGCGCGCCGCCTGATCGGTCGCTGGAACGATATCTTGGGGACGATCCGCGAGTTTTATGGATGAGTGCGCATCGTGGATCGTGGGATCGTGGATCATGATCACGCTGGTACCGGTCACGACCAAGCACGAGCCTTACAGCGCGGCTGATTCCGCCGCGAGCGTACTGAACCCGCAGCTCTTACCTATAACCGCCCAATAATGCGCCCTGGAAAGATCGTCTGCGTCGGCCGCAACTATCGCGAGCACGCCAAGGAGATGGGGAACGACGTCCCCAAAGAGCCGTTAATTTTCCTTAAGCCGGCCAGTTCAGTGATCGCCAACGGCGAATCGATCGCGTTGCCGCCGCAATCCGCGAACGTGGAGTACGAAGGGGAGATTGGTATCGTCATCGGCCGCACCCTTCGGCGCGTAAACAGCAAGGAGGCGCGGAGCGGGATTGGCCGCATCGTGGCCGTCAACGATGTGACCGCTCGCGACTTACAGCGCTCGGATTCGCAATGGACGCGGGCAAAGGGGTTCGATACCTTCTGTCCAGTTGGAGAGCCGGCCGAGCCGCCGGCCGACCTCGAGGGGCTCACGGTGGTGACACGGGTGAATGGCGTCGAACGGCAGCGCGCGCGGGCCTCGGAGATGGTGTTTTCCATTCCCGATGTGCTCGCGTACGTCTCATCGGTCATGACGCTCGAGCCCGGCGACCTCGTTCTTACCGGAACTCCGGCCGGGGTGGGGAAACTCTCACCCGGGGACGAGGTAGAAGTGGAGGTGCTCGGCTTGAGCCGTGTGTCGAACCCCGTCGCCAAGGACGCCTAGTGCCGCAGCTCGCCGGTCGGTTCCGCACCCTGCCCGAGTACCCGCTGGCGACGATCCCGCAGAAGAAGCGCGAGCTGCTGGCGCGCGGCGTGGACGTGATCGACCTTGGCGCCGGCGACGCGGACCTCGCGCCGCCGCCCAGAGCGATCGAAGCATTGGCCAAGGCGTCGAACACGCCGGCGATGCAACGCTATGGATTCGGGCTCGGCCTCGTGGCCTACCGCGAGGCCGTTTCCGCGTGGATGCGCAAGCGCTTCGGGCTGGTGTTCGATCCGCTCACCGAGATCGTGCCGCTGATCGGTTCCAAAGAAGGGATCTCGCATCTCGCGCTCGCCTACCTCGAGCCGGGCCGCATCGCGATCATCCCCGAGCCGGGCTACAACGCCTACCAGGGCGGCGCCCTTCTCGCCGGCGGCGAGCCGTATCGCTACGCGCTCCGGCCGCGCACCGACTTCCTGATCGATCTCGACGAGATTCCGGACGAGACGCTGCGCCGGACCAGAATTCTTTATTTGAATTACCCGAATAACCCGACCGCCGCCGTCGCCCCGCGCGACTATCTCGAGCGCGTCGTCGCGCGCTGCCGCGCGCTCGACATCCTGCTCGTCTACGACAATGCGTATTCCGAGCTCGCCTTCGACGGCTACCGCCCGCCGAGTATCTTCGAGATCGACGGCGCGCGCGACGTGGCGATCGAGTTCCACTCGCTCTCCAAGACCTACAACATGACCGGGTGGCGCTGCGGTTGGGCCGCCGCCTCGCGCGAGCACTGCGCCGTCCTGTCGCGCATCAAATCGTTTACCGACACGGGCCAGTTCATGGCGGTGCAGGCGGCCGGCGTCGCGGCGCTCGAGAGCTATGACGACTTCGTCCCGTCCAACGTCGAGGTGTTCAAGCAGCGCCGCGACGCCGCGGTCGATGCCTTCCGTGCCGCCGGATTCAGCTGCGACACGCCGCGCGCCACGATGTATCTCTGGATTCCCCTTCCCGGCGAGATTCCCAGCTCGCTCTTCGCCCAGCGGTTGCTCGAGGAGGAGGGCGTCGTCGTCATGGCCGGCTCCAGCTTCGGTGCCGGCGGCGAAGGGTTCTTCCGCATCTCGTTCATCACGAATCCCGATCGCATCGCCGAAGCGGCGCGCCGCGCCGGCCGGGTGCTCGCGTCGATGGGAGCGGCCGTCGCATGAAGCGGCTGCCACGACTCGGCTTCGAGCGCGGGCGGCGGAGCAAGGGCTCCATCGCCCTGTCGCTCGCCGCGCACGCCGTCGCGATCGTGCTCATCGCGTCGATCACCTTCCGCTATCCAATCAGCGCGCTGTTCAGCAGCTCGACGCCGCCCGAACCGGCGCCAATCCACTATGTGAACGTGCAGCCCGCGCCGCGCGGACAGGGTGGTACCGGGCCGGCCGCCGCCAAACCGCCCAAGAAGGCGGCGAATCCGGTGACGCTGCTCGCTCCGACCATCATTCCGACCACGCTTCCACCAATCCCGCCGCCGAATCTGAGTGCCGCAGCGACGGCGGGGAGTCCGAACGGCACAGGTACCGGAGCGCCGGGCATCGCCACGGGCGTCGAAGCGGCGCTTCCCGACTCACGCATCGAGCTCCGCCCCAAGGAGCTGCGCGTGCCGCTCAGCACTGCCGCGCGCAACGACAGCGCGGTCAAGGCGATCTTCATGGCGTATCGTGAAGCCGAGATCGAAGCCGAGGAGCATGCCGGGCGCTCCCCGCGCGACTGGACGGTCGATCACAACGGCCAGAAGTACGGTATGGATTCTCAGTACATCTATCTCGGCAAGTTCAAGGTGCCGTCGGCAATCCTCGCCGCGCTGCCGCTCAACCCCTACGGCGTGAACGGCGAGCAACTCATTCAGAACCGCAACGCGGCGTGGATTCAGAACGACATCTACAGCCACGCGCAGGGAATGAGTCAGGAAGATTTCGACGCCGCCGTCAAACGCATCCGCGCTCGCAAGGATCGCGAGAAGCGTGAAGCGCAGGATGCGAACGGAAAGGGCGCGAAGCCCGCGTCGATCGTTCCCTGATGCGGATCAGCTGATCGCGCCTGCGAGCTCCGCCGCCGGCTGCCGCTCCCACAAGGGCCGGAACACGGCACACACCACGCCGAGCAGCGCGAAGTCCCTACCGCTGCCGTCGATGGAGCGCTCGCCGTCGTTCGCCGGCTCGAGCACGATCGTCGAGCCGCGGTGAGTGAGGGTCTTCACTGTCGCCTCCTCGCCGAAGCGTGCACCGACGACGTCACCGTCCTTCGCCGTGGCCGACGGGCTGATCAGCACGTAGTCGCCGTCGAGGATCCCGCGGCCGCGCATGCTGTCGCCCTTCACCTTTAGAAAAAACGTATCGTCGCTCGGCAAGAAGCGGCGGTCCATGGTGATGTAGCCGCTGCGGTGCTCGGCGAGCAGCGACGGTTCACCGGCATGGATGCGGCCGTAGTACGGGACCGGTTGCGTGCCCTTGGCCGCGGCGTAGCCGAGCAGGCGGACACCGCGCGACCGCGAGTGATCGCGTTCGATGTAGCCTTTGCGCTCCAGCGCGTGCAACAAGTCGGACACCGTCTTCGTCGACTTGATCTGAAACTGGCGCGCAATCTCGCGGATGCTCGGCTGGTACGTGTTGTCCGCGAGGAAGTCTATCAGATAGTGATAGACGCGTTGCTCGAGCTGCGTGAGTGGCTCCGGCATCCGCGGTCGTCCCCGTGTAGCGGTCCAACTCTCTCTCGGCGTGCGCTAATGTACCTGAGAGTTGCGCTCGCGGTCAACGCTCGTTTGACGCGAATCGGTTCACGGATGCAGAGAACGTGACCCAGCGCACAGAGCCGACCGAGGCGACTGGCGTGTCATGCGCGGGCCGTCGTCTCGCCGATGTACCGCACTGCCATGTCAATGCGCTCCAATGCGCGCTCGCGGCCGAGCAGCTCGAGCACCTCGAAAATCCCCGGGCTCGCCGTCATGCCCGTGAGCGCGACGCGGAGCGGCTGAAAGAGCGCGCCCGCGCCGATTCCCCGCGCAGACGCGAGCGCGCGCAACGACTCCTCGAGCGCGGCTGGCGACCACTCGCGCACTGCGGCGAGCGAGTCGCGCGTCGCGCGTAAGAGCTCGACGGTGGCATCGGCATCCTTCCATACTTTCGCCGTCGCCGCCGGATCGTATCCAATAACCGAACCAAAGTAGGGCATTGCCTGACGCACGATGTCGTCCGTCGTGCGCGCCCGCACCTTGAGCAGGTCGAGCAGCCCGAAGTACCACGACTCGCGCGCCGCCAGTTCGCGCTCGGCCGCGAGCCCCGCGGCGACGAGTGCCGGCGTGATGCGAGGGGCCAGCTCCGCCGCGGGCATCGCGCTCAGATGCTGGCCATTCATCCATTCCAGCTTCTTCATGTCGAATACGGCCGCCTTCTTTGAAAGCGCGTCCACCGTGAAGCGCTCGATCATCTGCGGCACCGTCATGATCTCCACGTCGTCGCCCGGCGACCAGCCGAGCAGCGCGAGAAAGTTGAGCATCGCCTGCGGGAGGATGCCCATGTGCTGGTAGTCGCCGACCGCGGTCGCGCCGTTTCGTTTGCTCAACTTCTTGCCGTCCATCCCGTGGATCATCGGCAGATGCGCGAACTCCGGCAGCGCGGCGCCGAGCGCGCGGTAGAGGAGAATCTGCTTCGGCGTGTTCGACACGTGATCGTCGCCGCGCATGACGAGCGTGATCCCCGACGCGATGTCGTCGGAGACCACGGCCAGGTTGTAGATCGGCGTGGCGTCGGAGCGCAGGATGATGAAGTCGCCCTCGCCGATGTCCTGATTCGGAAAGGTGATGTGGCCGTGCACGAGATCCGTCCACGACGTCTCACCCTCGGGCATGCGAAAGCGAATGACGAACGGCATGCCGGCGTCGACCCGGCGCTGCACCTCGTCGGCGCTCAGAGCGTCGCAGCGCCGGTCGTACCTGAACGCCTGTCCGCGCGCCTCGGCGGCTTTGCGTTGCTCGTCGAGCTCGGCCGTGGTACAGAAGCATCGATACGCCTTGCGCTCAGCGACGAGGCGCCGGGCGTCGGCTTGATGCCGCGGCAGATTCGCTCCTTGGTACACGACCTCCTCGTCCCAGAGAAGTCCGAGCCACTCGAGGCCCTCGAAGATGGCGCGCGTGCTGTCGTCGGTGCTGCGAAGCTTGTCCGTGTCCTCGATGCGAAGCAGAAACTGGCCACCGTATTTCTTGACGAACAGCCAGTTGAGGAGCGCGGTGCGGGCGCCGCCGACGTGGAGGTAGCCGGTTGGCGACGGGGCGAAGCGGAGGCGGTGCATGAGTGAAAACTATCGAGTGCCGCCAACGTGAACGGCGAGCAGCAAAAAGCCCGCGCTGTGCGCGGGCTTGCGGTGAAAACGGGAAGGGAGGGATTCGAACCCTCGATACGGCTTTTGACCGTATAACGGTTTAGCAAACCGCCGCCTTCAGCCTCTCGGCCACCTCCCCAACGATGCTACACAACGACTTACGAATTTCGACCGCTAACCATCTACCGCGCTATGACAGAAACTATGACACACCGCGCGCCAACTAGCGCCGTGCTAGCAATCTAGGCGCTACGACTCGCTTGCCGCAACGTCGCCGCCTCGGCGAGTAGCTGTTGGCGGCGCGCTGGGGCGAGCCGTTTGTAGATGCGCGTCACCATCGTTTCGTCGGCATGGCCGAGTTGGCTGGCGAGGAAGACGTTGTCTTGCGCCGGCTCGCCGTCGAGTCCAAGGCCGCGGCAGACCGCGTACGTGTGGCGACAGTCATGCAAGGTGTGCGGGTTGACTGCGTTCCAGAGCAAATAGCCGTGCTCTGACGTCGCCGGAAGCTCGCACAGTCCGGCGCGAACCTGAGCGCGATAGAACGACTCGCGCAACGCGACACCTTTTGTGGTCTCGCTCCATGGAAAGACGTGAGCTGTACCGACGATGCTGCGCGCGTGCGCCTCGACGATCGGCCACGCCCAGGCATCAACGGTGACGTGTCGCGAGCGGGAATCCGTTTTCGTGCCATCGGCGAACACCGTGCGCGAACGGTCTCGAGAGACATCGCGGCCCCGCAGCCGAAGAATTGCGGCCAGCTCCATCCCCGAGCCAAGCATCAACGCCGCCGCCGCCTTGGCAGGTCCGCGCAGCTCGGCGAGCACGGCGAGGCGCTGTG
>DATNAT010000233.1:0-4902 GCA_035572355.1 Gemmatimonadaceae bacterium
GCCACTGACGGCGTCGAGCACGCCGAGCTCACCGAGCCGCGAAAAGCCCTTGACGAGGCTGGCGCCACCACGACGTTGATCTCGCCCAAGTCGGGCACGATCAAGTCATGGCAAAAGGGAAACTGGAAAGACGAGCTTCAGGTCGACGCGACGCTCGATGAGGCACGGCCCGAGGCGTTCGACGCACTGTTGCTTCCCGGGGGCGTGATGAATCCCGATCGCCTCCGCCAGGACGAACGCGCCGTGCGGTTCGTGCAGCGCATGTTCAATTCGGGCAAGCCCATCGCCGCGATCTGCCACGGGCCCTGGCTGCTCGTCGAAGCCGACGTCGTGCGGCATCGCACTCTCACGTCGTGGCCCTCGCTTCAGACCGACATTCGGAATGCGGGCGGCGATTGGGTGGACCGCGAGGTCGTGACGGACACGGGACTCGTGACGAGCCGTAAACCGGACGACATCCCAGCCTTCAATTCCAAAATGCTCGAGGAGTTCGCCGAGGGCAATCACGCCGCCAAGCGCCAGGCGGAGGCGACCACGCAGAGCCGCGAGCCCGACGCGCGCGCGTAAAGCGTGGCGACACCTGCGGCCAGCACTGATCAGATCGTCAACGACTTCCCAATACGTCGACCACGATCGCGCCGTTCGCGCAGCGGCAGCGCGGGCCGAACCGCGCGTACGCGCTGACCGGTTGGAGAAAGCTCACCGAGTTGATCGCCTCGATGGGAATGAGGCGGAGCGTCGACGGATCGCCGTCGTACGCGCCGTTGACGTACACCGCGATCTCCGGCACGCCGAGCGACGGCCATCGGCCGGACCCGCGCAGGAAATCCGGCCGTAGACGACCGATACCGTCCGCGGCGTTCATGACATCGAGCGCGGCGAAATCGCGCCGCTCGAGCGTCGGCGCGCCGCGGCCGCCGTCAGTCAGCTCTCGCGCCGGAGCTGGCGATGAGAAGGCACTCCGTGTCGGGAGCGGCGCGCACGCCGCGGCGAGCGAAGCGACAGCGAGCGTGCAGCAGCGGAACCAACCGGCGTGCCGGGGCATCGTGGCCTCCGAGCAGGTGAGCGTGCTTCGATTCACGCTCGTGGTGCTTCAGGTGCTTCACGTGCATCGAGCCATCGAACGCTCGACCTGAGTATGCTCGTTCAGTATTCTCATAGACAGCTCGAGGCGCGGAATAGTTCGCGCACATACGACTTGTTTACGTCGTGCGATTGCGACGCGGGCACAGTCGCGTGATGCGGGCGGAGCGCTGCCCGCCGCAGCGCGGCTCTCGTTTCGTTCGACGTGGCCGCGGCTGTCTGCGGACGCTCCGGAGCTGCTGAGTCAGTCCGGCCGCGGCGTCATCCTCGCGACAGCCGTCACCGTGTAGAATTTCGATACCACCCGAGCCGGAGCTCAGCATGCGCCGCCTGCTGCCGTTCATCGCCATCGTCGCCGCGCAAGCAGCTGCCGCCCAGAGCGGCACCTATCAGATCACCCACACCTACGCCGTTGGCGGCGCCGGAAGCTGGGACTATCTCGTCACCGATCCGGCGCACCATCGCGTCTTCATCGGCCGGCAGGATCGCGTCATGGTCGTCGACGAGCGCACGGGACAATTGCTCGGCGAAGTCACGGGCATCCACGGCGCTCACGGCACGGCAATCGCCGCCCCGAGCGGCCACGGATTCGCCACGTCCGGCAGCGACAGCTCGGTCGTCATGTTCGATCTTGCCACATTCAAACCGCTCGGGAAGATCCACGCTGCCGAGGACGCCGACGCGATCATCTACGACGCGCCGTCGAATCGCGTCTTCACGTTCAACGGCGATGCGCACTCGTCCACCGTGCTCGATCCCGCCGCCGGCGCCGTCGTCACGAACATCGACCTCGGCGGCAAACCGGAATACGGCGTCTCGGCGGGGGACGGCAAGGTGTACGCGAATCTCACCGACAACGGTGAAGTCGTCGAGATCGATGCCAAATCACTCACCGTGACCCGCCGCTGGCCCACCGCGCCGTGCACGAATCCCGTCGCGATGGCGATCGACGCCGCGCACCACCGGCTGTTCAGCGGCTGCCGGAGCGGCGTCATGGCCGTGTCCGACTACACTGCCGGCAGGGTGATCGCGACCCTTCCCATCGGCGCGGGCGTCGACGGCGCCGGCTTCGATCCGTCGACCGGCGATGCCTTCGCCTCCGGCGCCGATGGGACCCTCACCGTCATCCATGAGGATTCTCCAAACAGCTACCGCGTCGTCCAGACGCTGCACACCATGGCCGGCTCGCGCAACATGGGACTCGATACCGCATCGCACGCCATCTTCCTCTCCGCCGCCAAGTTCGAGGCGCCCGCCCCCGGCGCGTCCTCGCGCCAGCGCCCGAAGATGATGCCCGGGACCTACGTGCTGTTGGTGGTCGAAAAGCGGTGACGGCCGTCTGAGCCGACTCACTCCGCGCGCAACGCCTCCACCGGATCGATTCTCGCCGCCCGCCGCGCCGGCACCCAGCTCGCCAGCGCGCCGAGCGCGAGCAACGTCAGCGACGCGGCAGCCATCGTTGCCGGATCCCACGGCGCAACGCCGAACAGGAATCCGCGCATCAACCGCGCGCTCGCGGCAAACAGCACCAGTCCCGCTCCCACGCTCACGGTAGCCAGCGCCACGCCTTGCCGCGTCGTCGCGCCGGCGACGCTCGCCGGCGACGCGCCAAACGCGATGCGGATCCCGATCTCTCGCCGGCGAAGCGTGACGATGTACGCCGTCACGCCGTACAGACCGATCGCGCCGAGCAACAGCGTCGCGACCGCTGCCCCGCCGAGGACGAGAATCACGAACGCCAGTTGCGCCGTCGCCGCACGCAGTCGCGCCGTCATCGGTTCGATGTCGAACGTCGGCAGCGTCGCGTCGAGGTCGTGCACGGCCCGCTGCACGTCCGGCACGACCGCCGACGGCGCGCCGCTCGTCCGCACGACGAGCGCCATCGTCGAGGCCTTGCGCCGGATCGCCGAGTCGGGGCGCACGAGCTCGGGGAAATACACCGTCGGCGACGGCGGCGCGGCGAGCGTCGTGTCGTGGGTGTCCGCAACGACGCCGACGACCGTGTACAACGGACCGGTCGGCAGAGCGCGGAAGCGTTTGCCCAGCGCCGCGCGGCCGGTCGAATCCTTCCAGAAGAACTGCGCCGTCGACCGCGAGACGATCGCCTCTCCGTCGCGCGGTGTGCTGGCCCGATCGAATGATGCGCCGGCGAGAATCGGGATGCGCAGCGCGCGGAAATAGTCGCCGCCCACGGTCGTGAAGATCTGAAGCGGCGGCAGCTTCGTCGCCCACTCCGCCTGATCTTCCGGGTAGAGCGGATTGGGATTGATGCCGCGCGTCTCGAGCGGCAGTCGCGACGTCAGTCCAGCGGCCGTGACGCCGGGCAGCTCGGCGACGCGTTCGAGGAGCGCCGTGTAGAAGCGAACGAGCTCGGGATCGGTCGCATACCGCACGCGCGGCGGCGACACCCAGACGGTGGCGACGCCCTCAGCGTCGAACCCTGGCCGCACCGCGTGCAGCCGCTCGAATGACCGCAGCAGCAACCCCGATCCCGCGAGCACGACCAGCGCGAGCGCGATCTGCGCACCGACGAGCACCTGTCGCACACGAAGTTGCGCGCGGCTCGCCGTGCCGCCGCGGACCGATCCGCGCAGCGACGCGCCGCCGCGAAGTATTCGAAACGCCGGAACCGCGGAGCACCCGCAACAGGCGAGGGCCGACAGGAGAATTGCGCAGCCCGCGACCCGCCAGTCGATCGCGATCTCCGAAAGTCGCGGAATATCCGCTGGCCCCTTGGTGACGAGGAGGCGCACGACGATCCACGCTACACCCAGCGCCAGCGCGCCAGCGGCGACGGCGATCGCGGCCGATTCGAGCACGCAATAGCGCGCCACACGCGCTCGTCCCGCACCGAGCGTTTCCCGTACGGCGAACTCGCGCTGCCGCGCGTCGTAGCGGACCAGCATGAGGTTCGCAACGTTGACGAGCGCCACGAGCAGAAGGAGCGCCGCGGCCCCGGCCATGACCCACAACGTGCTCGCCGCGCCGCCCGTGATGTCCTCCTGCAGCGATGTCAGCACCGGCCGCGGATGCGTCTGCTCCATGATCTCACGCGTCGTGATGCCCGGTACGAAGGAGGGAAAGCGCTCCGCGACGCGCGGCAACACCGCCGCGAAGTCGCGCTGCGCATCCGCGATGCTGACCCCCGGCTTGAGCCTCGCCACGCCGCTGTAGGCAAAGGCGCTCGCCGGCAGATTCGCGCGGTCGAACCCGAGCGGAATCCAGACGTCCGTCGCGGCGGTCGGAAAGCGAAAGCTCGCCGGCATCACGCCCACGATGTCGCGTCGCACGCCGTTGATGTCGAGCCTCCGCCCGACGATCTCGGGTGCGCTGCCGAACTGCGTCCGCCACATCCGCTCGCTGATCAGCATCACCGGCGCGGCGCCCGCCTGGTCTTCCGCCTCCGTGAACGCGCGGCCGCGCAGCGCCGGCACCCCCAGCACCGAGAACAACGTCGCCGTGAACCCGGCGCTCGGTGCGCGCTCGGGCGGCCGCGAGCCATCGGCGTCGGCGACGTTGACCTCACCCTCGTTGTACACGCCGATCCCGTCGATCGTGTGGGCGTCGGCCAGGAACGTGAGATAGGTCGACGCCGACTGCTGTGCACGCGACAACCCGATCGCCGGCATATCGAACCATGCGCCGATGAGCCGCTCCGGCTGTCTGAACACGAGGGGTCGCAACAGCACGCCGTTCACGATCGCGAACATGACCAGCGCGGCGCCAAGGCCGAGGGCGATCGTCGCCACGGCGGTCGCGGCGTATCCGGGCGACCGCGTCAGCGACCGGCCGGCGAATCGAAGGTCCTGCGCCAACCCC